>JBPEWV010000167.1:0-1811 GCA_052032335.1 Pleionea sp. | reverse complement strand
CATAGATGTGATTGCGTCCTAATTTCTCCAGCAAATGTTGAGGTAACTGCTGACTTATTGCTTGGTAAGAGTCGAGCGCGTCTGGGAGCGTAAACTGGACCAAAGATAACCCTAGGCTCGGCATGGTTTTTTCGCTGGTAATATGGGCTTCCATTGCGGTCAAATATTTTCTTTCTTCAGGTTTCAGTAAGAGCAACCACTGATTTTTTATGGCACGCCAACCATCTTCGACGGTAATTTCGCTGAAAACAACTTCGCCAGCCTTATTCACTATGTCGAAGGTTGTTGGTAATTGTGTGTGCAGTTCGCTTGCTGACTCAAGAGTGTGCTTAATAGGCTCCGACGCCACCTCTGTTGACTCCATGGTTTGCGTTAATTTGGCTTTTTCCTCTAATTCTTTCTCCACTTTTTCAGATAACTTTTTAATGGGTTTAACCGGCCGCACGATGGATGGCTTTACTGGTAAGACCTCTGCTGCTTGAGCCTCGTGCGAGCTATAACCTATTGTTAATATTAGAAATAGTACGCAAAACCAGATTTTCTTTTGGTGTATCATGAAAATAAAACTCGTTGAGTAACCTTTGTTAACTATAAGACGGTTCAGTTAAAAATTAAATTCCAAAAAAATTTTTGGAATAAAAATGAACGCTGAGCCGTCAACCTATCGAAGGTCGTAATAAACCCTTGGTTTGTTTCGAAGACGAGATTTGAAAAACGATTCGTAGCATCAATGTCTAACAATGACGAGCAAATGCATCAGACACAAAGCTGTATGGGAGGTATCGATAAATGCAAGATGATTTGCAACAAATAATACCAAAAGTTCGACGTTTTGCGTTTTCGTTGACAGGCTCAGAAGCAGACAGTGATGATCTGTTACAAAGTACCATCGAACGAATGTTGGTTAAAACAATGCCCGATGATGTTGACCTCTTAAAGTGGGCATTTCGAATTTGTCGCAATTTATGGATCGATGAATTTCGTTCTCAGAAAGTTCGTCAAAAGGCAACGGAAAACCCTGAGTTGCAACAAATGCAAACCGTCGATGGTGAACAAGAAATGACGAACCACATGACTCTACATCAGGTCAATGAAGCAATGAACAAATTACCCGACGACCAGCGTTCGATTATTGGATTAATTGCTTTAGAAGGTTTGAGTTATAAGGATGTTGCAAAGACTTTGGATATCCCCGTCGGCACGGTTATGAGCCGTTTGTCGCGCGCAAGAGCGACCTTGGCGGGATGGTTTAAGAAACACGATCCGGAGATAGTTGCATGACGGTAACAGACGAGCAATTGTCGGCTTTCATCGATGCGGAACTGCCAGAGCACGAGATGAATACAATCCGCGATGCGATCGAGCAAGATGAGTCGTTAGCCAATCGAATGGCCGAGCTGTCAATGACTGATGCGATGGTTGCATTAACCTATCAGACAATCGATCGTCGACCCTTGCCAAGTGCGATCGGGATGTTAGTTTCGAAAGCGAAATACAGTAGCGTAACGAATTCGAACGATAGCTCGGTGGTGGATATGTCGTTATGGCGACGAGCAGTTTCTGGTATTCAACAACACGCTATGGCAGCAACACTGGCCGCAGTCGTGATTGGTTTTAGCGCTGGAAGTTTCTCCGGCGGCGAAAGAGTCAACAAAGAAGATGGCTGGCGACAACTTACGTCAATTCTTAGTTCTGAAGCAAGTGGCAAAGAATTTAAGTTGAAGGATGGTTCTAGAGTCGCAGTAAAAGCCAGCTTTAAAAATCAGCAAGGCGATTTTTGTCGATACTTTCAACAGGTTAATTTTGACCAT
>JBPEWV010000166.1:0-2113 GCA_052032335.1 Pleionea sp. | reverse complement strand
GAAGTTAACCGAGAAGAACTTTTAGTTTGGAAAAAGGTCATCCGCTTAATCAGTCACGAACTGAATAACTCTCTGGCCCCCATTCAGTCGTTAACTCACTCAGCGCAAAAAATCATCAACTTCGACGCTCCGAAAGAGAAACTGCTCGATATATTCGTGACCATTGAACGCCGAGCACAACACTTGCATAACTTTATCGAACAATATGCGAAGTTTGCCCGACTGCCAGAGCCGAATAAAATCAGAGTTGACGTTCGTCACTTCGCCCAACAGTTACAAGAATTAACTCGAGTAAAGGTATCACTCGCGGTTCAGAAGTCACACTTTAACTTCGACACCGGGCAAATTGAACAGGT
This sequence comes from Pleionea sp., assembly GCA_052032335.1. Lineage (GTDB taxonomy): Bacteria > Pseudomonadota > Gammaproteobacteria > Enterobacterales > Kangiellaceae > Pleionea. Next base: position 1,757 of record JBPEWV010000166.1, on the reverse strand, counting down.
ATTAATTAATGTGATAAAAAATGCTCAGGAGTCCGGCAGTCCCGAAGATGATATTTACCTTACGATTAGCAGTAATTTAGATAAATTGATTTTTGAAGTGAGTGATGCTGGCTCCGGAATGAGTGAAGAACAGCTGGCTCAAGCGCTGCTGCCATTTTTCACTACTAAGTCCTACGGCACCGGTTTAGGGTTAGCGCTTTGTAAAGACATTGTTTCAGCGCATAATGGCCGATTGAAGTTATTCAATCGAGCCTCTGGAGGACTGACCGTTCGAATAGAGTTGCCCGATCAATAATACCGCTGGTCGACATCAACCAATCTTTTGGTATATTTAAAAGTCATACTCCCGATAAGACTATGACACAATGAATAACATTGATTCTCGACTGAACGTCGAAACCCATCTCGTATCGAATCAACCCAGTGCCCTGGAAAACTACAACGCATTCACCAGTAACCGTTGTTTGCGACATTATGTATCAACTTTTAAAGGGCATTGGGGAGAAGCACAGCTCTCAGACTATGGTCACCAAGTAGGGCACGAATTATTGCGCGCAGGATTTGACGCAAATTATTGCAAGCCAGAGTTCCAATCGCACGACCGATTTGGCCGTCGTATTGATCAAGTCAATTATCATCCTTCATACCATCAGCTGATGACAGCTGCGATTAAGGCTGGCCACCATAATTTGCCTTGGGTCAATCAGTCTTCGGGTTCTCACGTGGTGCGTGCAGGGATCGAATATTTGCACACACAAGCCGATCCGGGTAGCGGCTGCCCATTAACCATGACATTTGCCTCGGTTCCTGCGCTCAACCATCAACCGGATGTGGCGCAACACTGGTTGCCCAAGATACTCAGCAACCAATACAACCCAGACAATGTCCCCTATTTTGAAAAAGATGGTGTCACCATCGGCATGGCGATGACCGAAAAACAAGGGGGCTCCGACGTTCGAGCCAATACCTCATTTGCAGTGCCTGTGACAAAAGTAGGCCCAGGCCAAACTTATCTGCTTACCGGACATAAATGGTTTTGCTCAGCTCCCATGTGTGATGGCTTTCTAATGTTAGCGCAGAACGATGAGGGACTCTCGTGTTTTTTAATGCCCCGATGGCGACCTGATGGTGAGAAAAATAACCTGTTCATCCAACGACTGAAAAATAAAATGGGCAACGTTTCTAACGCTTCTTCCGAAATCGAGTTTCGAAATGCGTTTGCCTGGATGATAGGCGAGCCAGGACGTGGCGTCAGAACTATTTTACAAATGGTAGCCATGACCCGATTTGACTGTATGGTGGGCTCATCGTCGTTAATGGGGTTGGCGTCCAGTCAGGCAATCCATCATACTGCTGGTCGCTCGGCGTTTGGTAAACCGTTACACCAACAACCGCTGATGAAAAACGTACTCGCAGATCTGGGTCTGGAATCAGAGGCTGCGTTAGCACTCAGTATGCGTTTGGCGCACAGCCTCGACAATATACAGGAAGAACATGAGTCGCATTTATTTCGCCTCGGCACTGCATTAGGAAAATATTGGATCTGCAAACGAACCGCCCAACACACTTACGAAGCCATGGAGTCAATCGGCGGCGTGGCAGTGGTCGAAGATAACGTTTTAGCACGGCTGTATCGTGAAGCACCGATTAATGCGATCTGGGAAGGTTCCGGCAATATTCAATGTCTGGATGTGGTTCGCGCAATTCAAAAAGAACCTCGTTGCATCGATGCCTTTATTCAAGAGCTAGAGCGCGCG
>JBPEWV010000165.1:0-37448 GCA_052032335.1 Pleionea sp. | reverse complement strand
GTTCTTCGGCCGAATCAATAGCGGGAAACTGAAAGCTCGTCAAATGCGTGCTAAGTTGTGAGTCTCCCGCTTTACCTGGATATACACTAGAAATGTTGCGTCAGAGAGAACAGGAATCGAGGACGACGTATTTCCTGCTCCAAATTTCTATCGAACGCAAAATAGTTGGAGTCGTTATCAGCGGTCTCAAAGAGACTGTATCCTTTCACCGTGATTCGAAACACAAGTGGCCTGGAGAAAGCAAAGCCGTTAATACTGTTGGCAGCGAAGTCGTACCGACTCAAGAAGGACAGCTCGAACATATCGACGGGTGTCGGATTTTTCAGCTCTGCAATTTCGAAACCGAAGCGATTTCCAATAGGAATGGACAAGGCCTTTGAATCAGTAATAACGGGTTCATAGGCATGAATTGGGTAGACAATAGCCAAAGACTCGTCGGCAACTGCGACTTTCGGTAGGATTAAAAAAATCCCAGTGAGCGCACTCATTAACATCCGTGAAATGAGTGCTTTGTTTAACTGACTTGCACTCATACGACTTCACTTTTCAAAAACTGTAAGTAAAGTGTATCAAAATTGTTCAATTATCCAACAGTTCATTGGTTGTTTTGCGACCTATTTAACGAATTACCGGATTATTAATGCAAATCACCAATATATCTCATTAATGAGCAGCCCTTTCAAAACTTAAAGCTCAGTCTAAATACTTTAAGCTATCTATTTGTTTTTCAATTCTTTTTACTGAAATCGGATAAGCGGTTTTGATCCCTTGAGCAAAAATGGATACTCGATATTCTTGTAGCATCCAGAACAGCTCATTTTGGGCTTCGGTATACTCTTTGTTGTGTGGAGAATTGGGTATTTTGTCAATCCGACGTTGCAGAGCGTTGATTTCTTTCAAACAAGCCTCTTCACGGGGAAAATTAATCAACATTCGTTCCATTCGTTTGTCCAGCGCTTGCAGGTAGCGCCCGTAAGACTGAAGTCGCGCCAACCCGTTGCGATAAAGACAGCCTTCGAACCACAAACTATCAAGCTGACTGCGAATATCCTGATAAGACTTTAAATACCTGGGTTCGACCTTTTCGTACACTTTTTTGCTGATTTTTTGGGTTTTTCTCAACAACTCCAAAACAAGCGTCAAGCTTTCGTTCATTTTCTCAGTAAACTCAGCGGCCACTTTGTCTTTGATTGAATTAAAATCTATCGTTGATTCAACGGGATTATCCGGCAAATAGGGAAATACGACTGCCATAGCCACATCGTCAATCAGGCGCTGATAGTTTTCTAGCAGGGTTGCTAAACGGGTCAGCTCTTTTCGGTGTTGCCACGACCGCTGGAAATATTTGACCGACTTGTCTTGCGACAGAACGAGCAGTCGACAGACGCCTTTTTGGTGGGTCAGTTCAGCCTGATAACGGGATTCGCACCCCACCAGAAGAACGTAATCACCGCAATCATTTAGCGCCTGAAGTATTCGGGTTGTTTGTCGGTTGTGTTGTTGTTTTCGTTCAATGGATACGCCCTCATCAGGCCACTGTCTCCATTTTAACGTCTCAACGTTGCTCGACTCAGTTTTAGATACTCTACTGATTATGCTGCTTGATGCATCATCTAAATTGCTAACCGTCGATAATGATTGCTTAATGGTTTGCGCTAACTTGGTTTGTAACGCTTCAAGGTCGCGACCTTTCTCAATTGGCTGTTTTCCATCTGAAAAAACTTTGAAATTTGGCGTTAAATGGGTGGCCAATTCGATCTCTTTCCAATGCTCAATATCAATATGCTGCCCACTGATTTGATACAAAACGGTGGCCAATTCCTGGAAAAAATCGCCCTGCCCCCAACGATCTTTCAGCCTTTCAAAACTTGCCTGAGCGAAGTCGGGTGCGGGAATAAAATTTTTTCTAATGGCTTTGGGCAAAGCTTTAATCGAACTTAAAATCTTCTCCTGCAGCAGTCCGGGAACCAACCACTCGAAATCTGATGGCTTGAATTGCTTTAACATGCTCACCGGAAGACAAACTGAAACACCGTCGTCTTCGTGGCCAGGCTCAAAACGGTATTCCAGTCGAATATCACTGCCACGAATCGACAGGTATTTGGGAAAGGCAGCTTCGTCGAGCTCTGCTTCGGGATTCAGTACGTCCGTTTCATTGAGAGTGAGTTGTTTGTTGTTGGCTTTCCAGTTTTTCTTCAGCCAACGCATCAGTTGCTTCTGGCTGACAATGAAGTCGGGCAATCGTTGGTTAAAGGTATCCACCAACTCTTCTTCACTGCGTAGAATATCGGTACGTCTTTGCTTGGTCTCTTCTTCGCGATATTGTTGCAGTAACTTTTGATTGGCTTGAAAAAATGGTGCGTTTATTTTTAGTTCACCATCAATCAAACCTTTTTCGATCAACCATCGACGGCTTAAGCCAGGTTCTTGGTGGCTGTAGCCCACCAGTCGATTGGTGACATAAATCAAGCCGAATAATGATTTTTGTAGATAAGCGCAAGCTTCACCTTTGCTTTTACGCCAATGCGGATCCAGATAAGTTACCTTTGTCAGATGTTCGGCCGCCGTCTCGATCCAGTCGACTTCTATTGGCGCCGTTGCCCGGGCATAAAGTTTTCCTGTTTCCATCAGCTCTGCCGATAATAACCAGGCCGATTTATTCTTAAAGTTCACCGACGATGGGTGAATAAAGACCTTGGTATTTCGAGCGCCCTGATAATGCGCCTCTGTGGTTTTGGTTAAAATATTCGGTAGCAACGCCGGCAATAATGCTCTGTGGATATTTTCGTAACTGGCTGGTGATCGGTTTATTTTATAACCTTGCTCAGCCATCAGCTGTTTTAACTGCCGATAGGTGTTACGCCATTCGAGCCAAGCCGGAAAATTAATAAAATTGTCAAAACAAAACTCTTTAAATTGACGGTTGGTTAAGGCTTCCTGTTGTTTGTGCAGATCATTCCAGAGATTTAAAAAGGTTATAAAATCCGACTTTTTGTCATTCCATTGTGCGTGCGCTTCGTCAGCTTTCTGCGCTTTATCATGCGGTCTTTCTCTTGGGTCTCGAACACTGTACAGACTGGTAATCACCAGCATTTCTTGAAGTGCTTGATTCGCTCCAGAAAACAGCATGACCGCCAGCTTTGGGTCAACGGGAAGCTTTGCAATTTTACTACCGAGTTGGGTTAACTTGAATTGAGTATCGAGCGCTCCAAGCTCGAACAATAGATTCATCCCGTCGCGCCAATGTTTGGGTTCGGCATTTTCGATAAATGGAAATTGTTCAGGATCGTCAATGCGCATCGACTTCATCTGTAAAATTACAGAGGCCAAATTGGTGCGTTTTATTTCGGGTAAAGTAAATTCTGAGCGCGCATTAAAATCGTCTTGAGAGTACAGACGATAACAAATACCTGCTGAAACACGCCCACAGCGCCCCGCACGCTGATTCGCACTGGCTTGCGAAATCTTTTCAACCTGCAGTCGTTGAATCTTGCTGCGCATACTGAACCGGCTGATCCGTGCAGTACCCGGATCGATTACAAAGCGTATTCCAGGAACGGTTAAGGAGGTTTCTGCGACATTGGTCGCTAACACGATTTTACGGCCTTGAACCGACCTAAAGACTTTTTGTTGCTCACCAATACTCAGACGCGCATAGAGCGGTAAAACCGTAGTTTGCGATAAGTTCAGTTTTCTAAGTTGCTTCGCAACCTGACGAATTTCCCCTTCCCCCGGCAGAAAAATTAAAATATCACCTGGGCCTTCGGATACAGCAGCTTTTACGGCGGATTGAATTTGCCAGATTTCCGGGTTTTCACCGTGAGGGACTTCGTCGGCCTCAGCTGGCATGTATTGAATATCTACCGGATAGGTACGGCCTTCAACATTAACTACGGGAGCGCCGTTAAAGAACTCAGAAAACCGATCGACATCGATGGTTGCCGATGTGATGATGACTTTTAAATCTTTGCGTTTTTGCGTCAGCTGTTTAAGTAAACCTAACAAGAAATCGATATTAATGCTGCGTTCGTGGGCTTCATCGATAATGATGGCCTCGTACTGACTCAAAAAAGGGTCTCGCTGTATTTCAGCCAGCAAAATGCCGTCCGTCATTACCTTGATGTAACTGTCGGGTGAACATTTCTCGAAAAATCGCACACTGACGCCAACATCTTGACCTAGAGGAGTGTTCATTTCGTCGGCGATACGGCTGGCGACCGATGTTGCAGCAACTCGCCGTGGCTGAGTATGACCTATCACTCCGCGACCGCCGATACCCGCTTGCAAGCAGATTTTGGGCAACTGAGTGGTTTTACCGCTTCCTGTTTCTCCTGCAATCACCACCACCTGATTGTCCTGAATCAGCCGGGTGATCTTTTCCGCCTGATCGCTAACAGGAAGCGACTTAGGAAACTCGACATCAGGAAGGATCTGTTGACGTCGTTTGCAAGCTTCTTGCGATGCCTTATATTGCGATCGCAACTTCTCCAAAATTTGTTCGCAAGATTGCTTTTTACGCTTTAGATGATTTGCCTTACGTCTTAACCCTAATAATCGGCCAGCGTCTTTGGTAAGGCAGCGAAAGATATCAATTCGCTCGATTTCTTCATTCGTGTCACGCGAGGTAGCATTAGGATTAAACTGACTCATGGTAGGAAACTTGATACTCATAGAAATAAAAAAGCCTGAAAGCGAGGCAATCAGGCTCAATATTTATTGCATATGCAGCGTTAATCCCAGATTTCGTGCTTCTCTAGAACTTCCGCAAAAAATTTACTGACGGGACGAATAAAGTCTTTGTCTTCCCAATAGCCGTTGTGACAAGCTGGGTTCCACGAAGTTGCAGCACTACCAACATTGATTTCGTAGTCGCCTTCTACCGCTTCGTTGTACTCTTCATTGATACCTTTTAACGGATAAGCAACGATATCGTCTTTGTCGTAGAAATTCAGCCATTTGGCGCGACTGGCAAAGTCTTCTGGAAGTGCTTCACCGGCAACACGCATTGGCGTGTGTAAATCTTGATGGTGTCGAACGTAGATCGCCAATGGGCTCCCAAAGGTAACGAAACCAACCAGGTTTTTCATCGACTCGAAATTTGAGCTGTTTTGATTTTCGGTGCGCATACGCTTGATGTAATCTTGCATTATGATGCTACCGAAAGAATGCGCCAACACGATTAAGGGTGTTTTCTCTTCATTAACGCGACGATGGCCAGCAAACTGCCGCAAAGAATCGGCGACTCGGTTTTGTACCTTCTCATATAGGTGTGAACCCTTGTGATAAGCCAGTCCAGAACCCAGGTAATCAATAAACATCTTACGAGTGCCTTCGTAGGCCAGGTCATTTTTATAATTAATGCTATCGTAAAATTTAGATAGTTCATCTTTAATCGCATCGGCCCAATAAATTTCTTTAAACATCAGGTCATCTTCTAATCGGCCTTCACCGCCTGATACGTATTCTTCTATCAATCGATGTTTTAATTCTACTGAGAAGTGCTGATCTTCTGTGCTCATTCCATGAATGATGGCAACCGCAAGTCTTTTCATAATGTTATCGCTCTCGTTGCTTGTGCAATGGTTCAGGCTAAATACTCGCGCAAAATCAACGAGATATCAAGTTGCTTTGTGTAAATTCAAAGAAGATTTAATTTTAGGCAGATTGCTTGAGTAACAGGAGTTAACTAGAGATATCGTGTGTTTGGGATTTAGCCACTTTCAGACAGATTCTTCAGACTTGAAGAGAAAGTGGCGGAGCGGACGGGACTCGAACCCGCGACCCCCGGCGTGACAGGCCGGTATTCTAACCAACTGAACTACCGCTCCATATTGGGTCCCCCTTGCGAGGTGGGCGCTATAATACGGATCCACCCTTGGGCTGTCAACAAACTTTTTTAAAAAATTTAATGTTTATTTTCAATCGATTAATTGACGAACAAATTGATTGTTTAACAGTCATTTTTGCCTGTTTTATTGAAACTATTCAGGCTTTTTTTCCATTTCGTCACCAGACTCAGAAAACGCATCTTCCCAGCTGGGTTCCTCTTCTGCTTCTTCTTCATTTCCCGATATATCTTCTAAAGGCATATCGTCTAATGAAACTCCGTCAGCGTCCGACTGGTCGTCATCCAACTCGAGGTCATCTGAAGACTCAGTCTCAATCTGAGGATCGGAAATATCGACCGGATCGCTCAGCGCTTCATCGTCGTCAAAATCATCTCCGGAAGAAAACGATTCCATGGCGGTTAGAATTTGCTCGACCGACATATCTTTCTGTGGCGTCTCTTCACCGAACATTGACGAGTACTCTGCGAATATACTGTTCAGTGTGCTTAAAGTAATGTGGATCTCTTGCTTTAAACTTTTACTCTCTTCTCTAAGCTCTTCAATTTGAGCCTGCTTGGACTCGAGTTCACTGCGCAAAGCATCGGCTTTGTCATCTTCAACTGCTTCACTGGCCTCTTCTGTTGGTTTTCCAGTCTCCGGCTTAAGAGCATGGTACTTTTCGATGATTCGGGACAGTTCATCATCAAGAGTGGCGAGGTTTTCGACATCCTTATTCAGAATGCTACTGACAAAGGTGCGAATAAAAAACTTTCGTTCGCGAATGATATCACTCGATACTTTTTCGACGGCGCTGTCGTCTAAACCAATGTTCTCGCGTAGGAATCTTTGCGTTGCTTCTTTCTGAATGGGCTCATTGTCTTTAACATTAACAATCAACTCGCGCATTGCGTCTTTAAAACGAGCTTTACCCCTGACAAGAATCACTATTAATACAATCGACAACAATAGGAGTGGAAAAACAATTTCCAGAATCAAAAGCCAACTAAGCCATGAATCAGCCATTATTCTTTTTCCTCCACCGTTTCAGCTGCTTCTTTCTCATTTTCATTAAATAATTCCTGAGCCATAGACTCGGTACTTTCCTGTGAGCGTTTTCTGATAAGTCGCCAGCCCAACCAGCCGAGCAAAATTAATAGTACATTGCCACCAAAGCCAACAGAAAGCCATAATGTCCAATTGATGGGCTCTTCTTTTACGGGTTCTTGCTCAGGTTTGGGCTCATGTTTTTCGGGTTCTTTCTCGTCTAACTCTAACTCTGGCTCGGGTTCCGGCTGCTTCACTTCTGTTTCGTCGACTTTTTGTGGCTCGGGTTCCGGCTCAACGACAGATTCTGCTTGTTCTTCCGTTTCAGGACCGAAACCGGGCAAGGGTTCCATATCGAAAATAATGGCGGGTAATTCACTACTAAAGCCGCGACCTGTTGGTGATTGGCCTTCGGCTTTGAGCTCGACTTTGTATGGCCCACCCTCAGGAAACTGTTTTAATTCAAACGACTGCTTGGTATCGAGACTTTCAAGGACCACAAATTGCGTTGTATCGTCAGGGTATTTAATCTCACCTGTTATTTTGAGTGACTCGAGATCGACAACATCTTCGGCAACTCTGAGGTGAACCTGATGAGGCTCCTGTTCCACAAACGATTGCTGCAAATCAGTTTCAACCGGGTTGCCGTAGATGTTTATGGCATGGGTTCGACTTCTTTCAAAGGTGGGGCTTTTCACCACCAGTTTGATATCCAGAACTCCGTCTTCAGCACCTGCATAAAATACCTGTTTAAACTCCCCCGATTGAGTGTCTTTTAACAGAGGCGTGGTGTTAGTTTGCCCCTTATATTTGGTTTCCAATTTGGCTTCGATCAGGTCAAGGAAATCTGGTCGGGTTATAACGTCTCCATCTTCAATCATTTTTACCGAGTAGGTAATTTGCTCATTGGCCAACACATTATTTGGCAAGGGTGTAACAGAAAGGCCCAGTTTGCTGACCACCATGACCCGATTGTCGGGATCAACCGCAGCGTCAATTTGCCATTCACCAGCCGGCGGTGCCGTAATGGTGATTAAATCGTAGGCACTGCTTGAGTACCAGCGTGTGTCGGAACGACTGGTGTCTTTGGTAATGGATGAGCGTTGCGGTGTAATCAATTTGGTCGGCTGGCTGTCCGATTTCCGAAACACCAGCAAGGTCATTTCTTCAACGCTGTTATCGACGGTAAAGGTGTTATTTTCTAACGGTAAGCTGTCTCTTGGCGTAGCCTGTTCAAAAATTTTCAAGAACACGCGTTGCAAATCTTCTGCATTGTTGACCTGCTGGAACCAACCATCAGTTTGATTCGCCAAGGTTGAAAGCAGCTCTTTATCGGCCTGATCGGATAACGCTATGGTATGGATGGTCACGCCAGAGGCTTTTAGCCGCGGCAGAATATCGTTCAAAATACGTTGTCGCTCGGCCTGATTCTTTGTTGCATCTTTAGATATGTCCACCATACCATCGGTGAGTAAAATCATACTTCGCGATTCGGTATTGTCGGGTCGGTTCCAGTCCCAGGTCGATTTGGACATGGCGTCACCTATGTTAGTAAACAAGCCAGCCGAATTAATTTTTCCTGCTGCAGCGTTGGCGTCTTGCTGCCATTTCTTATCGACGCGTTTTAATGGAACTAACATATTGACGTAACGCCCAAAGGTCCAAACGCCCGAGTCGGAATCCTTTGGCATTAAATTGGTGACGATTCTCAGTGCGGGAATACGGAGATTATTGGGGTCGTTTTTCTTCATTGAACCGGAAATATCGATCAACAAACGGACATCAGAGCGTTTTTCACCCTCCTCTTCCGCTGCCACCGAGTGCCCAACTGCAACTATGGCCAGTATTGAAAACCATATGCGAAATATCGTGACGGGCGATTGTGTTTTTTTAGCGCCATCTTGAGGCATATGACCACCTGAGAATATTAATAAATGGTTATATTTTCAGAAGTTTAGCTTAAAAATCAATAAATTGCTTTAAAAGAGATAAGAGAATGTGATTTTAGTCCTAAATATCATTAATCCGGTCCAATAACCCGGGCATTTTAACAAGATATTTGACGCCAACAGACTGATTAATCGGGCTCAATATCAGACAGTGGATCGGAGTCGGGATCTTCAGGTATTAAAATCGCAATGACGTGATCTTCGAGCTCTCCGGCCTTGTTCTCGGGTATGACCTTACCACGGGCGGATCGGTTGGCACGGTGGACCGATTCGGGATCACCGGAAACCAGCGGGTGCCAGTCGGGTAAATCTTTCCCGTTGGCCAAAAGTTTGTAGGCACAGGTATTGGGCAGCCACTCAAATTTCCGGGCTGCGTTGGGAGTTACCTGAATGCAATCGGGCACCAGGGTAAATCGGTTGACGTATTGAGTGCATTGGCAGGTGTGCGTATCAAAATATTTGCAACAGACATCCGTTTGATAAAGCTCTTCTTCATCGCCTTCGATTTTATAGACACAACACTTGCCACAACCGTCGCACAGCGACTCCCACTGCTCGTCAGTCATATCGTCCAGCTCAGTGGTTTTCCAGAAAGGTTGCTTATTCACAACCAACCACCTCGGAAGTAATGGAAAACATACCGTCCAGTTTCGCTTCTATTTTATCTCCCGGATTTAACGCCTGAACTCCAGCTGGGGTTCCAGTTAAAACGATGTCTCCGGGCATTAAAGTGAAATGTTTCGAGATAAACTGGATAAGATCGATGCATGACCAAATCATAGTGTCGGTATTGGTCTGCTGCCTAACTTCACCATTTACCGCAAAAGACATATTGGCATTTTTTAACCATTCTACAGACGGTAAAGCGCGCCAATTGGCTACCGGACAAGAAGCGTCAAATGCCTTTGCCAATTCCCACGGTTGTCCTTTTCCCTTTAATTCGCTTTGCACGTCTCGCAGGGTCAAGTCGAGGGCTAAAGTGACACCCGCTACAGCCTTGGCAACCTGTTCAGCGGTCGCATTTTGTAAACGATCGCCAATAAGTAGCGCTAACTCGATTTCGTGGTGGCACTCACCCCGATTTGTCGGAACTGCGACTACGTCTTCCCAATTTACCAACGCGCTGTTGGGCTTCATGAACAGTACCGGCTGTTTCGGCACAACATTGCCAAGTTCCTTAATATGATCGACATAATTGCGACCAATACAAATCACTTTACTGGCTGTTAACGGATCGAGATTATTTATTTGGCCTTTGTGTTGGTACAGATTATTCACGAGATGGCTCTTTTGTTATCAATAACAGGGTGACTTGGCGGGGGCATTTGCAGATAAAACCCTTGCTCTGTCAGTTTGGCTTTAACTTCGGAGATATCTTCTCGCGCCAGTTTATCGCGTTTCGCCAAATTCAGTTGCAAGGCAAACTCGGGCTTCCCAAAGGCTTTAAGCAATGCCTCGGGAACGGGCTCAAAGTCGTCCCGTTTTAAAACGTACAGATACATTTCGTCTTTTTTGGGACTTCGATATACAAAAGTGATCATGGGTAAGCAATACTCGTAACAGCGAAAATAGTAGACAACTAGCGGGGCATAAAAATACTGGCTAACGGTTCGGCAAGCCAATGTTCGCGCATCTCGGTCCAACCCCTCGGGCTGTGTTGCGTTTGTCCGAGCAGATACTTGATGTAATTACGCATCAGTTTTTTACTGCATAGAACATCCGGCTCTATGCCCAGATTGGCCGCTATTTTATCAACTTTTTCCCTCGCCTGTTGCATTTTTAGGGTTTGTTTTTGCCAAAAATCGGGCCCTAATGGTTGTTTCAGCGTGTTAACTTCGCTCTCGCTGCACTCTTCGGCTTGTTCCAGTACTGCAATCAATCGCTTTTCGTACTTTCGTCTTGAAGCCGGATGCCATCCTTTGATCGAAGGCAAAGTCTCATGTTTGCTCAATCCCTGCTGAGCAATCATAAACAACACGTCGTTACGCATAATAAAGGTTTTAGGGATATTTCTTTGACGCGCTAATTGCTCGCGCCATTTGGCGAGTAGATATAATCGATGTAACGCATTGTCGCGCAATTTCCAGGCGTTTTTTACATCCAAAAAGGCATTTTCGAGGTCGTCCAGTTCTCTCACACGCTGTGCCAATGCCTGACAGTCTTGTTCGATCCATGCCGTGTCGATACCCTGTTCAGTTAAACATGCATTTTGCTTCTCATACGCTTCTGCAAGATAGATAACATCGTCCAAGGCGTATTGAATTTGGGCGTTGGACAGGGGTCGTTGTTGCCAGTCAGATCGTGACAGACCTTTTTCCAGTGTTTTGCCACAATAAGCTTCGATGAGACCGCCGTAACCGAGACTGATGCCCTTACCCAGATAAGCGGCAGCGATTTGCGTGTCCCAGAGATTGTCCAGCTCGACGTTAAAATGTCGATACAGAACTTCACAATCTTCTGATGCCGAGTGAAAGACCTTTCGAACCGAACTGTCGGCCAGTAACCCGGAAAAACCGGAGGCATTATCCGCAGCATCGGGTTCGATCAAATAACAGCGCTCGCCGTCAAACACTTGAATCAGAGCAAGCTCGGGATAAAACGTTTTTTCACGAATGAACTCTGTATCGAGAAAGATTTCGGAGAGACTCAGCCAGTGTTGAACCACTGGCTGAAGTTGTTGGCTGGTATTTAGCCATTGATACTGTGTCGTTGATGAATTCGGCAAACCTTACTTCGTAGCCTCATCTCTTAATTCGCGGCGTAAAATTTTTCCAACGTTGCTTTTTGGCAGCTCATCACGAAATTCAATCTCTTTTGGCACTTTATAGCCGGTGAGGTTTTCTTTGCAGAAAGCAAATAACTCGTCTTCCTGTAGATTATCGTCTTTTTTCACCACAAATATTTTAACTTTCTCACCGCTTGATTCTGAAGGAATGCCGACAGCGGCAACCTCGAGTACACCTGGATGCGACGCCACTACGTCTTCTATTTCATTTGGGTAAACATTAAAGCCAGACACCAAAATCATGTCTTTCTTGCGGTCGACTATTTTAAGGAAACCTTTGGGAGTTACGCAGGCGATATCACCGGTGCTTAACCAGCCATCCTGAATCACTTTGGCAGTTTCTTCCGGTCGACCCAAATAACCCACCATAACCTGAGGGCCTTTTACCCAAAGTTCTCCCGGCTCGTCAAAGCCCAGTTCTTTACCTTCTTCGTCTCGAATGGAAACGTCGGTAGATGGTACGGGTAAACCGATGGTGCCATTGTATTCTTTCAGATCCATCGGATTGATGGTCACTGCCGGTGCGGTTTCCGTGAGTCCATAAGCTTCCAGTAAGGGCGTTCCAGTGGTTTCTTGCCAGCGCTTGGCGACCGCTTCCTGTACCGCCATACCACCGCCCAGAGTCATTTTTAAACTGGAGAAATCCAGATCGGCGAATCCCTCGGTATTCAATAAACCGTTAAACAATGTGTTAACACCAGTAATTGCGGTGAATTTAAATCCGGACAGTTCTTTGACAAAGCCTTTCATGTCCCTTGGGTTGGTGATCAGTACGTTCATGCCACCAAACTTCATAAACGCCATGCAGTTCGCGGTCAGCGAGAAGATATGGTAAAGCGGCAATGCAGTGATAATAACCTCTTCGCCCATACGCACAATAGGCTTCAGCCAATGTGACGCCTGAAGAATATTGGCAACCATGTTTTTATGTGACAAAACGGCACCTTTCGCAACACCGGTAGTACCACCAGTGTACTGTAAAAACGCTATGTCATCGTGCACTACGCTGACCGGCTTGAACGCTTGTCGTTCTCCGCTGGCCAGTGCATCGTTAAACCAGACCGCTCCGTCGAGTTGGTATTCAGGCACCATTTTCTTAACTTTTCGGATTACTGTATTTACCAGCCAACGTTTGAAAAAGCCGCAACTGTCGCCAATTCCGGTAATAACGATATTTTTCACCGATGTTTCTTTGAGGACGCTCTGGAGTGTGTGGGCAAAGTTTTCAACGATGACGATGGTGGTAGCCTGAGAATCATTGAGTTGGTGTTTCAATTCGCGCGCAGTGTACATGGGGTTAACGTTGACAACCGTCATGCCCGCTCTGAGTGCGCCAAATATGGCTATCGGATATTGCAGCAAATTAGGCATCATAATGGCAACACGAGAACCTTTTGGCAAATTTAAATCGTGTTGTAGATAACTGGCAAACTTGGCTGTTTGCTGCTCAAGTTCTGAAAAAGTCAGGGTTTTCCCAAGATTTGTAAAGGCAGGACGATCCGCGAAGTTTTCCACGCTTTCATTGAAAATATCAACTATGGATTGATACTGGTTAACGTCAATTTCTGCGTCAACCCCTTCGGGATAGCTCTCGAGCCATACTTTTTCCATCACCAACTCCTGTCACTTTGTTGTGGCATACGCTGCTAAGGCAGCTTATTTTATTTTTTCATTAACACGCAATGCTATCAGCTGATTTTAATTTAGGAAAGCAGTTGTCCGACCAATTTGACATTAAAGTACAATTATCTGGACAGATTCTGGCCAGGTCGAACAATTTTGGCACAATTTGACAGATGACCTAAACTTTACACCACGGAACAAGATTTATAGAGTATGTTTTGAGTAAACTGACCATTCACGATTTAACCATTTTGCTGGTTGAGCCATCGACCACGCAGCAAAAGATTATCGTAAAAAATCTCTCGGATGCTGGCGTTGAGAAAGTTGATCCAGTCAAATCGGGTCGCGAGGCCATAAATTATCTGACAAAGCACGCCCCCGACCTGGTCATCAGCAGTATGTATTTCGAAGATATGACCGCTCTAGAATTGCTAAAGTACATTCGAGAACATGGTTCTATATCGGAAACTCCGTTTATGCTCATTTCAAGTGAAGTCAGCTTTGGCAAGCTTGACCCAATCAAGCAGGCAGGTGTGGTTGCCGTATTACCCAAGCCATTCGATTTTGACGCCTTAAGTACCGCCTTGAAAAACACCCTGACCTTTCTTGAACCAGAAGAACTCGATTTGGACAACTATGATCCATCAACCTTACGCGTTCTGGTAGTCGATGACAGTTCGCTCGCCCGAAAGTTTATTATCAAGACATTGAGCGGCCTGGGTATTTGCGATTATCAGGAAGCGGACGATGGTTTATCGGCGATTGAAATATTAAAGCAAAACAATCATTTCGATTTGGTCGTCTCGGACTACAATATGCCAGAAGTCGATGGTAAACAGTTGGTGCAGTTTATCCGCGGTCACGATTTACTGTCTCACATTCCGGTACTGATGGTTACCAGTGAACAAAGTCGGGCCAAGCTCAGTAATATTGAACAAACGGGCGTATCCGCAATTTGTGATAAACCATTTGAGCCAGCGCATGTTCAGCAGTTGCTGGCGAATATACTCAATTAACACGCCTTGCGATCAGCCGCGATAAACTGGTTGATTAGATTTACCGTTTGCTCGGGTTTCTCCATATGCACGTGATGTCCCCCTTTCAAAACTTCGGTCTTGAGATTCGTAAGATACTGCTTTCGCGTTTGTAACAATGGGCGATCGCTGAACATCCCTTTATCGGCTTCAATCAACAAAACCGGACAATCAATTTGGGTTAATAGAGGCTCCAGTTGTTTTTCTGTCAGACGGTTAATGCTGGCAATGGTCAATCGCGAATCGCTTCGCCAGCCAAATCCGCCATCGACTTTCTTCAAGCCTCGATCAACAATTGGCCGAATTGTCGAGGGTTCCATTTTGGAGTGAGCCGCTCTTACTTTTAGAGCTTGTTCTACACTTTTATAAACCGGCATATTTTTTGACGATATGGCCTCGCGATCAGTAACAGAACGTTGCATTAACGCCAGGGTTTCATCCGCTGATACAGTTAAGGGCCCCAAAGCTTCAATTAATACCAGCTTTTCAACTTTGTCGGAGATAGAAGCAAATAATGTAGCCGCAGCGCCTCCCATCGAATGCCCCACAATGTTCACTGACGATAATTTAAAATGTTGAATCACATCTTGAATAACGTAAACCAGATCGAGAAAATGATACGCCATGCCTGCCGGTAAGTGTTCCGATTCGCCATGGCCTGGAAAATCCACTAACAGTAGGCGAAATTGACTCAGTCCGTCGATTAAATCATCGAAGCTCGCAGAGTTATCCAACCAGCCGTGCAATAAAATTAATGTCGGCGCTGACGGTTCTCCGACCTCGCGAACCGAACAGTCAACGCCACAAAGGCGAATGCGGTGATGTTTCATTGACAGTTAACAGACTTAATCGTGAGGGTGGTTGTTGACCTTTTCAATGGCTTTTAAAACTTGACGTCTTGCGTATTTTCTTAAGTCTTGCACTTCTTCCAGTAAGTTTGGACCGGGGTTTTGCTTTTCGAGAAAGTTGCAAATGTATTTGGCAGGCATATTATTTAACGCGATGGCGGCGATATCCTGAATATTGACGTCCGACAAATTAAATTTTGGTTCGCCTTCTTGAATCACTTCGTGTATTTGCTCAAATACGATTTCTTCCGATAGATTCTCAAGATCGTCGTTGTAGTACATTTCTTTATACATAAATCCTCCGCCCTGCTTTTATATTAAATGTACACCAACCGCTCAATTGCGCAAGCCGCATTTGTCTTGTTAAAGACTACCAGTCAGCAAGCTTTGCTTCTGGCTGAGCGACTTCAAACCGACCTTTTTCATTTTTTATAACGTGCGCGCAAGCGACTTCCGGGTCGTGCGTGAAGTAAACCCAACCATCGCGTTGGCTGAGTTCATCGAGCAAAGTTTGTTTTTCTTCTATCAGGTGCTCCGGGAACCGATCGTATCCCATGGTTATGGGTAAATGTACCCAGGGCGTACCCGGAATCAGATCGGCGGCAAACACAACGGGCCCTTTTTCGGTAGAAATCTCGGTTAACATCATGCCTGGGGTATGGCCATCGCTGTATCGAAAGCGATAATCTTCGCCCAAAAGGTCACATCTATCACTCTCAATCAAATGGAGCCGACCGGAGTTTTTTAACAGCTCGTTCAGCTGAGGTAAAAACGAAGCGCGATCCCGAAAATGTGGTTTGTTGGCTCGTTCCCAATGTCGCTTACCTACCAGATATTGAGCGTTCGGAAACAACAGTTCGGGTGCCTTACCTTCTTCGTAAGTCGATAATAGCCCACCTGCATGATCAAAATGCAAGTGTGATAACACTACGATATCAATATCTTTATCACTTAAACCTAATTCGTCTAAAGAGTCGAGAAGTACGTGATGTGATTCGTTAACGCCAAAGCGCTCTTTGTATTTGGGCTCAAAAAACGCACCGATTCCGGTTTCAAACAAAATATTACGGTCAGCTTCTTTAACCAGCAACGCCCGGCAAGACAGGTCGATGCGATTGATATCATCAACCGAAACCCATTTTTCCCACATTGCCTTGGGCACATTACCAAACATCGCGCCGCCATCCAGCTTTTGTGAGTTTCCTTCAAGGGTATATAGTTGCTTGCTCATCACTTCACCTCTAGTCGCTTACTAAGACGCAGATGCTTCGGCTTCTTCGTTCTCATCTGCTTTAACGATTTTAAAGTTATACATCCCATAGAGCATTGAGATCAATGGATTAACCAAATTAAAAAAGGCGAACGGTAGATAGGCTAATGTCGCAACACCTAAGGTACCCGACATATAAGCACCACAAGTGTTCCAGGGAATGAGCGGCGATGTGATGGTCGCAGAGTCTTCTAATGTTCGGGATAAATTTTTGTCGTGTAAGTTGCGGCGTTTAAATTCGGCTTTGTACATTCGGCCAGGCAGTACAATTGCGATGTACTGATCGGCAGCAATAACGTTAATTCCGATGCAGGTTAACACCACTGTAACAATTAACGAGCCAGTACTGTTAACCATTTTCAACGCGGACAAAACAAGGCGCTCCAGCAAATGGGTGTGTTCTAGAACCGCACCAAAAGTCAATGCGCAAAGAATTAACCACACCGTATTGAGCATACTGCTCATGCCTCCGCGACTCAGTAATGAGTTGACGTTTTCGTTATCCGTTTCAATTTGGAAACCATCAAAAAGAGCCCGCCACACGGCGTCTATTTTACTTAAAACAGAGCCATTATCGGTTTCTCCAATAAATCGAGTCATGGCTTCTGGTTGTAAAACAAAGGCAAATAGACCGCCAACCAACGCCCCGGTCATAATGGTTGGAAACGCAGGAAATTTCTTCATTGCCATGCCAAACACAACAACCAGCGGAATCATAGTCCATATTGTTACGTTAAAGTTTTGATCAATCGTATTGAGCGTACCTTGCAAGGTGTTGACATCGCCATCGGACGATTGCATTAATCCAATAATCAAAAAGGCAATTAAAGCCAAAGTAATGCTTGGCGTCGTCGTCCAAACCATATGCCGAATGTGGGTAAACAAATCGGTTCCAGCCACCGCAGGTGCGAGGTTGGTCGTGTCCGACAAAGGCGACATTTTATCGCCAAAGTAAGCGCCAGAAATGATAGCTCCTGCTGTGATCTCGACTGAAAGACCAAGGCCGTTAGCGACACCTATCAATGCGACACCGACTGTTCCAGCTGTCGTCCAGGAACTTCCAATACTGACCGAAACAAGAGCACAAATAATACAGGCGGCAACGTAGAAAATTGAAGGCTCTAACAATTGCAAACCAAAGTAAATCATGGTCGGAACGGTACCGGACAATAGCCAGGTTCCTATTAACGATCCGACAGCCAGTAAGATCAACACGGCACCTAATGCGCTGGATATCCCTTTAACAATTCCCTGCTCTATCGTCTTCCAGCTGTAGCCATTCTTAACACCAATGATTGCTGCCAAACCCGCCGCTAATAGCAACGCAATCTGATTGGCACCGTAAGAAGAATTGTCTTCGTAAAGATTAACCGATAAGAAGAGCAAGCCAATTAAAAATAAAACCGGGATAAGTGCATCAAGTAACGAAGGAGAACGTTGTTGTTTCATATTTGCCTACTTTGAAAAATCCGATCAAAAAAAGAGCACCGAAGTGCTCTTTTTTGCGTTGTCATTTATTGCCCGAATATCATGTGGACCAATTCAACACCAAAGAATCGATCAAGAATTGTTACCACGGCGATTACGCCAAGCATTAAAGGACAAATGTAGCTGATTGCAAAGTCGATGTACTTTTGCAGTAATGTGCCACGTATTGAAGGATCGCCAGCGGCCAATTCTTCATTTAAGTTTTCTTTCCGCCAAATCCAGGCTGCGAAAAAGGCAATTAAAAAACCACCGACCGGTAAGAATGAGTCAGCTGCAAGATCTTCAACAAAGTCCATGAAACTGATGGCGTTATCGTGGCCTGGCAAAGTGATGAACGAACTCAACCAATCGACCGTGCCATTAGAAAGCATCGAAGGTACGCCAATTAAAAAGATAATAATCGCAATGACCCAAACCGCCTTTTTGCGCTCCACTCCGTGCTCGTCCACCACGTAAGAAGTAGGCACTTCGAGTAAAGAAACCGTCGAAGTTAAAGCGGCAAAAGTTAACAACAAAAAGAAGAGTACGCCGACAACAACGCCCATATTCGGACCCAAAGTTTCGAATACACCGGGTAAAGTTACGAAAATAAGTCCAGCTCCACCTGCTGGCTCAATCCCCTGGCTAAATACGAATGGAAACAACATAAAGCCAGCCAAAAATGCAATACCAACATCGCATAGAGTAATCATCGCTCCGGCGCTGACAATGTTTTGATCGCGCCCGACGTAACTGCCGTAGGTGATTAAAGCCCCCATACCTAAAGAGAGAGAGAAAAAGGCTTGACCCAGCGCTGAGTAAATGACGTCTCCGGTAAGTTTGGAAAAATCAGGGATCAGATAAAACTTTACGCCTTCCATCGCATTGGGCAGCGTTAACGCATAAAGTAATAAACCGATGATAATGATAATCAAGCTTGGCATTAATATTTTTGCCGCTCTTTCGATACCTCCTGCGATACCGTTCGAAACTATAAAAGCGGTCGTTGTCATAAAAATAACGCCATATAGACCGACGGTCACCGCATCTTTGATGTAATCACCGAATTGATCGCCAATCGCGAAGTTACCCATGATCATTTCAATAACGTAGCCGAAGGACCAGGCAGCAACCACGTTATAAAAAGAAAGAATTAATACGCCACTGGCTATCCCCATGTAGCCAATGATGGACCACTTACGAAAGCCCAGAGCTTTAAACGCCCCCACAGGATTTCGCTGCGTTTTACGTCCAATTGCGATTTCTGTAACTAAAACGGGGTAACAAAGAATAAAACAAAAGGCCAGATAAACGATTACAAAAGCAGCACCACCACCGTTTCCAACCTCAAAAGGAAATTTCCAGATGTTCCCCAAACCGACTGCCGATCCAGCAGCCGCCAAAATAAACCCTAAGCGTGAATTAAATGCACCACGAGCGGCCATATGATTTAGTCTCTTGTTTTATATTATTGGTATTCAATTCCTGGCCAATGTCAGGAGTGTCCCTAAATACTGCAGCGCAGCATCTCGATTAGTCGAGTTAAACCCTAATATCATCATAGATCTGGGTTGCAAAGCAAGTAGCGAAACCTTGAGATCGCACCAGTAACCAAGCTTCATGGAGCGGATTGACGCATTTTTCAGCAATAAGAGTTTTAAGTGATTAGAAAATGTACCCTTTGTAATATTTTGCAATCATTTTAGCGGTGCGACGATTCACTGTTCTAAGCTTAATTCTGTCGCAAACTGGTTTCGATGCACCACGACCAGGCCACGATTCACTGAATTTTCTTCACCAGCCATCGACTGACGATGGATTTCCTTCCTTGATAATTGCTGTCGCAACTTATCAGAACTCCACCGACTCACACCTTTACCTACTCGGTTCGGGTCGCCAACTTCATAAATATCGACAACTTTACCTTCATCGAAAGTTCCCGACACTGCCCTAACACCAGGAAGGAGCAACGAACTATTGCCTGAAATCATGGCTTTCGCTGCCCCACTGTCGATCAGAATAACCCCACAACTGTTCGAGGTTTCAGACAACCACAATTTATGTCCTTTGAGCTTGGGTCGACTGGCAATAACTCGGGTTGCCAAAACCGATTTATTCTCAAGCGCTTTTATTAAAGACTGATCAGGGCCGATAATAAAAGTTACCGAACCGTTTCTTGCGACCATATTTGCGGCTTCTAATTTACTGTACATTCCTCCTGTTCCATTGGTTGATGGTTGTTGTGAAATAATTCTAGTGACTAACGGATCGTCAACTTTGAGCTCCGTGAGTAATTCGGAATTCGTCGGAAAATCGCGATAAATGCCGCCAACCTGAGTAAACAACGCCAGGCATTGAGCGCCCAACATATTGCAAATGTGCGCCGCAAGTAGATCATTGTTGCCAAGCGTTCGACGGCTATGATTGAGAGCGTCATTTTCATTAATGATTGGTAAAATGTCAGCCGCACACATCTTTTCGACTAAACGTAAGGTATGAACAAAATTCGTGCGCTCCCCGAGATGGTCTTTGTCCACCAGAACCTGCCCCAAAGGATAGTCTAGAAACTGGTTCCAGCGACTGATGACTTCGTGCTGACCGACGGCTGCCGCCAAAAATTTATCACGAGCTCGAGAAAACAGTCTGTTGGGTTGGCGATTCAGGCTTTTAAGACCAAGTGCAACCGCGCCTGAGCTGACTAATATAGGATAATAACCGGACTGTTTAAGGTGGTTAATTTGATGAGCAATTGATGTGAGTGCAGTCAATCCCTCATCAACGACCAATTGACTGCCAACTTTAATGACTAAATACCGTGTTCGGTCCATTCAACACAATCAACCCGTTAGAACTGCGTGACCAATTTGTTGCTCCGATTTCCCTTTACCGGAGCGATTCGTTCAGACGTTATTGTGCCGTTTTAGAAATACTATTGGCTAATACTATTCGGTTATATTCCTATGCGACTGAACAAGTCACTGAGCTTGCTGACCCACTCGCTTAAAACCGGATGCTCGGTTTCGAAGTGTTCTGCAACTGAAGCCAATTGGTCCACCAAAAATTCATCGGGCTCCGGAACCGAGTCAGGGTTAGACAACAACTCACGTATTTGTCGACGCGCTAACTTGATATCTTTAGCAACAGCGGGATCATCCGATTCTAAATCATTTAGCTTTTGCTCAAGATCTTGAAGTAAAAAGATAATATCGTTCGTCGGCATACTAATCCCCTCATTCCAATAAACCGGCTGTTCATCTTAAAATTTAGCTCAGCTTTCGCTTTAAATAAACCATATAGCGAAAAAAAGCAGCCACCGCTGCTTTAAAGGAAGATACACATTAAAGCTTTATGACCTTATGAGGCGCCGCTAATAGAGTTTCGAGAGCCACTTTGAAAGCTCTTTTTTCTCAAAGTAAAATGCATCGCTATTGCGACCTCTTGATTCAATCGACCCGACGGTCTCAAAGCTTTTCAAATTTTCTTCGCCTTGCTTTAAGACGTTGCCCGATTCATCTTCCAAGGTGTAGTTAAACTTCAGCCGAATGAGAACAGTGTCTCTGAGCACTCTCATTTCTCGGGACATAGAGCCGTATCTAATTTCTCCGGCCCGATCGATATCCAGAAATTCTATTTTGAGATTGTGTCCGTTCTTTATAAATTTTTCTTCGCTCAATTCTAAAAAACGGGTCAACTCTTTGGTCACCATTTCGGCCGATTGTTTGCGCGACCTATCAGAGCTCTGAATGTCGGTAAAATTAACCGGATCGTTAAAAGTTACTTCCACCGCCGCTTTCACAGGTTGAACCGACATTAGCAGGCAACTGACCACAAGCATTGCAATTTTGACAGCACGGTAATCCAGTTTTCGAATTTTCCTATGAGTTAAACGTTCCATAGCGTACCCCTCGTTTGATTAGAGAACATACCTAAGCTATACCATAAAACCAGTAAGTGCCAGTGGTTTTTATTATTTAATATCAATACGTTAGATTATGTCAACCTAATAAGTCTCGGTGCGTTATACAGTGGATATCGACCGAATTTTCCTTGAGAAATCGCCCATACTCCTTTATTGTTTGCGCTAGTTGAGCAGTCGATAAGAGAGCCACGGTGAACCGCCAATCAAAACACTTGATCAGTATGCTGTTAATGTTGTCGACCAGTCTATCGGTCACAGCATTGGATACTATTGAGGCTCATAAAGACATCTCTCAAACAGCTGATCGAGCGGCAGAATTACTCAATAAAGACCCTAAGCAATCGGCTATTTTGTCAGAACAGGCGCTTGAGCAGCTTTCCGAACACCCCAATTTCGAACTCGAGTACCGTCTAAAACTGATCATTGCCGATTCATTTCTCGAACAAAACCTTTTGGCGCAATCTATTGCCATCCTGCAAAAACTGCTGCACCAGCTCGACAACAACGACTTACCCATTAGAAAAGCACAGGTATTGTCACGCATTGGCGAAGTTTATTGGTATCAAGGAGCCATTTATCAATCTATTGAACATTTGGAAAAAAGCTTGGCCCTGTATCAAGCCGCTGGTCAGGATAAAGATATTTCCAGCGCACTGAATAATATCGGAATTATGTATCGACACCTTGGAGACTATGACCGAGCTCTGAGTTATTTTTTACGTTCCCTTCAAGTCAAACAAAAACTTGGTGATAAATCGGCCATCGCTTCGACTTTGAATAACATCGGTGTGCTCTATTATTTTTTGCAAAAATACGATAAGGCGATAGAGCAATACGATCGAGCAATCGCCTTGTATGAAGAGGTCAACGAACGAGTCGATATCGCCGATCCATTGAACAACAAAGGACAAGCACTCGAAAAACTCGGGCAGCTGACTAACGCAATCGAGTTTTATCAAAAGTCGTTGGTTATCGAACAAGCAACGAATAATAAACGTGGCCAGGGGTATTCTCACGCGAATATTGGCGCGGTTTTGCGAAAGCTCGGGCGACGCGATGAAGCAAAAATTCATCTCGAACATTCGGTTTTATTAGCAGACGAATCAAAGGTATCTGCGGTGCAGACAGAGTCGTTATTGCAACTCGGATTGCTGCATGCCGATTTAGGTGAGTCCGAGAAAGCAATTGATGAGCTAACCAAAGGGCTGCAGATAGCACTAACAACCAATGAAGCTGAAAAAGTCAAATCCTTTCATTTTCAGTTGTCGAACTTATACGAAGCCAAGGGACAATATAAAAAGGCATTAAAACACTTTAGAGAATACAAAGTAGTTAATGACCAACTGTTTAATACGGATCGCAAAGATAAAATTACCCGTATGGAGTATCAAAATAAGTTAGGACAACGCGAACAGGAAATAAAACTTTTAAGGCAACAAAATGAAATAAAGTCGCTGCAAATAGAGAATTCGCGATCATCCCGTTATATCATCATCGGACTCAGTCTGCTCGGTATGGTTGTCTTCGGTCTCACCCTTGCGATTTTATACAATCGGAAAAAATTGCTGCGTGAACGAGAGGTGTCCGTTCAACTAGCGCAACTCGACGATTTAAAAACGCAATTTTTGTCACAAACTTCTGAACAGCTATTGACGCCAATTGAACGGATACAGAAAAACACCAATGCTCTTTTCTCGAATCAGTCTCGCAGCTCGAAAGAACGCCAGCAACTCAAAGATATTGAGGCCGAAGTCACACGTCTTAGCTTACAAATAAGAAACCTGCTCGACTTTAGTGCCGACCGGGAACAAACTCTTACTTTGAATCTCGCGCCAGTCGACTTCTATGACGTTAACCGCGAGATTGTCTGTCTACTGCAAAGTAATTTTGATGATCATTCAATCAGTTATATTAATCAAGTCTCCGAGAAGCTTCCCAGAGTTAAAGCCGATCAGGATCGAGTGAAACAGATTCTCTTTAACATTCACACGGCTGTTTTAAGTGTGGTTAATACGGGCACTATTTACTTGCACGCCATCCCTCTGGATCATCAGTTGATCGTAAGAATCTCCAACACCGATTTAGAGAGTGAATCCGCACAAGCGTTTCTGGGGAAAGAGCAAAGCACTAAAGATATCGATAGCTTTCAAATGAAGCTGGCGTTACGATTGGTTGAGTTACACGAAGGAGAATTATGGGTCGACCAATCTCCACCTTCGATCACCGTTTGTTTTACCCTTCCGCTATACTAACTATTAAGAATCGTTAACTTTTAGAAATATTCATTATTAGACCAACTGAGAATTAGAGAAAATTCATGAGCATTGAAGACAGCCCCGAGTTATTAGCCGCAAAAATTAACAGTGAGACCTCCATAGTAAACTGGAAAGAACTGGAAATCCTGTACGCCAGAGGAAATGTATTTTTGGTCAGTTCCAATCTCGATCTGGTTGATGTCGCATTAAAAGTAACCAATGACGATAAAGCATTTATTCAAAAGGCTATGCAAGAAGAAAAAATAGTTAAACCCAATTTAGACTGGGTAAAAAACAATTGTCAGCCTGATACCCCTTTTTGGGCAACGGTTGTCGCCCCCTTTGTTTTCATACAACAGAAAAAGCAAAGCAATGAAACGACTCATTAATTCTTTTTGTGTCTTACTTACTTTATTAGTTCTATCCGCCTGCTCAAAGGAATACCCTTTATCGCCAATTGGTCCCAATGACACCATCGTGGCCATTGGCGATAGCCTGACATCTGGAGTAGGCACGCAACCGGCGAACAGTTATCCCAGTGTTTTATCAACATTGCTCAATCGCACAGTTATCAATGAGGGTGTCCCGGGCGATAAAACGCAGGATGTCATTCGTAGACTCGATGGCATTTTGAGTAAGCATCAGCCCAAGCTGGTTTTGTTGTGTATAGGAGGAAATGACTTTTTAAGAAAAACCAAACGACAACGAATCGTTAAAAACTTAAGAGCAATCATTCAGAAAATTCAAAGTACGGGTAGCGAAATTGTATTAATCGCCGTACCAGAGCCTGGATTATTTTTAAGTGATTCCGAGATTTATCAAGAATTATCTGAACAACTTGAGGTAACTCTATTACCCGATGTTTTGTCCGATTATCTTTCAGACGACGATATGAAATCGGATGCGATTCATCTTAATTCAGTCGGCTATCGACGACTGGCTGAAAATATCAAACAGCTCTTAATCGATCGAGGAGCTATCTCTGAATAGTGGTTAGAAGAAAACTCGACAAGCCAGTTTGATTATAGCTTCACTTGAGCTGGATACCGCCTGCGCTTCGGGAAATTGATCTGCTGTCAAATAAATATATCCCATGCTAACTGCGAAAATCGTCAAACTAATTCTGTCTACCCATTTACGTGCCGTTTTCATGTGTTTTTCCTTAGAAAGTGCACGCGCCATTATTGGCGCGTGACTGTGTGTACTCTTAGTAGCTGTCATCTCTGAAACGTCGAATGTAAGTTGCAGCAGCGATAAACAGAGCGCATATAACCAGTCCTATCCAGAATCCACCCTGACTTAAAATGGTAAACGGATGTCCTTGTTTATAGGTTCCTGTAACTATGTGTTCAACTTGAGCAAAGTGACGACCCACCAGCTCAGCAAAATGTGAAGAATGCAATATCATGCCTTCAACCATCATAATCCCAAGCGGTACAAATATGGCGATAAGAAATGCCACTCGCTTAGCAAAGGCTGACACTAACCAAAGCCAGCCAAGTATCGGGGCCATCCAGAGTCCGACCATAATAGCGATAGCAAAGTCATTAAACAGTACGCTGAACAAAGCCGAATTGGACCAGATTAATGACCAGGCCGAACCGCCGTTAAACCAAACCATTAAAGTAAGTAAAACCAAACCCACGAACTGAGCGATAAACGCGATAGCTGCAGTCAACACGGGCGCAACAATAAAAGCCGTAAACACCTTGGACATCACCGTCTGTAAATCAGAAACAGGCATCGACTTCCAAAACAGAATACTTCTATCGCGACGATCGTTGTACAAACTGCCAAGTGAATAAAAGAATAAAACAAACAATAATCCAACCAACAATGGACCAAAGACGAAGGCGTATTGAAATGCCTGCATGGCTTTGCCTAACTCTTCCTGACTGGCGTTATTTATCTCAGCAAACCCCAACTCAGTGGTGTTTTCCAGACCGTGAGTAGAAATTAAGGTTTGCCCCGTAATTAAGCCGACTACAAGTGCGAAGATTAACACCGATGCAATGATTAACGGAGCCAGCTTTAGGCTTTTGTTTTCCCAATACTCTCTGATTACCAGAGTTTTGAAAGTCGTTAAATTCATGCGGTTACTCCTTTCATTTTCGCAACAAACAAGTCAGATATGCTTGGTCGATGTGTATCGCCAAGTTGTTCGGCTACATCGCTTGCCAAACCATCAAACAAATACACTTTACGCCCAAACACCTCGCGCTCTGCGATTGGATTATGTTGCCTGGCTTGTTCGGCTTTTTCACTTGGAACCATAACTTCTACGAAACGGTCGCTCACTTCATCCATGGTCGAGTCGAGTATGAACTGCCCATCTTTAATGAACATAAGATCGGTCAGTAAATTCTCGACCTCTTCAACCTGGTGTGTGGTGACGATAATGGTTCGGTTTTCGTCAAAGAATTCACTTAACAGTTCGTGATAAAATTCTTTGCGATATAAAATGTCCAGACCTAACGTGGGTTCGTCGAGCACCAGCAATTCAACATCAATGGCCAACACCAACGCCAGATGCAATTGAGTCACCATGCCTTTGGATAAATGCCCAACCTTACTGTTCATCAATATTTTGGTTTTCTTTAAGAACCGTTCTGCTTTTTGTTTATCGAATTTTGGATGTACCCCCTCAACAAACTCAAGCGCTTGAGAAACCTTTAACCAACGCGGTAACACCGCTACATCGGCTATAAAACAAACTTTTTGCATTAGCTTGTGACGATCTTTACGAGGGTCCAATCCAAAAACTGACAGTTGACCATCAAAGGTAGTTAAACCCAGTATGGCTTTAAGCGCCGTCGTTTTCCCTGCACCATTAGGACCGATCAAGCCGACAATTCGGCCTCTTTCGATGGTAAAATCAACCGACTTTAAAGCATCGAAACCGCCATAAGACTTGCTTAGACCACTTGCAGTTACGATACTGTTCATGACTGACCACCTTTCGACTCATTCGACACCTGGTTTAACAACTCCGAAGCGCTTAAACCCAATCGTTTAATTCTCTCAATGATTAATGGCCACTCGTCACGCAAGAAAGATTGTCGCTCGCGAGATAACAATTTTTCTCTGGCACCTTGCTGAATAAACATTCCCACCCCTCGTTTCTTTTCAACTAATTCGTCGTCAACTAATTCTTGATAGGCCTTCGATACAGTGATTGGATTCAACTGAAAATCTGCTGAAACCTGTCGCACTGAAGGCAGCGCATCGCCCTCGTTCAACTCTCGGTCGAGAATTGAGGCAATGACTTTATCTCGAAGCTGGCGATAAATTGGTTGATTGTCGTTCCAATTAGCCTGCATGCTTTACTCACCTTTTTTGATTAATTGGCTCAAAGTTTGACTTGTTTTAACATTCGGCCTTCTTTGAGACAGACTCCACCGCAACGGTGTTGTATGTAACTATAACACTAAATCAGCAGCACACAAGCATTTTTGCATAAAGTTCATACGAAAAATATGAAACAAAGCCTAACTTTTTGTATTTATTAGTTATTTCGAAATCCTTGAATATGTAACAAATGTTAATTTTATTTTTATATTACAGAGGTTACTGTGTTAGCATTTTGCCACTTTGAATCAAAGAGACGTTCACCTCGTGAAGTTTTATCTCGCAATTAGCCTATCTGTTGTTGTAGGCATTCTCGTGTTTACGGGGCTGCTAAACGCCGGGTTGGCGTTACTGGCAGGACTTGGGATTGCGCTTACTTTACAGCACAACTACGGTGATTTTTGCCGAAAGTACTCTGCTCTGTTACTCAAGATAGCGATCGTCGGCCTTGGATTCAGTCTCAACGTTTATCAATTAATCGAATCGACTCAAGAAATTTTTCTCATTACCTTTATTAGCATAGCGGTAGCGGTAGCAGCCGGTCTTGTTTTATACCGCTTGCTGAACGTTCAGGAAGAAACCGGATTATTGATTACCTCAGGAACGGCAATTTGTGGTGGCAGCGCCATAGCGGCGGTATCGCAAGTTATTAAGAGCCGCCCCGACCAGACAGCCATGGCCGTTACGGTGGTGTTTCTTTTGAACATTGTCGCTTTGTATGTATTTCCGCTATTAGGAGAATGGCTCGAGCTTAGTCAGCGCCAATTTGGGATTTGGGCGGCACTCGCCATTCACGACACTAGCTCGGTTCTCGGAGCTGCAGCACAGTTTGGTGACGAATCCTTAACCATCGCGACCACCACCAAGTTATTTCGTGCCTTATGGATCATTCCTTTGACACTCGTCATCGCGGCATTCAGCAAGAATAAAGAATCAAAACCGCAGATCCCGATATTTATTTTACTGTTCGTACTCGCTGCCATCGCCAACAGCTACTTTCCGCTTGGACAGGTTGCCGAATCGGTCGCTTTCATCAGTAAACGGGTGTTGATTTTTGCGCTATTTCTCTTAGGTTTGGGCGTTACGCCATCGATACTCAAAAATGTCGATACCCGCCCATTATTTTTAGGCACTGTGTTATGGCTAATCATTGCCGCTACATCGTTGCTGTTAGTCATTTACGGTTAATATTATGTGGAAGTTTGCACACTCATCACTGGATCGCCAATCGCACTTACGATCACACGCAGATCAGTTAGTAAGTTGGAAGAAAAAAGAAGACACTCAGCTCATCATTTTTAATGAGCGATACGAAGTACTGATGGCACCCGATGGCGTGCATGCCGCTAATGCGTTTCACCACAGCGACCGCCCTAAACAGCACAACTGGATTTATCTTGGCCATTCCGATAACAAAGCCTGGTTTTGTGCACGTCAAAACTCGGCTGATTTCGAGCTGTCTTTTCATCAACAATGGAAAGACCTGCGCCTGGTTTTGCCAATGATCGCGGAGCCACATTCATCGGCAATAGCTTATGGCAAAGCCTTGTTGTACTGGCATTCTCATCATACTTATTGCGGCAAATGTGGCGATAAAACTTACGTACACATGGCGGGCCATGAACGCTATTGCGAGTCTTGCGAAAAGTCAATTTACCCACGAACCGACCCGGCCATTATCGTTTCCGTTACCCATGGTGACGAACTATTGTTGGCCAGACAACAACAGTGGCCAGAAAATCGATATTCGGTGTTAGCTGGATTTGTTGAGCCTGGCGAGTCGTTTGAACAAGCGGTCGAACGAGAAGTGTGGGAAGAAAGTCAACTCAAGGTTCATCAAATCAAGTATCTGGGCTCACAGCCCTGGCCTTTCCCCTGTTCGGTGATGATAGGATTCACTGCCGTTGCGAAATCAAAAGACTTTAATCTGCTAGACGACGAGTTAGAGAGAGCACAATGGGTGTCACCCTCCTCTATCATTCAAAAAATCGAAGATGGCAGTCTTAAGTTACCAACCTCTGGTTCGATATCAGGATACCTGATCGACCATTGGGCGAAGCAACACGGCATAAAACCGTCTCGTTACCGGCACTGAAAACAAAGCAGGAAATCTAAATTACTAGAGCGCATAATGAATGAGTGACAATTCAACAACAGATCATAAATTGCCATCGAAAAAACGACCATGGCTGAATTGGTATGATTTTGTCTGGGTCATTGCCATTGTTACAATCATTCATTTCTGGCAAACGCGAGACAGTCTTGATACATCGGGAGAGATAGAAGCACCAAATTTTGTGCTGCCCACGCTTAGTGATCAGACGGTTGACTCGTCCGAACGCTTCAACGCTCCGACGGTCTATTATTTTTTCGCGCCCTGGTGCAACATCTGTCACCTGTCAATAGAAAACCTCAACGAGTTGAAAAGCAATATCGAAACTCAACAAGTCAATTTATTCATCATTGCACTCGACTGGCAATCAAAAGCAGAAGTTGAAAAATTTGTCAGTGAACACGAATTGCCGGTTAACGTTCTGTTGGGCACTCACCAATTGCGAGAACAATTTCAAATTAAGGGGTACCCAACCTATTATATTGCCGACTCAAACGGTTCCATCAAGTGGGCGAGCGTTGGTTACAGTACCGGACTCGGAATTCGAGCCAGACTTCAATTCGCAGAATAAAAAGGGTTCAAGAGTATGAGCAATACGATCGATGTGGTTATTTTGACGGAAGATACTTACGTTAATACCGAGAAACGTGACTGGTATACCTTACAGGTCTTATTAGAAGACGAACTGGTTAAAGCTGCGCTCGAGCAACAAGGTTTATCGGTTGATATTAAATCCTGGTCCGATCCAGATTTTGATTGGTCTTTAACCAAAGCTGTTTTATTTCGAACCACCTGGGATTACTTTGATCGGTTCGATGAGTTTACGGCCTGGCTCAATTCGGTCAAAACCAAAACTCGATGCATCAACGACGTCTCAACTTTGCAATGGAACATGGATAAACGGTATCTGATTGAGTTGGCGCAAAAAGAAATCAATTCGGTAGAAACCCATATCTTATCCAAAGGATCTGAAGTTAATTTGAGTGTGATTATGGAGAAACACGGATTCTCCGAAGCGATCATAAAACCGGTGGTTTCAGGTGCGGCTCGTCACACTTATCGAGTGAGCAAAAGCAACCTTGAAGAAATACAAACGCGTTTAAGACAGCTGATAATAGAAG
The DNA here is from genome assembly GCA_052032335.1 of Pleionea sp. Classification (GTDB taxonomy): domain Bacteria; phylum Pseudomonadota; class Gammaproteobacteria; order Enterobacterales; family Kangiellaceae; genus Pleionea. The sequence continues at coordinate 6,844 of JBPEWV010000165.1, read as the reverse complement.
AAGACTTTATGGTGCAACCGTTTCAAAACAACATCCTTGAAAGCGGCGAGTTATCACTCATGGTTATGAATGGACAGTTCACTCATGCGGTCAAAAAAGTCGCGGCAAAAGGTGACTTTCGAGTTCAGGACGACCACGGAGGAACGGTTCATCCTTACTCTCCGACACAAGAAGAAATAGAGTTTGCTGAATCTGCCATCGCCGTTTGTGAGCCGAAGCCACTTTATGGCCGCGTTGATATCATAAAAGATAACAATGATCAGCTAGCCATTATGGAATTAGAACTGATTGAACCCGAGTTATTCTTCCGGTTTCATCGTCCCGCTGCCAATGCGTTAGCAATAGCTGTTAAAAGCTATATTAAGTAGCAAGTTTTATGTCCAATACTAAACGGGTAATTGTAAGCTGGTCGACAGGCAAAGACGCCACGCTTTGTTTGATGCGGTTACTTGACCATCCTTACTTTGAAGTTTGTGGTTTATTTACCACCCATGTAGCAGGCCAAATTCCGTTTCAGGCAACAACGACTGAAACGGCGCACCTGCAGGCAAGTCGACTTGGTTTGCCACTGATCACCGCAGAGTTGCCTGAAGTTTTTCCAGATAATGCAATTTATCAAGATACGGTTATATCGGCATTACGTAATGCCGAACTGAGGTTTGATGCGATTGCCTTTGGTGACCTATACTGCAATGGTATCGATGCTTATCGAAAGAATTTCATCGAACCGGCTGGCTGGGAATGCGTTTTTCCACTGTTGGGAGAGTCTCCAGATACCTTGGCAAAAGAAATAATTAACCGCCGAATTAAAGCCTACGTATTAACCGTCGATGGTGAACAGTTAGCCCCATCACACATTGGCAGGGAGTATTCACAAGCCTTTATCGACTCACTGCCAAGCGAGGTTGATCCTTGCGGTGAGAATGGTGAGTTTCATACTCTGGTGGTTGATACTCCCGCTTTTAACGCACCAATAGAAATAAAGCTCGGCAATGTCGTTCAAAGCGATGGCCGATTTCATCATCAGGAATATCGATTGTTAACGACCTAAAACAAATGGTCTATCTGATAGATCTTTGCTCGCCCACAATTTCTCTGACGAACCGTCAAGCTACTTGTAATTTATACCGAGCAGTCCATAATTAGAGTAAATAATAGCCTCGCAATCACCTTTTACCGATACTGTGTGATAGCGACCCTGTTGGCAAAACTATGGAAGTAATGTTGTGGCGTTGGAGCACCATTGTTCAAATTTGCTCCGAGTTAATGATCGCGCTGTTTTTTCTATTTCTAGCTTATTCGACTCGTCGAGCAGAGATTAATGCCTGGGTTAAAGCCTGGTTATTCAACTTGGCGGCTTTAACCATTACAGTAACTTTTTGGCTCACTCAGCCAGACTCTTCAGTTATATTCAGACTGTTACTGGGTGCCTATATTGTATTTAAAACCGCTTTTGTATTGTTACTGATCAGCGGTGTGCAGCACTTCACCACACGATCATACAACTGGCTGTCTTTTCGACCGATAATCCTATTCTCTCTGAGTGTTGGCTTACTAGGCGCCTTAACTATTCCGAATATTCCCTGGTTAGGTGTCGCACAAGCCTCATTGATTGCGATTGTTTTGACAGTTGGCACTATTTTAATCGCGCAAAGTCGTTCGGTGGTAATGATATGGTTAGCGCTTGGTTTTTTTGCGCGTGCAGTCATTGCGCTTATCGAAGTGTACAGTTATTGGATATCGGCAAACTATCCACTGGAAGGACTGGATGAAATAAACTTTTTCCTCGCCGCACACTCCTCTTTTGATGCAGCCGCTGAATGGTGGATAGCCTTAGGTTGCGTGCTCGCACTTTACCAAACAATACAGAACGAATTAACCGATACCTGTGAAAACCTGATCAAAGTGACCGATGACTTAAAAGAGCTCGTTGATTGCGATCCTTTAACTGGACTCGGTAATCGTAGAAATTTAAGAACCGTGCTCGAAGCTGCTAGAGAATCTGGTGCAACAATAATATTTTTCGACCTGAACAATTTCAAGCAAATAAACGACCGATACGGCCATCAGGTTGGTGACGAATGCCTTAAGCTATTTGCCAACGCCCTTAGCAAAAGCTTTCGTCCCGTTGACCATTTATTCCGATACGCCGGAGATGAATTTATTGTCATTTCGGGCGAACTTAAAGTAGAGAATACGAAAAAACATATTCAAAAGATTCAACAACATCTAGAAAAAAGTCACTCAAACCTTCCTCGAGTGACATTTTCGGTGGGTTATTCATGGCTAGAGGCAGGTACCGACCCCGAGATTGCGATTAAAAAGGCGGATGCTGCCATGTACCTGAATAAAACAAATAAATTGAATTAACAATGAAGGTAGGGTTTAAATTTTAGGGCTCCAATGTGCGTAAACAACTGGGTTGTTCTCCAGGATTATCACCAAGCGTCTGCCAGGCAAGTTCTGCCTTTAAATTTTCGCCTTGTTGATTGAAGTTTATAAAGCCACTAGCGCCGAAGTAACTCAACTGCCGGTGTTGTTTAATTAAGCTTTCGATCCGGTGGTAATCGCGATAGGTTATTTGCTGCCCTTCTCCGGTTAATCGAAACATCGCTTCTTTAAACGATAGTTCTGTCGCATTGGACAGATGATTTGCCATAGAAAGAAGGATTACCGCATCAAATGCGTAGGCTGTATCGTAGCCAGAAATAGAGGTATTGATCGATAAGTTGGCCAACTTCAAATTAACATTATAGGCTCCCTCTGATTCCACCGACACAATATAATTAGTACAATAAATAATATCACCGAGTTCGTATTGTGACGCATCAGCTCGGTTGAAAGTGTCGCCCATCACGATTAATGGCTTTTCCTGTTTCCAGGTGCGATTAAGTTTTTTTAGTAGGTCAGCCGACAAATCCGGCCTGATGACTAACACGATTGCTGTGGGCGACAGCTTCTTAATTGTTTCTAGCCTGTCTTCCAGTTTCATAACCTTCAAATCAACCATGGTTGATATTTTCAACGTATCGAGAAATGAACGCTTGTGGTCGTTTAAAAGATCAAGTAAGCCATTATAAATCTCTTCACTGTACAAATCACGACTGCCAATAAATACAACTCGGTCCAGTCGGTTGGCGAGTTTAAGCTTGGAGAATATTAACTCGACTTGTCGTTGATTATTTGCTGTCAATCGCCAAAAAGAAGTGGTTTTTGCGACCTGGTTTAAGTCGGTAGCTGATGCTCTTACGGTCATTAACGGTACTTGATGCTGATCCGCAACCTGCTCTAAGACATCGTGCGCGCTTTCGGATGTCATAGGGCCAATAAATGCTTCTACATTAAAACGACTAACCAACTGATTGGCCAAATTGACCGAAATTTCAGGATCATGTTCGTTGTCTGCCCGAACAATCGCCAGAGGCCGGCCATTAATACCGCCCTGTTCGTTAATGGCTTGAGTCGCGAGATCGGCAGCTGCCAGTATGGCGGCTGACGAGTAGGGAAACTTTTGAAGAGGGACATTGATTCCAAAGTTGACCGATTTTTGAGAGACAGGAAACTTATCGGACTGAAATATACCGCGCCCTTTTGGTCGTTTATCGGTGGGTATGGCCATTAACTCTTCGATACTTAAGGTTAATATTTCATCAGTATCAGCAGATTGCACTGCAAAAGCCGAAAAAATCAGACTTAAAGCCACAAATATTTTGGTGTTAAAAAAAGCAAAACCGTTAAGCATAAAAGATTGTGTTCCATCCGGTTAAATTTCTTTACTGCTCAAATCTAATTTATGAATTATTTCACATTTGAAGTAAAGGTATAATTCACACTTGCTGAGCATGTTCTGAAAAACTGAATCCATCCGCTCACTGGTTTTCGCGGATCGAATTGTGAGCAACATCGAAAGAACAATTCCAGAATCTACAGCACTGATATATGGGTCGTTATGTCAGCCGCTAAGTAAAATAATCGCTTTACATGTTCGCATCAATGAATAGATTACACACTTTAATCAGCTACTTAAAGATTAGTGTAAACCAGCGTGAATTACGAGTCGATTCTTCTTTACGAGCATTCAGATCTTTACGAGCATTCAGAATGTAATGGTGACTCCCTCATGGGATGAGAGAGTCGAGTTGACAAGAATGAAAAAAGGTTGGACGCTAAAACTCGGTGTCGAAATCACTTGCATCGTGACGTTCACGAAGTTGCTGAGACTCCTCGCCCCATGTTTTATTTACTCGAATACCGCGCTGAACAGCAGGTCGGTCCTCAATCCGCTTGGTCCATTCAACCAGATTTTTATACTTATGCGTTTGCAGAAATTCCGCCGCATCGTAAACTTTGTTAAGTACCAATACACCATACCAGGGCCAAATCGCCATGTCGGCAATAGAGTACTCCTCTCCTGCCATGTAAGGGTTGTTTTTGAGGTGCTGGTCTAAAACATCCAGTTGGCGTTTAACCTCCATCGCATAACGATTAATCGGATACTCCAACTTTTCAGGTGCGTAAGCGTAAAAATGGCCAAATCCTCCGCCAAGAAAGGGTGCACTTCCCATCTGCCAAAACAACCACGAGAGACACTCGGTTCGTGCTGCCGGCTCGCTCGGAATAAATGCGTTAAACTTTTCTGCCAAATAGAGCAATATCGACCCGGACTCAAAAACGCGTTGCTGTTTGCCGTGGCTGCGATCGACCAATGCTGGGATTTTAGAGTTTGGGTTAATTGCAACAAAACCACTACTAAATTGATCACCTTCCATGATGTCGATTAAAAACGCGTCGTATTCAGCTCCGGAATGTCCGGCTTGTAATAGCTCCTCCAGCATAATAGTTACTTTAACACCATTGGGTGTTGCCAAAGAATAGAGTTGCAATGGGTGCTTGCCCACGGGCAAGTCTTTCTGTTCTCGAGCGCCGGCGGTGGGGCGGTTAATACTACCGAATTTACCTCCGGCATCCTGCTCCCACTGCCAGACTTTCGGAGGTGTATAATTGGACTCACTCATACGCTTTGCTCCTGTTACATTTTTTCAAGGTTAATCATAGCGAGTAATGTTACAATTCGACACTGGCTTGGTCGATTAAGCCGTTCGAAAAAATCGATCGGTCTGTTGGCGATGCATTTAACAAAGACCTTAATTCTTAACAATTTGGGGTTAAAAAAGACTTTAAATCGATCAACTTGGTTAGGGAGTAAAAATGACTTATACGGTTATTTTGGGTGCGAGCGATAAACCCTCGCGATTTTCTAATAAAGCTCAGCAAGCGCTAATCGATAGCCACCACCCCATTATTCTGGTCAACCCCAAGCTCAAGAATATCGGCAACCTCCCGAGTCTTCCCTCATTAAAAGCAATTCAGGAAGATAACAAAGCTGACATTGAAACCGTAACAGTTTACGTTCGCCCGAATATCTTGAAACCTATGCTACGCTCTCTCATCGATCTAAAACCCAAACGGGTCATATTCAACCCCGGCACCGAATGTGGATCTTGTGCTGAAGAATTGCGGCAACATGGAATTAAAGTAGTAGAAGCCTGTACTCTCGTATTATTGGCCAATGGAAGCTATTAACCCAGTTTCTGACCCATAATGATTCCAAACAATCGAAACTCGTATTAGATGGTGCTTAAAGTAGGATCATAAACGCTATCAAGACTGATTTAATTAAATGCTTTGACATTTCGATTAGTACACTGATACTATAGCGTCAGCTATAAAGGAAGCACAACATTTACACTCTTCATTTCGAAACATCTTGTAAGTTCTCGTCCTGCAGTTTTTAAATCATTGTTCATTTTTACGCTATTCATGCCTCATGAAGGCACAACTTTATATTAATTTCAGGATATTACATTATGTCTAATACAGTAACTGGTACAGTTAAATGGTTTAACGAATCTAAAGGTTTCGGTTTTATTTCTCAAGAAAACGGACCTGATGTCTTTGCACACTTTAGTGCGATTGTAAGCGACGGTTTTAAGACCCTTTTAGAAGGCCAACAAGTTGAATTTACTGTGAGTCAGGGCGCCAAAGGCCCACAAGCTGAAAATATCGTTCCAGCTTAATCTTTACAGAAAAAAAAAAAGAGCAGAAACCTGCTCTTTATTTATGAATAATGCGCATCGTTCAATTCGGTAAAATGACCTTATCTATCACATGAATTACGCCGTTACTCGCCATAATATCGGCTTTGGTAACCGTCGCATTGTCTACCATTACCTTTCCATCAATTACTTTGATTTGAATACTATTACCGTGCACGGACTTGGCGCTTTCAAGTTCTACTACTTCACTGGCGGTCACTTTGCCTGATACCACATGATACGTCAGTATCTTTACCAACTCTTCTTTGTTTTCGGGTAATAATAAATGTTCGACGGTTCCTTCGGGTAACTCAGAAAATGCTTCGTTGGTCGGCGCAAACACCGTAAATGGTCCTTCACCTTTCAAAACACTTGCAAGATCTGCCGCGCTTACCGCCGCTACCAGAGTTGAAAACGCATCGTTACCTGATGCGATGTCTACCACATCTTTTTTTGCGTTTTTATCACCATGGTGGCCGGAAATTCCGGGTAGTGAGAAAAGCAAGGTACTAATGACGATAAACACTAAAAACAGATTGAATCTAGGAATCATATTTATTCTCCAAGGTTAGTAAAGCGAATCTTATTATCTTCGCGTGAAAAACTAACTTAGAGTACGGTTGGTTAATCGATGCAGATTAAATTTAGCGCAGACACAAACGAAAGCGTCTTCAGTGACTTATACAAATATTCATCGGGCGGATTAATTTGCCATACCGCCAGATGAATACGATGAATAGAGTCTAATT
>JBPEWV010000164.1:0-14233 GCA_052032335.1 Pleionea sp. | reverse complement strand
GGTGTAAAATTTATATTAAATCAGCTAGGTGAAAACTTCAGACTTAACGACACTAAAACTTCAAAATCAGCGTTTAATAGTGACACCCACGGGACGAAGTTGATACAAGGTGACATCACCTTTTACCGATTCCGGATCGAACGTTTCACCAGCATCTTCAGCCATATGTTTAAGGTAGGCAACAGCTTTTTCCTGAGTCATTTCCATTTTTTCTAACTTGCCTGTTGCGTACGCTGTTTTTCCCTTAGCATTAAAAGGGAAAACCATTTCACCATCCTTCACTTTGATACGAAGTCTTGCGTCGCCTGACGATAACATCATCCAGCAACCCTTTTTGTCGCAAACCGACACAACTTCTCCGGCTACCGTTAACTCCTTTTCCATAAACTGTTCTGGCTCCGATAAGATTGCATGAACATCAATCGCCTCTGCGACTTTAGCGCCAACACCAAAGCTATCATCCTTGGCGAACAGTGAGTGACTAAAAACGATTGCCAAAAATAAAGAAATCAGGCTTTTGGATGTATTCATATTCATTTCTCCGAACGAAGTGACAATATTAGGTAGTTTACGACTTTGAATTCGCACAATTTATCAGTTGAAGCAGTTGTAGCAAATTAACCAAGGTACGACAACAGTCGACGTTTAATATCTCAATAATTATCGTTTTGTCATCCGATCAGCAGGTTCGATGTCAAAAAGAAGTTGGGTGTCTCGATATATGATGGAACATCTACTTTATTTCAGCTTCGGGTTTCGCGCGATGGCGACTTCCTTTTCTCAAGAGCGAGAAAAGGAAGCAAAAGCGCCCTGACGCTCGCCGCTGGGCATTTAATTGTACTTGATTGATAGCAATCCCTTTATGAAAAATCACTGCTTTATCGACGGCTCTTGTATCGGGCATGGAATTTTCGAAACGAAGCTTCGAACCGATTTATTCTAACGAAGCAGTGTTCGATGATCGCTTTAAAAAGTCAGAGATGAGCTCTACCTGTTCTCGCGACTCCTAAACCGATCCTTCCATGGCACGAATATAAAGCTGTCAGACTAATCTGAACCTTCAGTAAAACAGAAGCTTATAAACTATGACGACCAAATACCCAGCGTAGCGTCCCAGTTCTTTTGGTTACTTTTGTAACGTCTGACAAAAGTAACTCGCCAGCAAGCGCCAGCGAGGCGAAACACCCGGTCAATACCAAACGCCAATGTTTAGAACTCAAACACATCCCCGAAGGCGCTTCGCTCTTTCGGGCCTACCGGCTTGTTATCGATTTTACGATCTACTTTGGTTCAGCTGAGGGTTTCGCCCGATGGCGACTCCCTTTTCTCAAGAGCGAGAAAAGGAAGCAAAAGCGCCCTGACGCTCGCCGCTGAGCATTTGATTGTGCTCGAATGAAAGAGAATTCTTTATGGAGACATAACTGCTTTACCGACGGCTCTTTTATCGGGCATGGAATTTTCGAAACGAAGTTTCGAACCGATTTACTTTAACGAACCAGTGTTCGAAGATCGCTTAAAAAAAGTCAGAAATGATCTCTAACTGTAATCGCGACTCCTAAACAAATCCTTCCATGGCACGAATAAAAAGCTGTCAGAGGAATCTGAACGTTCAATAAAGCAGAAGCTTATAGACAATGACGACCAAATACCCAGCGTAGCGCCCCAGTTTTTTTGGTTACTTTTGTAACGTCTGACAAAAGCAACTCGCCTGCAAGCGCCAGCGAGGCGAAATACCCAATCAACAACAAATCTCCGTGTTTAGAATTTAAACATCTTCCCGAAGGTGCTGCGCTCTTTCTCGGCTAAGATAAAAAATCAATAGTAAGTCAACTCCTGAGTTTTTCCTTTAAAAATCCGATACGACAAAATCGTATACCCAATAATTACCGGAAAAACAATCGCCACGCCATAAAACACAAACATCAACGAGTTGGTCGCACTGGCCGCGTCTTCCGCTAACAGTTGATTGGGAATAACATAGGGATAATAACTGTAAGCAAACCCGGTCAAACAAAAAGTAAATAACGCTGCCGTACCAACGAAGGGAATCCAACAAGCTTTGTCATCTCGCACGGGAACATTTTTCAGATACTGATCAACAATCACCAATAAGAGGCCACACATCAGCGGAATTAAAAAGACAATCAGTGCGCCGGGCATAGAGAACCATCGCTGCGCCACATCGGGATTTAACAGCGGATTGGCAATGCAAATTGCGACAAACGAAAGTGCCATTAACCACCCAGCTTTTCGCGCCCGTTTTGCCGCAAACACCTGCAGCTCCCCTTCCGTTTTTAACACCAGCCAGGCACCGCCTATGTACACATAAGCAGCCACCGCTCCGAGTGCTGTCAAACAAGAGAAGGCAACTGTCCAGAAAGTATATTCGAAACCACTGACGTACATGCCCAGCATAAAGCCTTGCGTCAATCCCGCAATTAATGATCCCAGTCGAAACAACTTATCCCAGAGCGGTTGATATCTGGTTACGGCCTTAGCCCGAAAATCAAAGGCGACACCGCGCAAAATCAATCCAACCAACATGATGGCTGCGGGTAAGTACAATTCACGTAACACGATATTGTGCGCCGCTGGAAAAGCAATCAGTAAAATACCCACCGCTAACACTAACCAGGTTTCGTTGGCATCCCAAAAAGGACCGATCGAGGCGATCATCTTATCTCGGTATTCGAGATTGTTCATTGGTAGCAATACACCAACCCCCAAGTCGAACCCATCAAGAATGGCGTAAACTAAAACGGCCACGGCCATAAGCAGTAAAAATATCGTGGGCAGTAGTTCGGCTAACATCATGCGGTCACCTCCTCGGTAGACGCAGGGTTTTGCTGCTTGTAAGAATCATCAAGGGTTTTAAACTCTTCCACCTTGACCGATTTTCTTGCCATGTAAAATAAAGTATGGATGTAAGCAACCAACAACAACAGATAGACAACAGCGTACAAGGCCAAGGACAATCCGACATTAGCCGCAGCAATGGTGGTAGCCGCTTCTTGCGTCGTCAGTACTCCCGACACAATGTAAGGTTGACGACCAATTTCGGTCACGTACCATCCCGCAAGCGTAGCGACCCAACCAGAGAATGTCATGCCGATCAGCGTTCGAGTAAGCCAGTTTGGTAACCCTTTCTTTCTTAACAGATAGATTGAAGTTAACCAACTGACGGCCAACATCAACAGCCCCATGCCTACCATAATTCGAAAGCCATAAAATACGGGTTTTACCGGAGGATGCTCACCTTGAAATTCATTAAGGCCTTTTATTTCTCCATCGGTCTCATGCGTTAGAATAAGGCTGGCCAGTTTAGGTATGCCTAACTCAAAATGATTGATTCTTTCTTGTTCATCGGGCAAGGCGAAGATTAACAAAGGCGCTCCCTTTTCGGTTTCCCAAATTCCTTCCATTGCCGCGACTTTTTGTGGTTGATGTTGCAAGGTATTCAAGCCATGTAGATCACCAACCAATACCTGTAAAGGGATCAACAAGGCTGCACCATAAATGGACGTTTTTAGCGCCACTTTTGGCGCGCGTTTATCATCACCTTTGTGCATTCGGTACGCAGATATACCCGCCATTAAAAAGCAGGCGGTAAGTCCTGACGCTAACAAGGTGTGCGCTAATCGATAAGGAAAAGAAGGATTAAATATCACTTCTGTCCAACTCGTAACGTGAGCAACCCCATCAATCATTTCAAAGCCCTGTGGTGTTTGCATCCAGGAGTTCAACGCTAAAATCCAAAACGCCGACATGGTCGTTCCCAAAGCCACCAGAAAAGTGGACAGCGTATGAAACCAGGGAGGCAAACGATTCATGCCAAACAGCATGGCACCTAAAAACGTCGCTTCCATAAAAAATGCGGTTAACACTTCATAACCGAGTAATGGGCCTGCAATATTGCCGACTTTCTCCATAAAGCCGGGCCAGTTGGTGCCAAATTGAAACGACATGGTAATCCCGCTAACCACCCCCAAGGCGAAAGTTAACGCAAAAATTTTCACCCAAAATCGATAAGCGCGCATCCACACCGGGTGCTTCGATGTGTGGTGACGGATCTTAAAGTAAAACAATATCCACGCCAAAGCGATGGTAATGGTAGGAAACAAAATATGAAAACTGATGTTCACCGCAAACTGAATGCGCGACAACATCTCGGTACTGACAGCAAGAGTCTCCAAAACAGGACCCTCCTAGTTGGGATGACAACATTTTTAAAATAACCCGCCGCGCCATCTGGGAAAATCTCCCGAAGGCGCTTACGCTCTTTCGGGGCTACGTAAGACTTAAAACAAATTCAGAGGGGCTGAAAATATCAGGCCGCCTCGCTCAGTTAATCAACTTTTGGTTAATAGCCGATCTTTCATATCCAGCACTTTGCCGACACCCGATCCGAGTTTCAGCAAGGTTTTTAAGTTGTCGGGGCTCATGCGATGAATGTCGTCGAACCAACCTATAAACAGTTCGAGCAAATCGTGAATCTCGCGCATTTTGTCGTGTGCGTAGCTGTTACGTTCATCTTCAGAACGCATCAGCTGACTGCGTAACACCGACAGAGTCGGGTCGACTTCTCGTTTGCGTCGCTCCGATAACACCTGCATGGCGAGCTCCCAAACACTACCATTGGGACGAAAATAATCTTTACGATCGCCCGGCTGTGGCTGGGTGCGAATCAATCGCCAAGACTGCAGTTCTTTTAATCCCATGCTGACGTTGCCGCGTGAAATACTCAAGGCATCAGCGATTTGATCGGCATTCAAGGCGTCTTCAGATAAAACAATCAAGGCGAACATTTGACCTACGGTTCGGTTGAAACCCCAGCGGCTCCCCATTTCACCAAAATGCACCACAAAGGATTCAATTTCAGCTGGAATGTTCATTGCAATTACCAATTTTCAGAAATTTCTGAAATTATAAGTATTCCCAAAGAGGTATACAAGAAATATCCTAAAATTTCTGAAGCAAGGAGCTAGACGAAAAGGTTGCAACAACCTTCTATTCGGCAGAATCGAAGCAGACCTTCAAGGTTGATCAAACTGCTCCTGTCGCCCAAACTAGAGCAACAATCTTTAGAAATGAGTAATCCCATTGTTAACGATCATTTTTATCGTATGCGTCGCCCTCTTCGCCTTTATTGGCTATAGAAAGGGTATTATCAAACTGACGTTTCGTTTTCTCAGCTTACTCGGCGCTTACATCGCCGCCATCTTGTTTACCGCTTCACTCGGCAGTTACCTTAATGAAAACAGTCAATTAAATGGGATTCTTGGGTACCTGGTTGCAGGATTAACACTCTTTATCGCAACCAGCCTGATACTCAGTGCTCTATTCGCCATAATCAATAAACTCATCACCCGCGATGACGCAAAGCTCTCGACCCCAGCTAAGGTCGCAGGTGGTGCCGCTGGTGCACTGGTGGGTGGTATTGTGGGTATTCTATTGGTTTGGGTAATATCCATTAGCGGCCAATTATTAGAGCCGAGCAACCCAGTATTGGTCGATCATGAGACGCCCGAAGACATGGGCGTAGTTGAGCATATGGCGAAAAAAATTACCGGCTCGGCCATCAAAACAGCCATCACGGCAACCACCGACCAACCTGAGTTTGCTGAGCTAACGTCCAAGTTGCTGGAATCCCCACAAGTCGCGATCCAGCACATGCGCGGGATCACCGACAGTACCGAGTTCCGCGATTTATTTTTAGCGGCTCGCAATCAACAAATCTTAAACTCGGGCAATATCGATCAGATTAAGCAAATCCCCGCATTCAAACAATTAATGGCCAACCAACACTTTCAGGCCATTAGCGAAGGCATTATCGACCCCGATAGCGAATTATCTTACGACGATCAAATGGCTGAAAAAATTCGTGATATGTGGGCTCGTGCTCAATTCGTTAAAAACGACCCAGCCACTCAAGCGGTATTTAATGATCCCGAACTGAAACAATTAATCAACCAGGGCAACCTGCTGCAACTGTTAAACTCAAAGAAAGTCGTTGAGTTATTCGAGCGCATCATGTCAGAAGAAGCAAATCAATACTCCGAACAACTGAAACAGCTTGCGCCCTTAACTACTTTAACTAAAACCACCGAAGAAGCCGTAAAAAAGAATAAAATTTACAAATGGGTTGATGAGCACGGGCGCGTACATTACTCAGATAAAAAACCTGAGGATCAATAAAGATTGGGCGAGGGCTTTATGCGCAGTTTCAACAGCACCAGATTGAACTGGCTTTAAATGGCTTTAATGAAAAAAAAAGAGTCTGCGCCACTGCCTCATACCTGATTAAGTTCAATCCGAAATCAGTCATTTGCAATCCAAACTTGCAAAGCCAAACTGATTCTAATCATAACCGAAAGTTATCACCTTGTTTCGCTCCGTTATTGGTGGTTTGCCTTTAGACAACTAACAATGTGCTTTACATTCACAGGGGCTTAAGAAAGCAGGTGACAAAACATGGAGTACTTCCCAATATTTACCCAGTTGCGTGGGCGTCAAGTTTTGGTGGTCGGTGCGGGCGAAGTCGCAGCTCGCAAGATTGAGTTGCTAGTGCAGGCTGGCGCGACAATAACGATTGTTGCCCCCTCAATCAACGCTCAAGTGGTTGCCTTGGCGGATGAGCACGCAAGCATTCATTTAATTGAAGATGAGTACCAAACGACTTACTTAAACAATCAACATCTGGTCATCGCGGCAACGAATCAACCTCGGGTGAATCAACAAGTTTTTAACGATGCCGAGCGTCGTCAAATATTTGCCAATGTGGTGGATAATCCGGAGTTTTGTTCGTTCATCACTCCGGCCATAGTCGATCGAGCCCCCATCACCATTGCCATCAGCAGCGGTGGTAAAGCGCCAGTTTTAGCGCGTCTGTTGCGGGGTAAGCTGGAATCGATGATTCCTGCAGCTTACGGTCGCCTTGGAAAGCTTGCCGAAAAGTTTCGCGACACGGTAAAGCGCGCTTTAAATACCGGAACCGAACGCAAGAGTTTTTGGGAGGCTGTATTCGAAGGCAGCGTTGCTGAAAAGGTCTTTCAAAACCAGTCTGAACAAGCCGAAAAAAAACTGCTTACCTTGCTCAATCAATACAAATATCAATCGGAGCCATTACCCGGAGAAGTCTATTTGATTGGCGCGGGTCCGGGCGATCCCGATCTATTAACCTTCAAGGCGCTGCGCTTAATGCAAAAAGCCGATTTGGTGGTGTACGATCGACTGGTATCGAAAGACATTATTAATCTGGTGCGTCGTGATGCCGAAAGGATTTACGTAGGTAAGAAAAAAGCCGAACATTGCGTTCCACAAGATCAAATTAATCAATTGTTAATCGATCAGGCGCGCCTCGGTAAACGGGTGGTAAGACTAAAGGGCGGTGATCCTTATATTTTTGGGCGTGGTGGTGAAGAAGCGCAGCAACTGGTGCAAGCAGGAATTGATTTTCAAGTGGTTCCCGGCATTACTTCTGCCGCCGGTGCTTCGACCTTTTGTGGCATTCCCCTAACCCATCGTGATCACGCGCAATCGGTCACTTTCGCCACCGGCCATTTAAAAAACGGTACAGTCAATTTAAACTGGCCGGCCCTTGCTCAATCGAATAACACCCTCGTCATTTATATGGGACTGACGGGATTGCAAACCATCGCGCAACAACTGACGCACCATGGTTTAAAAGCGTCAACACCTGTGGCAGTCATTCAAAATGCAACCCGCTCCGATCAAAAAACCGTGATTGGTTCATTGAAAACCATTCATCATGAGGTGAATAAGGCGCGCATAAAATCGCCAGCGATCATAGTGATTGGTGAAGTCGTCAGTATGTACGACGAATTGAACGGTGATCTGTCAGTAGAACCTATGGCCGCTTTAGCGTAGTGACTGTAAGTTACCTTCAGTCACTACGTTTTCCGACTTGATTGTTCAATTAACGATTTTTACGACGTGACATGGCCAACAGTAATAAGGTCGTAAACCAGAACGCACCGCCGCCACTGCTCGAATTATCATTATTATCTGGCTCGGTTGGTGTAACCGGAATACTGACCGAGACCACCTCACTTTGCGACGAAATATTGCCTGCGGTATCGACCGCCAACACGTAGTATTCGAGAGTATCGCCCTCGGCTACATCACTGTCTTGAATTGAGGTGTCAGTAATCGCTTCAGGTGTCAAAGTGGTAATATCGCCGCCGTTTTTACTGCGATAAACTTCGTATCCAGCCAGATCAGTTTCGCTATTGGCGTTCCAGCTTAAGCTCACACGACCATTACTGTACGAAGCCGATAATCCAGTCACAACTTCTGGCGACAGGTCGACTAAGGTGTCAGAAACGGTTGCGCTGGCTTCCGATTCATTGTCAGCATCGTCTTGTGCCGTTACATAATAGGAATATTCAACGCCCAGAGTGACATCTGTGTCGGTCAACTCCGTTTCAGTAAGTAACTCGGTGTTCAGTCGCTCGAAATTGCCGCCATCGATTGAACGATACACCCAGTAGCCCGCCAAATCGGCTTCTAAATTGTTGTTCCATTCGATACGTATCGACAATTCCGTGGCAACACTGGTCACGCCCTGCGGTGCCTGTGGAGCCGTCTCATCGCCTACGCTACCGCCCAGCTCCGAGCAATCGAGTTCAAACACACACTTCACGTATTCAGGGTGATCGATAAAGGGGTTGCGGTTGCCCTGATAGCTGTAAATCACATCGTTTCGTTGTTGCTCAATGGCATCAACCGGGTCGTCTTCATGCCATTGCAACAACACGGTCTTTAATCCCATATAAGCAATGTCTTCATTTTGATTGGTTCGGGCGCTCTCGATTAAGTCGCGATCATCGGTCAAACGCAGGTCTGGCTCAGAAAAACCAGTGTCACCGTGAGTTCCCCCTTCGTAACGCACCGCCATGTAAAATATGGCGCGGGCGACATCGCCTTTTCGGCCTCGCCAGGTTTCCCATTTTCCGTAGGTGAAATCACCTTCGGTAAAATTTGAATCCATGGTCGTGCCACCGCGGCCATTGGTCAAATCGGTTTCCCATTCGGTACAACCACTGCTGCAGTTATCAAACGGCTTGTTGCTTCGGGCACCGTTGTAATCATCGTCCGAGGTGAATAAATGATGCACGTCGGTGTAAGGATAGTTGCCATCTCCGCCGTTATCGGGAAACCCGAACGACTTGGGCCAGACGTGTTCGCGATTGTAAAATGAGTTACCGCTGTACTGCTTGGCAAAGGATCGGTTGCGGTATAAATCGACTACGTTCAGCGGATCGTCCAGATCTTCATCCGCTTCTGCAAGAATATCCCAGGTATCGGTGACACTGGTACCACTGGTCGAATAAGGAAAACGCGTGTGATCATCGATGATATCATGCAGCGAATTTCTTAATGCCTCACCATTAGAGGTGTCGACCGAATCGTAATACCCCTCGGGAATATCTGCGACGACCGAGAAAGATCCGATAATTAAAGCAAATAAAGACAATGACTTACGAAATGGGACTACCACAAACACTCTCCGAAACAGTGATACTTGCACTGAAAATCTCAAAACGGTCGTGAATTGTACAGATAAATGGGCGGTAAATTAAGCCTCTAAACCACTGAAAAGCAACAAATGTGAATTTCACCAATAGCCACACATCTCAAATTATCATAAAATTGATCGCTCAATAGGACACTTTATACTTACCACGGAGCCAGTTTTGACTGAGAATATTTATCAAACACCTGAAACAGAAGAACTCATCAAGCGTGAAGAACATTCCATTCCACAAGATTTGAACCCATGGAAAACCATCTGGTCACGTCCCAGAGAAACTTACCGTTTCTTGGCTGCCCGACGTCCCGAATACATGGTGGTCTTATTGGCTGTGGTGTCTGGCATCCATAATGCGATTAATCAAAAGGCGATGAAAAGTTCGGGCGACACCGAAAGTCTCGGATTTATCCTGGGCTCATCTCTTGTTGGCGGGTTATTTACAGGCCTCATCGTTTTGTATCTTTTCTCTTGGTTGATCAAACACACCGGAAGATGGTTGGGTGGAAAAGCCGAGTCCTTCGAATTAAGAGTTGTGTACGCCTGGTCATCGGTACCTTCGCTACTCGCTATTATCATGATCGCGATTCAGCTGATTGTTTTCGGCAAAGACATATTCACATCGACCATGGCAAGTCTCGGAGCTTCCATTTTCAATCAGGTACTGTTTTGGAGTACCACCGTTCTGGAAACCGGGCTAGGAGTTTGGAGCTTTATCTGGTTTATCGTCGGTGTATCAGAAGTTCACGGCGTGTCAAAATGGCGAGCGTTCTTTTCGATGTTGATCGCGTTCCTGTTGCTCATATTACCCTTCGTTTTTCTTGGTATACTGGTCGCTGTAGCCGCCAATTAATCGCTTTCCCAAATAACACTACCGTAAAAAAGCGAAGGTTTATCTTCGCTTTTTTATTTTGACTTTAAGCTACTGCACCGGTATTCGGGCGAGATGTTCTCGAATGGTCTTTTCGTCTGAAGTGGTCAAATTTTTCGTCACTTCTTCCAGCAATCGCTGATTGGTTTGCGATCCCATCGAGTTTCGAATCCGCCCTAGCATTCTCGGCTCGGCCACAATCGACAACTTTTTGAATTTGTTTTGATTGGCAAACTTTTCCAGATAATGAGTAATGTCTTTGGCAAATTTTTCAGTTTCATGTCCTTTCGCATTTGATTCGTTTGAGCCTCGCATATGACCTGAGTCGTCGTGAGTTTTTCCGGGTCTATCGGTGACCAAGTCGCTTTCTTTCTGTCGCACTTGTTGATTCACCATATCGTGAAATTCTTTCAATTCACTTTGCGGTGACAAGCCCTGAAAAAAACGGGCGCGTGATGAATCTGCAACTAATACCCATAAATTACTCATTGTTTACTCCTTAGTCGTGTTGCTCGGTTACCTCTGTCAGTTGTTCACTATTTACTTTAGAACACGGCAACATAAAACGCAGAAAACTGTCAAGTTTTAAACTAAACACTTGATTCTGGGTATTTCTATTCTGCAGCGCACAAGTAAAAATTCGACCCAGTCAAACAACGGGCAAAAGAAAGTGACAACAATAAATAGGGAGGAGAAAAACAATTGGCGCTCAGAACGAGCGCCTATTTTGGGGCTAGAGAAATTTCTAAATCAAGCCGGTTTTGAGGGTTTGTTCGATTTCTTACGAGAACGATTTTTATTCGGCGCGCCACGTTTTTTGCCGCCACCTTTTCCCGACGGTTTATTCGAGTCTTTAACGTAGTCTTTGGCCAATTCAATATTTAAACTTTGGCCACAAACACGTGCTTTGCGCAAAATTTGCAATACTTCTTTCGGCATCCCTTCGGGCAAATCAACCGTTGTTACATCATCAAATAACTTAATATTACCAATGTACTGACTGCTCATATCGGCTTCATTTGCAATCGCGCCAACGATATTTCCGGGTGTTACACCATGATCACGTCCGACATGAATCACGTAACGATCCAGTTTAATCTCCGGCTTACCTTTTAGGGGTTCAGCTTGCGTGCTTACCGGCGCTTTACCTTTAGACTTTTTATTCCGATCCGGGCGCTTATTACCCGGCTCCTTTTCAAAGTCGGGTAACTCTGGCAATGAATCTAACAATAACGGCTTGTCTTTGAAAAACAGGCTGGCCAATGCGGCTGCAATTTCGACGCCCGACTGATTATGTTCGCTTTGAATTTGTTCCATTAAAGCCAAATAGTCGGTGTGTTCACCTGAAATAATTTGCTGTTGTACATCATCGAAAAAGCGACGTGTGCGTTCGTCGTTAATCACTTCAACCGAAGGCAAGCTCATTCGTGGAATTTTGGTGGAGTTATTGCGTTCGATCATTCGTAACAAATGGCGCTCTCTTGGCGTCACGAATAAAATAGCTTTACCTTGACGGCCGGCTCGACCGGTACGGCCAATACGATGTACGTAAGATTCGGAGTCGTGTGGAATATCGTAATTGATAACGTGAGAAATGCGCTCAACATCCAATCCTCTGGCGGCAACATCGGTAGCGATAACAATATCGATTTTACTGTCCTTTAATTGCTGTACAATTTGCTCGCGTTGCTTCTGCTGCATATCGCCATGAATTGCTTCAGCAGCGAACCCGCGCGCGGTTAATCGACTGGATAAATCATCACAACTGCTTTTGGTTCGCATGAAAATGATCACAGCATCGGTATTTTCGCTTTCCAGCACGCGCGTTAAGGCTTCCAGTTTGTAATTGTTCGAAACTGTTAAAAACTGCTGTTCAATGGTGCTGGCCGTTTTGGCTTTACTTTCGATTTGAACGTACTTGGGCTCGTGTAAAAATGAGTCAGCTACTTTTTTAATTGGCTTTGGCATGGTTGCCGAAAACAGCGCTATTTGACGAGTATCAGGTGTGTGTTCCAGAATCCACTCAACATCATCGATAAAGCCCATGCGCAACATCTCATCCGCTTCATCGAGTACCAATGTTTTTAACGCATCCCATTTTAATGAGCCACGACGCATGTGATCCATAACACGGCCGGGAGTTCCAACCACTACATGAACGCCTCGCTCCAATTGCTTTAGCTGAGGTGGGTATGGCTGTCCGCCGTAAATGGGTAACACTTTAAAGCCTTTAATAAACTTGGCGTATTCGTTGAATGCTTCGGCAACCTGAATGGCCAACTCGCGTGTCGGACAAATCACACACACCTGAGGTTTTTTAAGTTGTACGTCAATTTGTGCCAGTGTCGGTAAGGCGAACGCTGCCGTTTTACCCGTTCCGGTTTGCGCCTGACCAATTAAGTCGTGGCCTTCAAGTAGCAATGGGATACATTCGGCTTGAATAGGAGACGGTTTTTCATAACCAATGGATTCGAGTGATTGTAAAATGGGTGCAGGTAAAGCTAGCTGTGAAAAAACAGCTGATTGTGTTTCTGACATATAGTGGAATTTCCAAAAAAGCGTGAGGGCGTACGGCTTGAATTGGGGCCGTACAAGTAATTATGGGTCGCTATTATAGAGCAATCGATTTTGATTAGATATGAAAATTCCGATTAATTGGTGGAATTTTACACTATCTCAGATAAAACACATCCATTTCAAAGAGATAGCAACCACATTGGTATTATTTACAAAGAAATTTATTTGTAATTTTCGCTTCAACCCCTATAATCTCTCGCCGAGATTGATGAATAAAAACAATAAACGACAATTTAATCAATATTAAATTATCTTGCTGTCGCGATTTTGATCGCCATTTCTACCCGGGTAGAAATGCCTCAACGCGTCGCTTTGTTACTTTTAGCAGGTGAACTTTTAGTGCTTCCCAAACTCTTAAACGCATTACGCGCACGTCGGACGCTCCGCGCGCAAACACGCCTGAGCCGCGCCAAACAACAGGCAGAAGACAAGGCGATGAAACGCCTGGCAGAACAAGAACGTGAGCAACAAGAGATATTGGAATCTGCACTCAACAGCGACCTGAGCATCACCCCGGGCATGTTACCACCACATATTGCACAGGGACTGGAGTTACTGCGCTGCGTGGTGACAGAAAATTACTTAAACTTGCAGCATCGACGCTTGACGCTCGGAGAAAATTCCATCGACTGGCAAGTGGAACTGTTAAAACTCGCTGAAAAAGAATACGCCAAAGAATTTCCCACCCATGTGCCGCTTACTCGGGCGCAGACCGTACAAGCGATGAATTCTTATTTAACCCACCTGATGAACCAAACCAGTCTGCACTCCGAAGCGCAAGTTGCCTGATTACGACTGAATGAGTTGATACCAGGCCGGAACTGTAAGCAAAGACAACAAAACACCATACCCGACCAAGGCCGATGCCAGCCTCGGATTCTGCTGATGGCTAATAGCCAATGCAGCAGCCGACACCATCGACGCCATTCCTGCCTCTAATATAACCGTGTGACGAATAATGTCTGGCACTGCAAAAGGCTGTAAGGCCAACCAGACTAGCATTGGTGCGATCATTAATTTAAACACCAATCCAAACGCTATGGGCGCGCGTTCTTCTCTGGGTAATTTGAATTGCCATTGAAACCCTACCGCCACCATCACCACTGGTACTAACGTTGTCCCAAACACTCTAAAGGTCTGCTGCAAATCTTCATTGACCACTATGAAACTGAGAACCACAGCAATCAACAAAGCAACAAACGGCGGAAAGGTAATGATTTTATATGCGACTGAGC
>JBPEWV010000163.1:0-6594 GCA_052032335.1 Pleionea sp. | reverse complement strand
GAGACTCCATTTCATGGCTGGTTTGTGGATAAAACGCCACCCCCATACTGGCCCCTATGTTAACTTCGACACTCGCCTGCTTGATAGCGATGGGCTTAATGAGTTCAGTCCGAAAATCAATCAGAATTCGATTCACCGCTTCTTTATCAATGTCGTCCAATAGATAAACAAACTCGTCACCGCCCCAGCGGCTGGCCAAATCGTTCTTTCGAATGGCCTTTTGCATCAACCCAGCAACGTATTGCAATACCTCGTCTCCAGCATCATGCCCGTAAACGTCATTCACTTGTTTAAATCCGTTCAAATCGATCAACACCAAAGCAAATGGCGTCGATTGATGAATCTTTTCAAGAATCTGTTTTTCTGCAGCAGCGCGATTGCGTAAGCCCGTTAACGCATCGACGTGCGCTTGAATACTCAAAGCGTCGAGTTGCTGTCGACGTTTGGTAATATCGTGCATCGTCACCTGAAAATACGACTGAAAATCATCGGAGTAAATTTTTGTAATAACCACCTGCATCCAGATGGTCGCATCGTTTTGTGTTTTCAGTCGATATTCACCCGTTGCTAAATCGCCAGTATCAAGTTGCTGATGCATGGAAGATTCGTAATCCTCACGGTCAACAAATAACGTACTGAGTAGTTCACCTTGATTCAGCGAATCGTCGCCCGTTAGATGTTGAATTAATCGAACGTACGCGCTGTTTTTTAAAACCAGATCACCTCGCTCGTTGAGCAACACAATCGGCGCCACCGAGTTTTCAAACAACAGGCGAAATCGTTGTTCCAGCTTTTCAATCTGATTACGTAATTCGCGCTCTTTAATTAATTGTAACTCGGCTTTTTCGAGCAGTTGATTAACATCGTCGACCAGTTGCCCAATTTCACTGAACTCATGCGACTTAGGTGTGTTTAGCCGAGAGTTAGTACCAGGCGTGATATGATGCAATGCTTGACCGGTCGCAACCATCGGCCGGGTGATTAACCAATAACAGATGACGATAACCAATACAGTCATCGCCAATACCATGACCATTAAGGTAAGGGCATTGTTATAAGCGATATCAACCGCATTGCGTCGGATGTTACCAAAGTCGGGGAAAATTTTGATCTTGCCCACTTTGGAATCGTCAAGGAAGGGATGTTCAACCTCAAAGGTCAGAACGGCTTGAGACGCCAGGCTATTGTCTCCGCTCAACAACTTGCCAGCTTCAAAAACGACGCGATCAACCGAGTCGTTAGTTTCTAAACCGTTGACGACTTCATTGGCCAGTTCGGGATCTTCAAAATAAGCCGCGATCGAAGCAGTCGGCGAAATGGTATTGAACAATTGTTCAATCGATAAATTGGCCTCATCTATCTCGTTGTTTAACGTAATGTGAAATAAACTGTACGCAGCAACCGCACCAAATAGGGAACCCGCCAGCAATATGGCCAGTGCCAGTCGCGTTAGCAGACGTAACTTACTCACCAAATCGATACACCACTTTTAATTGAGGCGTTAAATCACGTTCGTAAATGTAACTGATTGCCTGCGGCTCTGATGCCACGAAACCAATCACTTCCGACTCCGAGGCCAAAGCCTTCGGAGGACGGGCTCGACCAGTAAAGCGAATGCGCGACCAATAAGCGTTGATCCTGGCAAGGGATAATCCTACCAACTTCTGATAAAAATCTTGTTTCAGTTCGGTCGATTCATTCAGCTCAACCGGGATCGCACTGGTGCCATCGGGGAAGGCAATGTACTTACCCATATACAAATCGATCAACTGCTCTTTCGTTAACCTGGAGATGGTATTATTTTTATTCACCACGATCACGATTGACGACTCCTTAGCTTGTGCAGTCGCAACGTCAGGGAAGGCGAAAAGTAAGAGTATTAGAGCCAGTCTTTTCATAATCAAAAACTAAAGCTCCAGTTGGCAAACAACGTATTGATTTCACCGTTTTCTCGTTGCGTGAGCGTCAGCTCGCTCCCCAACAACGAACTGCCTCGTCCTTTATAACGCGTGTGATCCAGTTGCAATTTAAAGGCGGTCGACTCTGTCATATCCCAACGCCAGCCGACCGACTGTGTCACCTGATTATTGGCAAACGAGTTCAGTTGTCGCTCAACCCCATCAATCAAAAAAGCCAGCAAGTTTTCATCGACGACCGTTTCATCAAAAAAATAAGCCGAAGCATCGGCAAAAGAACCCGTGATATGAAAACTGTGTTCCTTCCAGTGATGGATCAGACTGACGTAACCAGTATTCACCGCAGGCACAACGCGCGAGTCAGAGTCGATACGCGCAAACTCGGCCATGACGGTGAAGTTAGCAGCGTTGTACTGCCCCGAAATAGAGCCATAAACAATGTCTTTTTTCGCCAAGCTGACTTCGGAAGCAAATTCAATCGCTCGGGGGAACAAAGGTTGCGCATCAATGATGCCATCAACCACCAGTTGTGTAATGGCATTATCGCGCCGCATTTCGCCTTTCGAGTATCGGGCCTGCAGTGACCAGTCGAAAGTTTCCGCCATAATACGGACACCGCGCACCTTGTCGAAATAAACAGGAGCATCCTGACTTGAAGAAAAATCAGATTCGAAAGCCCCCAGATAAAACTTTGTGCTGATATTAATTTGGTCGAACTGTGTGCGGTATTGGAAGTCGAGTCCATCAATAAAACGTCCTGGCACAAAGCCGTAAACTTCAGTCGGCACTTTCGCCCAAGTGTAAGCGATTCCCACATCACGGTATTGGCTTAAATGGAATAAATCGAGCGCGGTTCGACCGGCGCGAAATTGCCAGCTAGGCGACGGTGTGTAACGAACGAATGCTTGAGAAGTGATTGAGTTTAACGTTTTCTCATCTTGTTCTCGCAGTACCCATTGAGTTACGGCGTCCCAACCAGAGCCAAAATCAAAATCAAGCTGGAGCCCTAAGTTACTCAATGCTTTGAAAGAATAATCGCCTTGATACACCGAATCGTTGCGCGAAAAATCATTACGAAAACCCAACTCTTCCGAATCGGACTCGACAACGCCTAGCGTACCAAACCCGCTAACACGTACCTCCGTTTCTGCCCACAAGGGACTGCCGATTAAAAAAAGTGCAAAAAAAATTTTTAACCTATACCGATGCAATTTATCCGCCTTCAGGTCAACCTGGAATCTCTTTTAGCATAGATTAAAAGCTAACTAATTCAAGAAATTAGGCATGCAACCGGAGAATTCAATATGGCCGAGAAAAGTGCCCGAAGGATGCAATATCAAACACCAGCTGGCGGGAACGGAAACTCATTTAAACCACATAACAAGCGAGAGAATAATCAGTCAGCAAGGGACCAGCATTGTCCAGCCCCGGTGCTCAACCATCATTCGTCAGGTTTATCAAATTTTAAGCCGGCAACAACCTCATTTAATCGCGCCTGCAAAGGCGACACGGTTTGCTGAGCAGAGTCTTTGTTACTGGCCTGCGTTTGCGCATTGATTTTTGCAATGTATTGCTCGATGCACAATTTCAGATTGGCCTTAATAGCGTTAAAAGCAGGCTCGACCTCCTCTGGGGTTCGAACCCAGGTCTCGATAAATTGTCCTTTCTCCGGATTGATTTTGATCGGGTATTTTCCCTTGGCAACCAGATCGTTAAAGCTTTTGCACCAATCTTTCGGCGCTACTTTATTAAGCTTAAAGTACAGTTCAATATAAGGCGCTTTCTGAATTTTGGGTGGTCGATGTTCGTCGATACCGACAATTTTTAAATCAATAATGTCTTTCATGGTCTTCCTGGCGAAGGTCATCCCGTCAATTTGAGGGACGACAGGTGAAGTGAAGTCTCAATATTCAGCATACGCGAGCACCGAGCAATTAGATATCGAATAATCATTCTGTACCGTCCTTCGGCTCTCACTTTGTTCCGGTTCGTGGTAGAATCCGCGGCAAAATCTCGGAGGATTTCTTTTAAGTGATCGACACGACCCTGTTACTCTTATTTATCCCTACTTTTATGGTGATTTCGGCGACACCAGGCATGTGCATGACGTTAGCACTCACTCTCGGGATGAGTATTGGTGTGCGAAAAACCATGTGGATGATGTGGGGGGAGTTAGTCGGAGTGGCGCTGGTGTCGGTATTGGCTGTGGTGGGCGTTGCCAGCGTGATGTTGAATTACCCAATGGCATTCTTAGTCTTAAAATACGCTGGCGGAGCCTATTTGATCTACCTCGGACTACAAATGTGGCGATCGAAAGGAAAAATGGCGATCGATCTCGACAACTCGGCGCAACAACAGGTTGTCGGCAAACAATTGGCCATTCAGGGATTCATCACCGCCATTGCCAATCCAAAAGGGTGGGCTTTTACCATTTCACTTCTGCCCTCGTTTATCAACCCATCGTTGCCCATGCCACCACAACTGGCGATGCTGGTAGCCATCATTGTAATCAGTGAGTTCGTATTCCTGATGCTCTACGCGACCGGTGGCAAAACCTTACGTAAGCTGTTAGAACAAAGTGAAAACGTTCGCCTGATCAATCGGTTGTCAGGCACTTTGATGATGGCCGTTGGTGTGTGGCTGGCGCTGGGATAAATCGACAATAACTTAACGTCGAAGGTTGTTAAACGCTTTGATCTCCCACGAGCGTAATCCCATTACCAAACTGCAACCGTCTTTTTCTTTCGCCGGATAAATCAAATCGTTCTGCAAACACTTTTCGAACTCGGCGGCCAGCTCGGTCATTTTATCTTGAATTCGGCGATTGGAACCGCGGCTTAACATACCTGAAATAAAGACCAGCTTTTCGGTGTCGTCCTTAAATCGAGACTTAAAAAACTCCACCTGAATATTCTGCTCGAAAAAGCGTTGCACCGGGCCATCGGGCTGCCATTTAAAAAAGCTGCTGACAAGAAGTTTAACCCGGTTGCCCGGTAACAGCTCGATAAACCGGATGCGATCGAGTTTCGCCAACAACTGCGTCAACTCATGTTCTTCGAATTGATACGCCTCACACACCTCTTCCAGTGTCCAACGCGACATCAGTAACTGCGCCAACAAGAGCAACTTTTTATTGGCGACCAGCTCTTCTTCCTGTTCAAGCGTCAGCTCGGTAATTTGAGTGCGCTGTTTGTTCGCCAACTGAGCCAGTTGCAAAAAATCAATTTGCAATAAATCGCAAATGCGCTCCATCCGCTGAATGGGCATTTTCGACTGAGAGAACATGCGTTTGACGTTGGCTTCGCTCATTTCGAGCTCTTGCGCCAATCGGGCATAGGTAATCCCGGCTTGCTTCAGCTGTTGCTTCAGGGTTTTGAGTAATTCAGGCGTTCTAATCATGCAGAGTATACTATAGATATACCTTGTCGCTATCAAGAGGCTACAACACGCAATATCGTTGCGAGTCACTATCCTGAGGTTAATCTAGCCCTATTCTGGATTAACCCAAGGAACGTTCAATGATCAGCGTTTATCAAATGAAACCCGGTTTTCAAAAGCTGTTGCGACCTTTGGTCAAAACACTGGCCGGAGCCGGCATCACCGCCAATCAAGTCACTGTATTTGCCCTGTTACTGTCACTCAGCGCCGCCCTGTTTGTTTGCCTCACGCCCTACTCTCCGCAACAATTGCTGGTGCTGCCCGTGACCTGGTTGATTCGCATGGCGTTAAACGCCATCGATGGCATGCTCGCACGCGAGCACGATCAGGCATCGGCGCTGGGCTGCTTTCTCAATGAAACCTGTGACATAGTCGCCGATGTCGTTTTGTTTTTGCCCTTACTACTGATTCCCGAGTTGTCTTCCCCGTTGGTTCTGACAACTCTGTTCCTATTTGTATTGACGGAAGTGGTCGGGCTCATCGCGCCGCAAATTGGTGCGTCACGTCGTTACGACGGGCCTTTGGGCAAAAGTGACCGCGCATTAATCATTAGCGTGTTTATCCTTCTGTTTGCTCTGATTCCCGACTTG
The DNA here is from genome assembly GCA_052032335.1 of Pleionea sp. GTDB lineage: Bacteria > Pseudomonadota > Gammaproteobacteria > Enterobacterales > Kangiellaceae > Pleionea. The sequence continues at coordinate 650 of JBPEWV010000163.1, read as the reverse complement.
GTCAACACAGTCAACGGTTTGATGTCCCTTCTGGCAGTGCTTTCATTGGTCACCATTGCCCAGCGCATCCGAAAGGCCATCGAGGAGGTGCGTCATGTTTAATTGGTTTACTTTAAATCCGGTTCTTCTGGTGTTTCAGGCGATTATTGGGTGTCTGTTGGTCGCGACAGTGACCGGTCGGGTGTTGACAGCCCAAAGACCGAATCGGGATTACCGCGAGCTGAATCAGCGAATCAACTCCTGGTGGATCATGGTTGGCCTGTTTGGGTTTGCACTTTGGTCTGGCACTACGGCTTCCATTGTTTTCTTCGGCTTGCTCAGCTTTCTGGCTTTAAAGGAATACTTTTCCATTATCCCAACGCGCAAAGTGGACCGCCGCGTCTTGTTCTGGGCCTACCTCAGCATTCCATTGCAATACTACTGGGTCAGCATAGGCTGGTACGGCATGTTTATTATTTTTATTCCGGTTTACATGTTGCTATTCATTCCTTTTCGCCTGGTTTTGTTGGGCGAAACCCGACATTTTCTGCGAGCAGCCGGCAGTATTCACTGGGGGCTTATGATCACTGTATTTAGCATCAGTCACCTGGCGTTTCTATTGATTCTGCCACAAACCAACGCCGCCGACTCAACCTCATTATTCACAGGGC
>JBPEWV010000162.1:0-10610 GCA_052032335.1 Pleionea sp. | reverse complement strand
ATGTTAAGTATCTGGAATCGAGGCTTTTGCATTGGAAGGCATATTTGGAGTCTATAGAAAAAGATGAAAGTCTATCATCATATCAAAGGTGTGAACGTAGTGATTATTGGAATGGTAGAATCGCTGAAATTGAAAATGTAATGCGAACAATGGCCTAACAAATTGTTCAACGTGAGGCCTGGCGGAATTAACTACCGATCGGACCGATTAATAATGAAATTTGACATCTTTGGGAAAAAAGTACTTGAAGTAATACGTTCAAAGAATGAATGGCTGGTGTTCTATTGTGGTAATAGCGGAGTGAAACGTAAAGCCGATGATATTCGTATACCGTCATCAGTTGAAGAGTCACAACTTGATGAATACATCGCCGATATCTTCCATGAATGGGCTACCGAAGATAAAAATGAAATAAAGAGGTTATAAGTCAGTATGTTCGGCTTGTAATCACTCAAAGGAAAATTATGTATATTCCTAAACATTTTGAAATAACTGACAAAGACGAGATATTTTCTTTTGTTGAGGCAAATGCTTTTGGTCAGCTGATCTCTAATGTCAGTGGTCGGTTTTTTTCTACTCATCTGCCATTTTTACTATCTGAAGATAGATCCAAAATAGTTGGGCATATGGCACTACAAAACCCACAACACGCTGAAATAGATGGGCAGGAAGTTCTTATAACATTAGAGGGTGCCCATGATTATATATCGCCGTCTTGGTATCGTGGCCCAGGAGTTCCGACGTAGAATTACCAGGCAGTTCACATTTACGGGCAATGTCGCGTATTCCAAAGTGCAGAAAAACTTCACAGCATAGTTAATGCGCTTACTACCAAGTTTGAAGCGGCTTTTGAAAAGCCTTGGCAGCCAGAATATAAGCCGTCAATGTTAAGTGCAATCGTTGGCATTGAAGTTACGATTAACGAAGTTCAGTGCAAGTATAAACTGAGTCAAAATCGCTCGTTTCAAGACAGGTCACAGGTAATAGAACAATTAAAGGCGGTCGGTTCAAATAAACTAGCTGAGGCTATGGCGCATAATGAGTCATAACTAGCCATCGAGACTTAGACCTTCGAGGCCGGAAACAACAGAGGCGTTCGGTTATTGACGTGTTAAATGCTTTAAGGCAACTGAATAAATATCGATAAATGGATGTAGTAATAAAATAATGAAGAAAATAAAAATAACGGAAAACTTGTATCAATATCAGTTTCCACCATTTGAAAATCAGCATTTTGGATTCAATATTTATGCGCTGATAAATGGAAATGAAGCACTGCTGATTGATACAGCCTTTGAAGCGCAAGCAAATTTAGTCCTAGAAGATTTACGTAAAGATGAGGTAGAGATAAAGAAAGTGGTGTTTTCTCACTTTCATCCAGATCATATTTCGGGATTACCGGTACTCAACTCACCATCATTGTACGGTAATGGCCTTTATAAAGAATCACTGAATAAATATACGCCTGCAGAAAAGCATCATTTATTCGAAGGCGTAAACGTTTTAACTAATGAGTCCGAGTTAAACTTTGGTTCGTTTAACTTAAGGTTTCAAATGATTCAAGGGCATGTTATTTGTGGAATGTTTACCCTAATAAATAATAGATTCGTCCATGTTGCAGATGACTTAATGACTTCGAATGAAGGACAGCCACTTTTGCCATCAGTACATGCTGATAATGCTCAAAAACATATTGATTCTTTGGAGCTACTCAAAGGTTATTCTACATGCACCCTTTTGTTGTCTCATGGAAATGCATTATCAGGGCAGTCTGCAATATTACAATCGATTAACGAGAGACAAAACTACTTAAAAGCCATAGTTAATAGTGAGCAGCCAATTTCCGTAGAAGAAGCAATCCAAGATTGCAGTTGTGATTTTCTTCATAAAGAATGGCATGAGTATGTGTACAGCTAAAGTTAGTGAAAACGAACAGAAATGCAACAAATGCAATAACAAGGATTCGTACTGTCTGACTACTTCCTATTCTATTCGGGGAAAAAATATTTCCCGCAGTACTATCCGGTTAAACGGACGTTAGGTTAATGATATGAGAAAAGAATCCTGGGTTTGCTTTGAGTGTAGAGAAGCTTACAGAAGAGCTAGTGGCTAAGGTAAAATTGTTAGATGTGCGAAATGTAGCGCTGAATGCCAAAATATCGGGCATGAAATACGCCACCAAAGAAAAGCGACCGAAAATCTTGTAGCTAGATTCGTAACCCAAGGCTGTGTGACATGCAACGACTCATTGCAATCGGGGGGGTGCCTCCATAGAATGAAAAGTTATATATAATAGAGTAAGTCCATGATTTCGGTGAAAAGGCAGTACTATGAGACGGAAGATTTAAAAGCGCTTATCAATGAGCTAGATGAGTACTTGGGTAGCTTATATCCAGATGAAAGTAATCATCTCACTCCGTTGGAAGAGTTATTTTCAGATGACTTTGAATTTTGGGTTGCGGAGCGTAATGGTATATTGGTTGGTTGTGTTGGTGCAGATATATCTAAACCCGATTATGCAGAGTTAAAGAGAATGTTTGTTGATCCGGCTCAAAGAGGCAAGGGGATTGCGAATAGGCTTCTTGTCTCAATAGAGAAAAGTCTCTTTAAAACTGGCTTTTCATGCATTCGTTTAGAAACGGGTGTAAAACAGTGCGAAGCAATTGGTTTCTATCGAAAGTATGGTTATAAACAAATAGGTCCGTTTGGTAGCTACCAGGCTGATCCTCTGAGTGAATTTTATGAAAAGAGATCGAGCATATAAAAAAGTATAAACACGCAAGACGGATCTCCTCATGAGCGAGTGAATATATTTCTATTATGAAAAATAAAAACCTACTTCTTTTTTTATCAGGCACTTTTATTTTATTGATTGCTTATTTTAACGATGAGTCTCCCAGTGATACATATCGGTTTTTTATTAAGAAAGAAGCTGTGAGTGACAATGAGTGGCAACAATTTGTGAAGCACGCTGCTTTTTTATCAAACAATATAGCGGAAGATGACTACTTGCAGTACGTGTCATTGCAAAGAAACGAAAAGGCGGTTGATACACCCGGTGCAATCAAGATTGATGACGACTTAGATCTTGAATGTTTTAAGCATTATGACTACGACTTTGAATCTTGTCTTCGTGAGTATTTTGAAGATCGTAAACGTGTCTCATTGGAATCGTATGAGCCTCTATTGAGTCAATACTATGAGCTAAAATCTTTAAATAGCCCTAATATAACACCGCACATTTTCTTTTCAGAATCCAATCCTGAAAAGCCGTTAGACTTCGAGATGCTTGAATTTCCTGGCTTACAGAAAAGTTATGTCTTTTGGCTTCTGAGTAAGTTGAAAAGCCAGCAATTAAGTTGCGATAGTAAATTGATTGACTCTATGGTTAAGAACCTTGAGATCATCCAAAATACCAAGCATTTATTGCTTAATGTTTATTACTTCAATGAACTGAGACGTTTGACCGATACGTTATCGTTTCTTATAAGAGAGAAAATGGTTGTTTTCAATTGTGACAGACTGACACTTGACGAAAAAAGTGCTGAAGTCGCTGCGGAGAATGCAATTATTGGTGAGTTTCGAAGGAATTTACGAATGTTGAATTATGTCTTTAATACCGATTTTAAACAGGAAGTCGGAGTTCCTTATTACTTCCTTTTCAAACCGCAAAAAACACTCAATCATGCTGCGAATAATTTTGCAAAAGCGATCAATCATACTGAGTTGCAGACCTATGAGTACTCACCGATTCAAGACTGGAATAATTACACCGGCTATGTTTTGCATAAGATAAGCGCGCCTATGTTTTTAAACTTAAAGTTAGACTATAAGGAGCTATCAACTCGACTTGAGCTTATCCATCTTTTGAATCGATACGCAACCTGCCGACGAACGCAGGTTGGAGTATCCGAACATGCTAATTGCTCGCAAATAATAGAGTTATATAAGACTCAAGGAAGTGGGCAGTTTCGAATTGACGAGGTCCAAAAAAAACTGATCATTGAATCCGATGAAGTGACGGTTGATATATCTTTTGATATTGTTATCTAGAGAGTTTTCTAACTATTAGTATTTAGAATAAGGTTGAGAAGAATGAGCACTATGGTGCGAAAGCGATATGGTGTGAACGCAATATGGTGCGAAAACAATATGCTGCGAAAGCAATATGGTAATGGGTATTTTAGCTTGGTTAGAAAATACAGGAGGTTAGCATAAAGCACGCAGTAGTCTACGGTTGATTGTTAATTAACCAGCTGTTTGCTTTAACAAGTCAGACAAGCGGAAAATTTGGCAAAAATCATTATTTCAATGCGCGAAGTTGGGCTACACTCAAAGTACTCATTTCTTGTCTGCGGTTCCCTTAATAATTTGAAACATTTTAGAAAATTATGGTTTGTTGCGGTTTCTTGGGTCGTTGCTGGCTTTGTTTACGCTGATACTCAATCGAAAGACATACTCGGTCTGAGTATTGACGAGTTGCTGCAGGTGACCGTGGTCAGTGGCACGCTGGAAAAAGTATCGAATTCACCGGGCGTGGTGTCCGTCTATTACCCCGATGAACTCGCGGAATTTGGTATTCATTCTTTGCCTGAGTTACTGGACTTTGCCGCTGGTATCGATTTTAACCGTTCTTTTTTGGGCTCCGATATCGTTGAAATTCGCGGTTTGTTCGACGCTCGAAATCAAAAAGTCTTACTGCTGCTCGATGGCGTACCTTACTGGATGCCCTCGCATGGTTCGATTCCGTTGACTGGATTACCTTTCGTAAGCATACAAAAAGTTGAAATCATTCGCGGTCCTGCTTCCGTTAAATACGGCACGAATTCAAGCGCTGGCGTGATAAACATAGTGACCCGCAAAGACTTGAGGGCTGAGCTTGCGGTTGACTACGCCAGCTTCAACCAGTTTCGGACCGGGTATCGGAACCAATTTGAACTGAAAGCCGGTAGTTTATCGCTGACCGTCGAAAAGCAGGTTGATAACGGTTTTGATACCATGGCGCAAAATACCTTTGCAGCGTTTGACCCGAGTTGCTTTTGCTTTCCGTTGATCGCCGAAGAGCCTATTGAACGTAAAACTGACTACTCGACCTTTTTAACGCAATTCCAAAGTGATCGTTTAAAGTTGGTATTGCAGTCGTTTGAAAGCAGCAACTTAATCTACAGTAGCGCGAATATTTTTAGCCCAACGATTGAAACCGAGAAAGGCACGCTATTTGGTTTCGATTACCAGATGAGCCTGAATAGCAGCGAACTAAGGTTTTTTTCAGACTGGAATCGATATTACTGGGAGCGAGACGTTACCAATATTCTGGGTTTTCTGGCATTACCTGGCGATGGCAGGATCGACTTTGATAACAATGGTTCTGGAAATTATCGGCTGCGATCGGGCGCTCACTGGCAAATGGCGAGCAGTGATCGGCTGGACTGGACTGTTGGTCTGGAACTCGAAAGGCGAAGCACCGAAAATAATAAATTTCGTGACGATCAAGCGGGAGCGAATCTTGTAGTCGTGACTCAGCCACCGCTTAATTTTCCATTTAATCTGGCCGATGACGGCTCAGTGATCTTGATTGATCAGGCGAAAATTAATGAGCGAGCGTTCTTTGTTCAAACGGATTATACGCTGGATAGCAGTCGGTTGGTTTCCGGTGTACGCTTTATCGATAATGAGTTCAGTGGCTCACAGGTTGCACCGCGAATTTCATGGGTTAACAAAATTGACAATCACCAAACGTTTAAAATTTTGTACGCAGAGGGATTTAACTCGCCCACCTTTCGGCAAATAACCGCGCGAAACAGTTTTGGCATCGTATTGCCGTCACAGGTCTCTGCCGAAACCATTAAAAATTTGGATTTTCAGTACAGTATTACGCAAGCAGCGCTTTATCAGGCCGCCAGTATGTTCGTCACCCACGCGGAAGATCTTATTCTGTCGACTCAGGCTGCCATTACCAATAATCCGAATCTCGTGAAACGCTCTGGCCTGGAGTACGAAATTAAATACTCCGCTGCAAAAACCAGCCTCGACGCAAGTGTGTCTTACGTGCGTCAAGGGAACCGAGAGAGTCAATCGGATCCATCGTCCAAATACGTTCCCCGATGGACCTTGAATCTTGGTCTTGCTCATCACTTGGCGAACCAACAATCGGTTGGCCTAACCTTTAATTTCATGTCGCGTAGAGCCGAGGTGTCCAGTCATTCTGTTGTTAATCTAACGTACCAGAAAAAATGGCAGACAAGCCGCGTTTACCTCAATGTGAATAATCTATTTGATCGAGACATCTGGCACCCGGATCTTCGTGGGTTAAGTGAGCGTGAGATGAATGTATCGCCCGGGCGTTATCTGTCTGCTGGTTTCCAGTTAGTCTTTGATTAAAGCTGGTAAATGATAGGAAGCTGTCGTTGTAAGCCCGGCTGAGCCGGGCATTGATCTTTTAGTGATTAAATAAAGCCGCCATTTTTCGTTCGAATTTCGCAAAACGAATATCAAGATCATTGATGATTTCTGACTTTTCCGACGGTTGTAAGAAGGAGTATCGAATGCTGTTATAGACATACTCCTTGATTTGTTGGTAACTGGGACGGTACCGCGTGGCTAACAATACGAATTCGTTTGTCAGGTTGTTTCGAGAAACGCCCGAGTCGTCGGTTGAAATAATCATGGGAACGCCATACTCAGAGTATATTTTATAAGGGTGTGCATTGCCTTTAACGCCTAAAATAAACTCGTTACTGGTCAGGTTAATCTCGACAACGGCCGATTGTTTTAAATCTTCAAGCAACTTAATAGGATTCGACTCGTAAGGTAAATCGATACCGTGGCCAATGCGTTGCGCTTTAGCGATGTCTCTGGCTTGTTCGATATGGAACAGCAAGTCTTTCGGTCGAACCATACCTAATGTCAGCTCGCCAGCGTGCAGAGCGCGTCCAACCGAAGGGTACTTACGTTGCAGGTAATTGTACATGCGCATGTGCAGGGTGTAGTCGTCGAGAGCGGTTTGGTTATTTTCAGGTGCGACAATGTTAACGCCGACAAATAATGGCGATTGTTCAGTTGCCAGATAACCTGAGAATAAATCGAGAAACACTTGTAACGGATCAAACACGCGAACCGCGTACGACTGGTATCGCATAGTGAATTTGTCATCGTCGATCCCTTGATGATCCTTTTCAACCGTGCTGACAAAGTCAGATAACGCTTGTTGAAATTGCTGACTGTTTAATAACTTTTCACTGATCGAATCTAAAATAGCATCGACCGCTTCTTGTGAGCGACTGTTTCGGAGTTGTTTTATTAACTTGTCGCTTTCTGTCTCGTCGAAATATTGCGATGCCTTGACGCCGACACGACTCAACATGGTTTCAATGTAAGAAACGTTTTCTGCAATGGCGCGTTGCTTGATAATATTGAGACCGATCGACTGATATTCGTCGGACACCGGACCGAAATAGCCGAAGGTGTTGAAGAAGTTGGCGTCGGGCGGTACTTGCTCGTGGTAATGATTGTCGAAGTCTTTGTCGGACCAAAGCATAAGCAGTTGCCGATACGCCGCTGAGTCGCCCAATAATTGATCAACGGTCATCGCTTGTTTGTCGCACTGCTTCAATTTTGGTGGTTTTGTGACCGTTAAGATTCGTGAAGTGCAAGGATTAATGAACCAGCCTTTGCGCTTGATCCAGTCTAAATAGGTTTCTGCGTAAATGGTGCCTGAGTAATGATGATGTAAGTCGGCGCCTTTGGGCATTTGTGTTAAGAACAAATTAAGCAACGATTCGTTGGCTGGATTCGATGCGATGGCCGACTGGTAGAGTGCCTCAGTGGCCTGATAATCAGAGTCGTTATTCTGACTGCTATTTAAACTGGAACAGGCTGATAACGTCAGTACTACGATGATAACGGTAAAGGTGTGCAAAACATTCATATTCGGTTACTTTTCAATGATACAATGGTGACCAATATACCCGAATAATTATGAACAATAAAAGTTCATTAATTTTTATCTCAGACAAAGAAAATGGAGTGAATGATTTATGAAGGTTATCGCGTTAGCCTCAGCTGCTTTACTAACAACTGTCTCTTGGGCAAATACTTACTACTCGGTGTCCGACATCGATTTTTTAAGGGTGGAAAGCGGCAGCGAATCCAGTAACGGATTTGCTTTATCCAGCATCTATTATTTTGACGGTCAGAAAGCGTTAGGACCGCTGGACGAGTTTTCTTATCTAAATGCCGACACTCAGGTTTATGGGTCATACCTCAATTTTGAAAGTGGTGACGTTTATTCCGGAACGTTGGGCGGCGATTTAGTGATCGATCAATTTCTCGTTGGTGCGTCTTATTCCGACAACAAAGCGGGAATAGACACCATGACGGCTAAATTCGGTTATCTTGTACTGGATAATTTTTTGGTGCAGGTCGAAGCGATTGATATCGATACTGTTGGTACGGATTATTTGCTCTCGGCATCTTACGATCATTCGATTAATGCAACGGACTATCTTGGTTTCACTATTACGACGGATGATGAAGTGGACAGCTTATCTATGTCGTCGCGTTACTTTACTCATTTAGGTGGCGATCGGTACTTTGCAGCAGACATCGCCATTGCCGACTCCGATGTTGACTCCAGCTGGACGGTCAAAGGTAGTTATTACACCAGCAAACGGACGTCTTTCAGTTTGGGGCTTGGCGATGACAGTCTTTATTCAATAGGGGCAAAACACTTTTTCAACGACAATGTCGCCGTAAAAGTGAGTTTGCAGTCGGAGTCGAATGAGTCGCCAGGAGCAGCCGACACCGAATTATTGCAAATGGGTGTAAGGGCTCAGTTTTAATTTTTCTTTGAGGTCTTTTGCCGAAAAAGACCTCATACTTCTTCCTGATTCAACCAGTCAATAATTTTCTCGATACCACTGATGCAACCTCCGCCGTATTGCTTAGCGAAGGCTTCGTCCAATGTTTGATCCAACGGCACCTGCTCTGCGGCGGTTAGAGCGCGCGAGCCATCAAAGTCAACAAAGGCAATTCGAACCGAAAGCTCCTCAGGCGGCCGGCCAAAGGCTTCACCAGGAAGCATGGCGACCCCGGTATCTTTTAACAAAGATTCGCACAACTGCTGACTGGTTTTGATACCGCGTTTATTTAATAACTCTTTAAAAGGCGCAAAGTTGGGGAAGATATAAAAGGCGCCATCGGGCATGGCGAGTTCAAACCCTGCATTGTTCAATCGTGTAACAATGGCGTTTGCCAGACTGAGTAAGATTCTTCGGCTGTTGGCGAGATATTTTTCTATTTCGAGTCCACCGGTGAAAGCGCGAACAGCAGCGTACTGTATCGGCGCCGAAGTCGAGGTAAAGGTTTCACTGGCAACGGTGGCCATTGCGTTCATTAACCAACCCAAATTACTAGGAAACGCAAAGGTGCCCAAACGCCATCCACCTGCGCCACACCACTTGCTGAGGCCACTGCTGATAATGGTTCCTTCGGGGTAAAACTGCGCTATGGAAACGTGATTGCCATCGTAATCGAGCTCGCTGTAGATTTCGTCAGAAAGCACCAGTACCTTGTATCTTCGAAACATTCTTGCCAATGCTTTCAGTTCTTTTTCCGAATAGGTGTAGCCGTGCGGGTTGGCGGGGTAATTTAGAATCACCAGCCGTGGTTTGTTGGGATCTTTATGGCACAGCGCTTCAATACACTCGGGTGTGACCTTCCAGTTATTGGTAGCTTCGGTTTCAAGCCAGTGAATATGACGCCCGATGATGTGTGCTTGAGGTGCATAAGAAACCCAGCTGGGTGTGGGAATGACCAGATCACCGTAATACACCAGTTGCAAAATAAACATCAATTCTTTCGAACCCGGCCCAATCAATATATTTTCCGGTGCGGTTGATACGCCGTTGGAGCGGTGGTGATAGTCAGCGACGGCGCCGCGTAGTTCTCTTAGCCCCGCTACCGGTAAGTAGTCTTTCTGGTGCGCATTGACCTTGAGTTCGTCTTCGACTACTTGCGGTACCGGAAAAGGACTTTGTCCTAACCCCAGTTTGGTGACCTGTTGTCCGTTGCGGATTAAGTCGTTACTGATTTCATTGATGGCGAGTGTGGCTGATAAGGGGAGGCCGCGCACGTTCAGGTTGAGATGAATATCGGGTTGTTTTTTCATAGTTGTCCTTGTGGCTCTGTTAATTTTATTCTAATTACAATACTAGCTTAGAACACAGTGCGCTTATCTCCAGTCGGGTCCTTGGCTCAGCGAATACATCCTATAGCCATTAAGCGGCGTGTAGCCAAATCATAGATAGCATAGGTTGAGTCAAATGCTCGTTTACGTCGGTGCAATTTAGCCCGGGAATAATGTTATAATCGCCGCAACTCAAGAAATCTGCAATCAGTTACAATCACCCGACCGAGCTTTGGTATTTATCAGGAGCCTGTATGACCGAAATCACCATTACGCAACCCGACGATTGGCACTTACATTTTAGAGATGGTGACCTATTAAAAGAGACGGTAGCCGCGACCGCCCGGTGTTTTGCTCGCGGTATTGTCATGCCCAATCTGGTTCCCCCGGTAACCAATGCCGCGATGGTCAAAGAGTATCGGTC
>JBPEWV010000161.1:0-81008 GCA_052032335.1 Pleionea sp. | reverse complement strand
GCAAAATTTGTCAATCTTTGACTGTTATGAGCAGACTAACTTAATTAGAAATTGAGGTTAAGAGTGGTGGTTGTATATTGCGCAGTTTGTATTGATAAACGTGGCTAATTAGATTACGATTTGGTACACAATTGGGACACAAACACACCAAATGTGAAGTGGTAAGGGCTAGTTTAAAGGGTTTCAGAGGTACGGTTCGAGTCCGTCCTCTGGTACCAAATTTTAGAAAGCCGATCCTAAGCGATCGGTTTTTTATGCCTACAAAATTTTATTCTTTAATCCTACACGTAAAAATCTATTTGATATTAATATTTTGTTCTTAAGTTCGCACAAGAACTGTCGCAGTTGGATCCTTCAACCGACTCGTTGCTAGAATGCTAAACAAACTTTTCAACTGGGAGAATTTTTATGTCGACGGTATTAATCACTGGTGCAAATCGGGGCATTGGTTTGGCTCTAACGCACGCCTATATTGCGCGGGGCGATACGGTGATCGGTGTTTGCCGAACGGCGTCCGATGCGCTAAAACAAACCGGGGCTGAAGTCATTGAAAATGTAGATGTAACCTCAGAAGAAGGTGTGACCAATCTGGCCGAGGCGATCCGTGGTCGAGATATTGATGTTCTGATTAACAACGCGGGCATTTTGCGGAAGTCGAGTCTTGATGATTTGGATTTTGAGCAAATGCGTGCTCAGTTTGAAGTTAATGCGATGGGTCCACTGCGAGTGGTTTCGGCACTGCGAAGCAATCTTAAAAAAGGCAGCAAAATTGCTTTAATCACCAGCCGGATGGGATCGATTGCCGATAACGGTTCCGGCGGAGGCTACGGTTATCGAATGTCAAAATGCGCGCTTAATGCGGCAGGTAAGTCATTGTCCATCGACTTGAAAGACGAGGGCATTGCGGTCGCTTTACTGCACCCTGGGTGGGTGAACACTGAAATGGTCAACTTCAACGGATTGATTGAGCCTGAGGAGTCAGCGGCGGGCTTATTACAGCGTATTGATGAGCTGACACTAGAGAACTCTGGTGGGTTCTGGCACTCCAACGGCGACGCGTTACCCTGGTGATCGTTTATCTCAGGTGATAGCTTGGGCTGTCACCTGATTGTTTTTAAGATGAAAGAAAAAGCGCTAAATTTTTTTAGAGTTAAAAGCTTGATATTCCAATACAGTTAAACGTCCATTATTCGACCACGCACAGTGGCGTTCCAGTATCTTTTTGCAATCATCTCAACTGGTTTTGCTTGCTTATTGTCTAAAAGCTTTGGTTTACAAAGGAACCTTTCTAAACTTAGAGCACTCTATATCAGTAACTTGGAACTGCTGAAAAGGATTTTAAGATTTGATTGCCTTGCCGTTAAAACGTCTCACGCCTCGCTTACTTTTTCTACCTCTTATATTGATTCTGGTGGCTTGCGAGCAAGTGCCCGAAATGCGGTCTGCCAAAGAGCTACTTGAAGGCGAATCGATTACCGATTATTTGAAAAGAGAAAATTTTGTCGGCTCTTTAGTCATTATAGATAATAGTGATGTGTTTTTTGAGCACAGTAATGGATTGGCCAATCGCAAAACGGGGCAACCTAATGATTTGAATACCAAGTTTCGCATTGCGTCTCTGACCAAACAGTTTACTGCAGTTGCCATTATGATATTGCAGGAAAGGCAATTATTATCAGTTTCCGATCCCATCAGTTTATACGTACCCGATTTTCCAAGAGGGGACGAGATCACCATACATCACTTACTTTCGCATACGTCGGGCATCATTCGTGGCGTGCCTGGTAAAGTGCCCGAGCGAAAGTTAACGCCTCAAGAGTTGCTCGACTTGTTTAAAAACGAGCCGCTGCTGTTCGAGCCAGGCAGTGACTTTGCTTACTCCAACTCTGGCTACAAAGTATTAGGCTTTATAATCGAACAAGTGTCTGGGTTGAGCTATGAAGCGTTTTTGCAATCCGAAATATTCTCACCATTAGCGATGACAAGAAGTGAGATAGGTCCGGATCTGCCCGCTAAAGACAACAGTGCGGTGGGCTACTTTCATGAGGGCAGTGTGGCAAAAAAGCAAAATATGAGCTTTGCCTATTCAGGAGGCGGGCTGGTCTCTTCGATCAATGATCTGATTCAATGGGAACGTTCGTTCAACAACCTTTCGATACTTAATGATGATTCAGTAGCAACACTTTTTACTGAAAACCTCGAAAATTATGGCTATGGTTGGCGAATACTTCAATTAGAAAGCGCAAAGGTTTATGTACATGGCGGCGCGTTACCCGGTTACAGCACGGGCATTGTCAGAGTGCCAGAGAAAGGACGCGCCTTGATTTTATTATCGAACAAACATTATTTTCCGGCTGTCGGGGTATTGCTTAATCTGCATCGAATTCTAGAGCGAGACCAAGGTGCTAAGTAACCGACGACTGCCTGATTGACTCGGCAAGTGTCAGTCCTCGAGATGATAATCCGACGCAGCAAAGTCAATTTCTTCAATCGGTTGTGGTTTTCCGAACAAGAAGCCTTGATACTCTTCGCAATTTGAGTTTAATAGAAACTCTAATTGTTCTTCGGTTTCAACACCTTCTGCGACCACCTCGATCCCTAGACTGTGAGCCATATTGATTATGGCTTTGCATAGCATGGCAGACTTTTTCGCCCGGGTCATTTGAATGATGAACGCGCGATCAATTTTTAACACGTCGATAGGCAACTGTTGAAGATAGGAAAGCGAAGAGTACCCGGTTCCAAAATCGTCTAGCGCTATCTTTATACCCAGTTTTTTCAAGTCGTATAATACCCGTCTTGTGTGCTCCAGATTATGAATCAGGGTGCCTTCGGTGATTTCAAGCTCCAGGTATTCCGGTGCCAAATTCGCCGCTTCCAACGCTTGCTGGACGATGGCGATGAGATCCGACTGTTGAAACTGCAATGCGGCAATATTAACGGACACATTAATCTTGTGGCCATCTTGATGCCAAAGAGAACATTGTTTACAGGCGTCAAATAATATCCAGCTACCGAGATACAGAATTTTTCCGCTTTCTTCTGCAACTGGTATGAATTCGGCTGGAGAAATCATTCCTTTGTCAGGATGGTTCCAGCGAATTAATGCTTCAAATCCTCTAATTTTATTGGTTTGAACGTCGACTCTAGGTTGAAAGAAGGTTTTGAATTGATCATTGGCGATGGCATTCTCGAGGTCGCGTTCAATATCCAGACGGTTAACCAACGACGCATTCATGTCTTCACGATAGAAGCGATAATCGTCTTTCTGGCTTTTCTTGGCTTCGTACATGGCGATGTCAGCATTTTTCAGTAACTCTTCAGTCGTTGTGCCATTGTCGGGGTAGATCGCAATACCAACACTGGCAGATGTCATTACTGACTGCATGGTTAAATCGAAGGGTTGAGATAATTCATAAGTCAGTCGATTGATGGTCGGTAGTATATCGTCATGATTCTGAACACGCTCAAGGATAACCATAAATTCATCGCCACCTAGACGAGCGATGTTATCTGTTTCACGCAAAGTAGTTTTAAGACGTTGTGCGACAGCTTGTAGTAACTGATCGCCAGTCGCGTGCCCCATTGAGTCATTGATAATTTTAAATCCGTTGAGGTCGAAAAAAAGAAGCGCAACTTTTTCATTGTATCGCTTGGCCAACTTGATCGCGTGTTTCATTTGTTCGTGAAACATTGAACGATTCGGAAGCTGTGTTAACTGATCGAAATTGGCCAGGTGTCTAAGTCTGTCTTCGGTGACTTTGAGATCATTGATGTCTTTGGTGGTTCCGGCAACTAGCGTCGGTTGGTTATTGTGATCTTTTTCGACAATACGGCCTCGAGACAGAACCCAATGCCAGGTCTTATCATCACTTGCCAGTATACGAAATTGTGCTTCATAGTATTCTTGGTGACCGTTTAAATGAAGCTCTATCATTTCTTTAACAAACGATTGGTCATCCGGGTGTATTTTACTGAATTGCTCGGGCCAATAAAAACTTTCTTCTTTCGGAAGTTCATTCAGTTCCAGTTTTGAGGTGCGATAAACGATGTCGGTGCGCAGATCCCAGCGCCAGTATTGGTCGCCACTGCCCCACAATACATCCCGCAGATTTTCTTCACTTCTTCGAATGGCGGCCATGGCAGCCAGTTCCTTATGGCGTTTTTTCTGACGAGAACGAAAGATAAGAAACAGAGTTAAAGCAATTAAAGTAAAATAAAGCAGGTAGGCGTATGTGGTTTTCCATAGCGGAGGATAGACTTTCATGGTCAAAATGGTTTCTGCTTCAGACCATTCGCCAACTTGATTGGTCGAGCGCACTTTGAACTGATAGTTCCCTCGTGGTAGATAGGTGTAACTGGCACTGTGACCCCTACCTGGTGAGAGCCATTGTTTGTCGTACCCTTCAAGTTTGTATTGGTATTGATGCTGACGCGAAGCCGAAAAGTCGAGTTGGCTGAAGTGGAAAGTTAATAAACTGTCTTCTGGGTAGAATTCGAGAAACGGATTGTCAACGAGTGGATAAAACCGTTTGTCTGAACGATGCATTCGTTCAAGACCCGTCAGTTTTATCGGGTAGTGTTGACGTTTGTAGCTTAAATTATCAGGATTAAAGCGAATCACTTCGGATCCACAAAAATAAAGAATATTTCGCTTGGTTTTAAAGCTGCAATCTTCAAAGAAAGACAAGCTGTCGGTTGTAACTTGCGGAAAGGTTTGAATACTGTAGTTTTGCAAATCAATTCGACCAAAGTGCTGGAAAGTTGAAAACCAGATTTGGTTGTTGAATAAAACCAGATCTTGCACTTTATTACTGGGCAAACCATGTTGGCTAGCTATTTCCCGATGCATTTTACTGCTACTATTTTGGGGAATAATTTGAATGCCCCCGTTAGCGGTTGCGACCCATATATTTCCGCTAGAATCTTCGATTAGATCGTGAACAATATGGTTGTCTAAATGCTGCGATATGTCGATTACTCCGGACAACTCGTTTTCGAACGTAACATGAAAGACTCCCGTCGGACTGCCAAACCATAGAGAGCTGTCATTCGCTTTCAACATGGTATTGATGTATTCAATATGCTGTGTTGCTGAGTGCTGGCTGGCATCAAATACCAGTTTGGCATTCGAAGTGAGTCCGTCAATCCAGTAAATCTTTGCGCTGCTATTGGCTGCCAAATATTGAGCGCCGTCGAGTTTGATGAGACTGTAATGCGAGACAGGCGCCAGAAGCTCGGGCGAAATTCGTGTCAGTTGATGCGTCGTTTTATTAAACCGGAATAAGCCCAAATCGCTGGCTAGAATTAAATAATTTGAATTGATGTTGTGCAATTTCCATATGGCACCGGTGTTAATTGGTTTGCCTTTTTCTGATTTTGTAGTGATTGCTTGAACGCTGTTGGTTACCGGGTCCCAGCGTTCCAGACCAATCGCGGTGCCGATCCAGGTTATTTGTGAGTCGTCTTCAGCCAAGGTGTTAATACTGTCGATTTGTAGACTGTTTCGGTTTTCTACAATGTGGCGTAAGTGTTGAACAGAAATGGTTTGAGGATTAAAACTGGCAGCGCCGTTTGTGGTAGCGATCCAAATCATTCCAGTGTGATCACTGGTGATCATTTCAACCGAACTGCCGGGCAAGGCATTCTTATCGATGGAACGATGTTCAATACTGTATTGCTTTTTGGTTTGTAGGTCGTAGACGGTCACGCCCTCATTCCAGTAAGACACCCAGACTCGGCCTGATGGCGCTTTGTAAATGTACCAGACGTTTTTGGACTTGAGGTTGAGGGGCTCCTGTTCAGTGGGTTCGTGTAAAATAACTTCGCCGGACTTGGTGTTCAGCTTATAGATCCCTGCATTATCGGCGCCAAACCAGAGTGTTGTGTTGTCGATAATGGTTGCTGATGTGATGTAGGCTTTATCAAGTTTGCTTTGTAAAGTGTAATTGGTAGCGTCATCTGTCTCGATAAAGAACAATCCATTGTTGGTTCCGACCCAGACTTTATTATTGTGGGCCAGCAGTGTGAATACCTTACCGGAAGGAATTTTTGAACCTTGCTGGTCCTCTAACCAGTAACCCTGAGTCTCAAGGGATTTAGGATCAAGCCGAATGACACCATTTAAGGTGCCAAGCCACAGCATTCCATCATTACTTTGTGTGATTTCTCTGATATCAGTATTGAGTAGTGAGGGCGCATTGCTGAAAGAAATCTTTTTTAACGATGCTTTGCTTTTCGGCAACTGGAAAAGACCGGCATTCGTTGCCAGCCAAATATTGCCAGCAGCGTCTTCCAGCGAGGCATGCACCGCAACGTTCATCGGTGAATCGTCAGAAGATTCTGTCTGCGGGATCAATGGAATAAACTGATATCCATCGTACAGACGTGCACCTGACTGGGTAGAGAAGAGCAAAAATCCGGAGGACAATGGTGTAATGTGATTGATGAACTCGTCTCGATACAGCGTGTTTTCCGGCAGTCGATTGACAATGAGTTCCGGATTATTCGAAGTATTGGCCTTGGCATCGTTACTAAAGAGCAAAAAAACACTCAGGAACAATAGTAGAAGGCTATTTGGTGGTAATTTAATAGCTAACAATCTCCGCGATGACTTTCTTTTCGACAAACTTTAGATATTGTTCGGAAATTATAGACTAGTACAGCTCGATATTCTTTCCACTTAACGAACTTTTTTGTTTAAAAATCAATCAGATGTGTCGGTTTTCGGTCGAAAATGGTTATCATTGCGCACTTCGTCATCGCGAAAGTCGATAAATCCTACTGTCGTGGCCAACCTTCTGAAAGAAAGTAAGGGCTATAGCCTTACCTTCAAACTGTCAAAATGAAAGTTTAATCCTTCTTCGCGAGCGATGGGCATGGCGAGTCTGGCCAGTTCACTGCGTCCGCTGTCACTGATTGCCTGAACGGTTTGAATGCGCAAAAACGACTGTACGTTTAATCCTCCTGACTGTCTGGCGTAACCAATGGTGGGTAAGGTGTGATTGGGTCCGGAGCAATAATCGCCCAAGGCGACGGCGCTGTTTGCTCCGACAAATAGTGAGCCATAATGACTTAACTGTTTAGAGGTAATGCGCTTGTCACAAAGCATCAGGTGTTCCGGCGCAAACGATTCACTAACGGCAATCATCTGCTCGACGTTGTCTGCCAGCACCAGAGCGATTTGCTGATTGTTGATTAATGAACGATATTTGTCGTCACTGCGCAAAAAACTTTCGACCCGTTCAAGCCAGCGCTTGCTGTCGCTGACCAGAACCGATAAGGCCATAGGGTCGTGCTCTGACTGGGCCAGTGCGTCTAACGCGAGCCATTCGATGGGTTGTTTGTCGTCGCACAACGCGAGCATTTCGCTGGGGCCAGCCAGGCCATCAATTTTTACCTTGCGTTGCAATTGCGCCTTGGCTTCGTTGACGTAGGCGTTGCCTGGGCCAACGATTATGTCGACAGGCTCAATCGAAGAGTAACCCATGGCGAGCGCGGCGATAGCTTGCACACCACCGATTTGCACGAACTGTGTTGCGCCCGCTAGCGATGCTGCGGCCAGCAGAGCCGGGTGCGCCGACGGAGACACCGCCACACGCGACGGGCAACCGGCCACTTTTGCCGGAATCAATGTCATCAACGCCGTCGAAATTAATGGAAAACGACCGCCTGGAATATAACAGCCAGCGCGTTCGATGGGGGTTACGACCTGGGCAAATTCACCGCAGTCGTCGCTAAACTGATGGCTGGTCAGCGTTTCACTTTGAAACCGGGCAAAGCGTTTAATCCGTTTGGCGGCCTGCCGAATCGCCACTTTGAGCTCGGCATCCAGCGTGTAGTCATCGAAAGGTTTAAGCTCGATGGTCTTAGGCTTGATGCCATCAAATTTTAATGAATATTCGTCGATGGCCTTTTCGCCTCGCCGCTGACAGTCGGTCAGCATGTTACGAACGTTTGTTTCAATGGCGCTGTCACTGTCAAATGCAGGCCGAACCCATTCGCTGGCATTTACTATCATGGTGTTGTCCATATTGTCAGTTATTATCGGTGGTGATTCGGTTCTCGTTACGACGACTTTAATTCTCGGTCGTTAAATCGGCTGCGTAATTCATTTTCAATGTCTTGGAACGATACGCCTTTAGCCAAGGCATCGGTGAGCGCAAAGAAAATCAAATCGGCGGCTTCCCAACGCACCTCTTCAAACTTTTCTGCTTCGATTAGCTCGTCGGCTTCTTCCCGAATTTTTTCAGCGCGAAGTTTTGCTGACTGAAACAGCTGGGTGGAAAACGATTTTTCCGGCAGGGTCTTTTGGCGTTGTGCCAGTAATTTTTCCAGTCGAGCGAAGCTAAAATCATTCTTCTCGGTTGCAAAACAACTGTAGCGATCAAAGTGGCAAGCACTTCCTGTTTGTTTTACTTTGAACAGCAGGGTATCACCATCGCAATCAAAGTCGACTTGCTCCAACGCTTGAGTATGGCCCGAAGTTAATCCTTTTTCCCACAAGCCCTCGCGGCTGCGACTCCAATAAATGCCTTTACGTTTTTCCAACGCCTGGGTCAATGAGTCACGATTGGAATAGGCCAGCATGAGTACTTTATTGGTTTCGACATCTTGCACAATGGTTGGAATTAAAGGTGCTTTGTTAAAGTCTAATTGCGACAAAAAACAGTCATTCAGGTTCAGTGAGCCGGTATATATCGACATACCAATTTGACCGTTGGCGCCGAACTGGGTAAACCATTCGATGTCGTCGAGTGTCGAAATTCCACCCGCAATGGTCACTGGCACTTTTGAAGCTTTGAGAACGCCTTCGATTCTTTCCCGGTCGAGACCTTGCAACAACCCTTCTTTTTCTACTTGGGTGTATAGGAACTCGGCACAGTTTTCAGCCAGCTCGGGTATTAAATCTAAGACTTTAATTGACTCGGTTTCTTGCCAGCCAGACGTTGACCAGTAATCGCCCTTGGCATCGATGGCAAATATCAGACTTTCCCGAGGTAATTTCTGGACCCAGTCTTCGCGACATTTGGTACCGATAATTATTTTGCTGGCGCCGGCTTTAATGTATTTTTGTGCAGTTTCAAGATCGCGGATACCGCCGCCAACCCGGCAAGGTCTTCGTTTCAGCAGCTGCATTATTAAATCTTCATTGCTGCCTTTGCCCAGTGCGGCATCCAGATCAATAATGGCGACTTCGCCGTACAAAGAAAACTGCTCCAACAGTTCAAACACGTCGTCGCGTTCGAGTACTTTTTCTTTGCCCTGCTTTAACTGAACCGCTTTGCCGTCCATTAAATCAATTGATGGAATTAACATTGCTTTACCTTTTTATTTAAATTCTATTTCGACCACTTTCAGTCTCTACTCAAGAATAAGTCGTGTGATAATTACAGTCGTACCTGTACGCCATTGGCTGCTAAAAATTGTTTAACCTGGCCTATGGTGTATTCGCCGCTATGAAACATTCCTGCCGCCAGGCAGGCATCGGCGCCGGCATTGAACGCGTCGAGAAAATGTTGTTCGTTTTTCGCGCCGCCCGAGGCGATGACCTGGATTTTACTGTTTTTCGCCACGTCACCAGTCAGCTGATTATCAAATCCGCTACCGGTGCCATCTTTGTGCATGCAGGTTAATAGAATTTCTCCGGCACCGCGTTGTTCAATTTCTTTGACCCAGTGATTGAAATTTTTGTCGACGCGGGTACGTCCACCGTGAATGTAAATAATTCGTTCGCTTTCTTCCTGATTAACATCGACTGCCACGACAACGCACTGACTGCCGTAATCCAGAGCAACTTGGTCAATGATATCTGGGTTGGTTACGGCCGTGGTGTTTAAAGCCACCTTATCGGCACCAGCATCTAAAAAAGCTTTCACGTCGTTAATGGTTTTTAATCCGCCGCCCACGGTAAATGGAATACTTAAGTTCTTTGCAATTTCTGTCACGTTTTTTAAAGCGGTTGGTCGTTTCTCTGCACTTGCAGAAATGTCCAAAAAAACGATTTCATCGGCACCTTGTTCTTCGTAACGAACGGCAAGCTCTACCGGATCGCCCATATCGCGCAAATTTACAAAGTTGGTCCCTTTCACTACGCGGCCATTGTCAACGTCAAGGCAAGGAATGATGCGTGCGGTTAGTTGATTGGTTACTTCAGTCATAGCTTTTCTCTAATTCGTTCAATCGGATGTTCAGTTTCGTTAGCCATTGCTCAGCACTGAAGCCATCAATCGTTGGCCGTACTGACTGGATTTTTCGGGATGAAACTGAAAACCAACTACCTTGTTGTCCTTGACGGCGGCGCAGAATGTTTCTCCGTAGTTGGTTGTAGCGATACATTGTTCAGACTCTCTTATGGCGTAGCTGTTGACAAAGTAGGGTGTTCCTTCGATTAATTGTCGGGATTGTATTTTTGCCCATCCGACCATGGGTTGTTTGGGAAATTTTAATTTTTCGGCTTGACCGGCGAACCAGCCCAGACCATCGACATTAGGCGCTTCCTGACTGCCCTGAAAAAATATCTGCATGCCGACACATATGCCAAATATCGGCTTGTTTTGTTTGCGCCAACTGTTCAGACAATCGACCCAGCCGAATCGATTCAGGTTTTTCATTACGGTCCCAAAATGTCCTTGACCCGGGATCACAAGTTGCTCACCACGCAAGTCGTCTGGCGTTGCGGCGATAGTGACGGACTTTCCAATCCTTTCCAGACTCGCTTTTAAGCTGAACAAATTGCCCGCTTTAGTATCAATAATTGTAATTTCTTGGTTCATAAGTCTTTCATTCTAAAATTTTGATTACTCGCAACTCGCAACTCGCAACTCGCAACTGGTTTAAAGCATACCCTTGGTTGACGTTTCGCCTTCTGCTTTTACCAAGGCTTCTTTAAACGCGTAGGCTAGCGCCTTAAAGCAACCTTCGATCAAGTGGTGATTGTTGCGAAAGGTCATCGGCTTTAAATGCAAGGTGATCTTTGCTTGCATTGCCAAGGTGTAAAAAAAGTGTTCGAACATCTCTGTACTGATGCCGCCAATCGTCTCACGAGTGAACTCGAGCTCACCGACGTAGTAAGGTCGACCGGATAGATCGACCGCACACAGAATGAGTGCTTCATCCATGGGTAAGAGACGTTGACCGTAGCGTTGAATGTTACCTCGCTGTCGCCATGCTTTTTCAAGTGCCTGACCGAGAACAATGGCCACGTCTTCGACCGTGTGGTGATCATCGACTTCCAAATCGCCGGTTACCGTAAGTTGCAGGTCCCATCGCGCGTGGCTGGATAATGCGGTCAACATGTGATCTAGAAAACCTATCCCGGTATCGATTTTTAAGCTTTGATTTCCATCAACATCAAGCCGAAGTTTTATATTGGTTTCTTTGGTAATACGTTCGATTTCAATAATAGAGTTGTTAGAGTCTGTCATTGCACTATCACTTTGTTATTCGAGTAAAAAGAGCGGTGAGCTGATTGACATTATCAATCACCAGGTCGGCGCCAGCGTCTAGCAAGGCACTCTGGTTTTCATAGCCGATGCCAATTGCAATTGAGCCACTGCCAGTTGCGGCTTGAATATCATCGGGGGTATCGCCAATCATCCAGCTTTTACCCACGCCAAGTTTTGATTTTAGACCTAAAATGCCTTCAGGGTCGGGTTTGTTGTTAGTTACGTCGTCATCGCTAACGAGTTTGGCCTGTTTCCAATACTCAAATTGTTGTCCCAGGTTTTGTTGGCCTAACGTTGCTTCATCACCCGGACGGCCTGTGACGATGGCGATGGACTGTTGTCGACTGTTCAAGGCATCGGTTAATGCTTGATTGACCAACAGGGTTTCATTGTTAATGTATCCATCGTTGTTTTGCCCCAGATAAAAACTCTGGAAGCATTGGGTAATGGTATCGAGGTCAACTTCTTTTCCGTTCTGGCGCACCAATTCCTGAGACAGTACCCAGTCATTATTGAATCCACCTTGTGAGCGCAAGGCGTTAATGTCATTTTCGCTAACATCAACACCGGTAAACTCTTTGACGGTCGCTTTGATGGCATTGTCGTAGCTGTTCGAGGTATCAATTAAAACGCCGTCCATATCGAAACAAATTAAGTCCGGATCGAATATTGTTGCAAGACAATCGATGAGTGGTTGTAAGTTATAAGGCACGGTAATGCGCACACAGCCTTCCAGATAACTTTCGGTAAACGCCCGAACCAGAATATTGTTTCGTTTCAGGAAGCGCGTTAACAAGGTAGCCTGTTGTGGGTTGAGGTTTAGGAAAACAAAATTGCCCTGAGCTGGAATAATATCAATACCGACAGACGAAAACCAATCGCTCAATTGCTGGCGATTTTGCTTGATGCGTTGCGTGTAATTTTGCATGTCGCTCTGCGCCTGCTCTTCCAAAGCATTCTCGGCGATAACGAGACTTGGCGTCGGTACATTAAAGGGCAGGGCGCGAACACGAAATGCATTTAGTAGACGCGGGTTGCCCAGCAGATAGCCAAGACGAATGCCTGCCAGCCCATAAGCTTTAGAGAAGGTTCGCAAAATCACCAGGTTATCGAATCGGCTCAGCATTTCGACCGCACTTTTTTCGGTACTGAATTCGATGTAGGCTTCATCAAGAAAGACCCAGCTTTGATTGTTTTCTGCCAGTTGCAATAATTCAATCAACGTTTCGGTTGCGATGCTTTCGCCGGTCGGGTTATTTGGGCTGGTTAACACCACTACGGAATCAGGGTTGTCAGTAATGGCGACTTTAAGGGTCGAAATATCGATGGATAAATTGTCTTGCGGTGCGATTTCTATGGTTTCGATATTCCAGCTTTTGATACCCCAGGTGTACTGACTGAAAGCGGGTAGAGGCAAAATTAATTTCCCGCTCGCGGGCTCATTACCCATCATTTGGCAGCCTTCTTTTACCAATCGCATCAACAAGTAAATTGATTCGTCACCACCATTGCTGCAAAACACCTGCTCGGGTGAAAGCGAAAAGTATTTGGCCAGCTTGTTCTCCAATTGTCCACGCTCCGGATATCGCCACAAGCTGGAGGTATCCAGTGTAATCGATTCAAGCCACTGGCCGGGGAAATCGCTGCGTTCATTGAAATCAAGTTTTAACATGGCGGTAACAACCTCTCGTGAATTCTGCGATTAAAGCGACTTACGAATCGGCGTTTCCAGAATGTCTGTCGCACCTGCTTGAAGCAGGGCCGGGATCAAACTCTGAGTTTCTTTTTTCGGAACCGCAGCCTTTACGGCAAAGCCTTCTTCGTTGTACAAACGGCTGACTGTTGGTGAACGCATGGCTGGCAATAAATTCACAATGGATTCGACATTGTCATTGCTGCAATTCATTTCCAACAACACTCGCTCTCGTCCATTCAGCACGGCTTGCATCAGAGTCAGCAAATTATCAATGTCTTGCCGTTTGCCTGGGTCCTTCAAAGTGTCTTTGTTGGCGATGAACTGGGTGGAACTTTCCATGACTGTATCCACAATCTTTAAACGATTGGCACGAATGGTCGTTCCGGTGCTGGTGTTGTCGATGATCATGTCGGCGTCTTCCGGCGGGAACACTTCGGTCGCACCGTAGCTGCGCAGTAACTGATAATTGAATCCGTTTTTATCCAAATAATCGGTGGCTATGCGTTTGTACTCTGAGGCAACAATGACTTTACGTTGTTTGACTTCTTCCCAGTCCCAGTCTTCGGGAATGCAAGCAACAATTTGCACCGGATCAAACCCAAGGTTTTTAATCACTTCGACTTCACTACGGCGCTCGTACATCCAGTCGAGACCAGCAAAACCGATATCGTGTTGACCCATTTCAACCAATGACGGAATGTTTTGGCTCTTGAGCAATTTAACTTCGAGATCAAATCCGTAAGCGTTTGGTCGGTAGTTTCGATCGTCACCGACCAGGGTGATACCGATATCGCTGAGCAGTTGTAGCACCTTGGTATTGATTCGCCCTTTGGGCAGCACCAGTTTTAAAGTCATTGTCGTTTCCTCAATAAAGTGTCAAATTTTTTACTGTGTATTCGTATTTTGCATAAAGAAAAAGCCCCGGATACTGTTGTAAGCGGGGCTTAGCTGTTAATTTGTATAATCGTTACATAAACAGAAGCACCGTCACCTATGGTGGTGATGGTGGTGGAAAAGAGTGTTTTGCAAGGTCATAGTTTTCATGGGTTGTATAATGCCACTGAGCGTCGAGTTGTGTCAATAAAATAATTCTTTATATTGAAAATAAAGGCGTTCAGGAAAATCATGTATACTTGCGACTCAAAAATACCTTTGGTTGTATATACATAATGAAGCGCAAAATGTTACCCGCATCGAGCCTTGAGGCTTCGATTACATTGCCCGGCAGCAAGTATTTGGCGAATCGACTGGTGATCATCGCCGCATTAGCGGAGGGCGAGGTTCAACTGCATAACGTGGTGAGCAATGACGATATTAACACCGCGATTGCCGGATTGAACCAGTTGGGCTATCGGTTAAAGCAAGACGGTAACAAGCAAACGATTGTTTCATCGCCGCGCTCAGCTGGGTTAACCGAACCGGCGAAAGTTTACACCTCGCACAGTGGAACCTTTTCCCGATTCATTTCTGCTGTTGCCGCATTAGAGGCGTTTCCGGTAACCATTGAAGGCTCGGAAAAAATGAACAGTCGACCGATGGCCGAGCTGTTTTTGGCTCTTCAGCAGTTGGGCGTGAAAGTGTCGACATCAGACGGACGATTGCCGGCGACATTGACCGGACCGGTGAAACAATTTCGATGTCAGGTTGACGGTAGCAAGAGCAGTCAGTACATCAGTGCGTTGTTACTGGCAGCACCGAGGTTGAATCACGATTTTATTCTGGAGCTGGTCGGGGAAGAGGTGTCGACTCAATACATCGACATGACCGTTGATTTAATGCAGCAATTTGGCATTAAAGTTGAGAAGACTGGGCGTACTTATCACATTGTGAAACAACCTTCGTACCAGAGCAACACTCTGGCTATTCCGCCCGACCCGGTGAGCAGTTCGTACTTTATGGCAGCCGCAGCGATTAACAGAGGGCGTATTGAACTGACGTCTTTTGATTTTAATTCTCTTCAGGGCGAGGCAAATTTTTATAAGGTGCTTCAGACCATGGGGTGTGACATTCAGCAAAAAAGAACCGGTATGGTGATTGAGCGGAGAAAACCATTAATCGCCGTTGATTGCAATATGGGAACGATGCCCGATGTGGTTCAGACCATGGCAGCGGTTGCCTGTTTTGCAGAAGGCACCACCGTGATGCGCAATATTGCACACCTGGCGTATAAAGAATCCAATCGAATCGTCGATACCGCAACCGAACTGAGAAAGTTGGGCGCAACCGTAGACTTTGGCAGTGATTATCTGGCGGTAACCGGAGGGTGTGAGCTCAAGGGAGCTTGTGTCGAGACTTACGACGATCACAGAATGGCGATGAGTCTGGCTCTGATTGGCAGCCGTATTCCAGAGGTTGTGATTAATGATGCGCATGTGGTGTCCAAGTCGTTTCCCAATTATTTTGATAAACTGGCGGACGTTGGCATTCACTCCGAAGAGATTTAACGGCGATCGATAAACTCGACGCCATAAAAAACAAACGCGGTAACAGGATCGATAAATGGCAGGTGATACATTTGGGCAAGTTTTTCGTTTTACCAATTGGGGTGAGTCTCATGGTAAAGCGATCGGCGGTGTTGTAGAAGGTTGTCCGGCGGGTCTGGAGTTAACAGAGGCCGATATTCAACCTGCATTGGATCGGCGCCGACCGGGACAAAGTAAAATTGTTACCCAGCGCAAAGAGGCTGATCGTGTCGAGATTCTGTCGGGTACAGTCGATGGCGTGACGACCGGTACGCCCATCAGTTTGATTATTCAGAATCAGGACCAACGTTCCAAAGATTATTCCGAAATGGCCAGATTGTTTCGGCCAAGTCACGCTGATTTCACTTACTATCAAAAATACGGTGTTCGTGACGTCGCAGGTGGTGGACGCAGTTCGGCACGAGTTACCGCACCCACCGTGGCTGCCGGCGCGATTGCCTTAAAACTGTTGCATCAATCACTCGGGATCGAGATCACCGGTTTCGTAAAGTCGGTCGGTGATTTGACGACCAATGTCGATCCCATGGCGGTGGTTAAAGAAGCGGTCGAAAGCAACCCGGTTCGATGTCCCGATCAGGCGTTAGCCGAAAAGATGATTCAGCGCATCGAACAGGTACGAAAGCAGGGCGACTCGACCGGTGGTGTTGTTGAGTGTGTGATTAAACATGTCCCTGTTGGATTGGGCGAGCCGATTTTCGACAAGTTAGAAGCCGATTTGGCCAAAGCGATGCTGAGTATCAATGCCAGCAAGGGTTTCGAAATTGGAAGTGGGTTTGACGGTACCCGAATACTGGGCTCTCAGCACAATGATCCTTTTGTAAACGAAAACGGGCAGGTGAAAACCTCCAGTAATAATTCCGGTGGTGTTCAGGGAGGCATCAGTAACGGTATGCCGTTGGTGTTCCGAGTGGCTTTTAAACCCACAGCGACCATTATTCAAAATCAGGACACGGTTGATATCGACGGCAACCCCACTCAATTCAAAGCCAAAGGCCGACACGATCCTTGTGTTCTACCGCGGGCGGTTCCTATTGTAGAAGCCATGGCGGCCTTGGTAATTTGCGATCATTGGTTGCGGATGCGAGCCTACCGTAACCACTAGGTTTTCTGATATGCGCCATCGCTGTAAGTTAATTCGTAGCTGTGGCTGTAGATCTCCAGGATGTTTCCAAAGGGATCTTCCATATAAATCATGCGATAAGGTTTTTCGTCTGGATAATAGTAGCGTGGTTTATCCATACGCTTCTTACCGCCTGCAGCAACGATGCGTTCGGCCAGCTCTTCAACGTTTGGATCTTGCACACAGAAATGAAAGATCCCGGTTTTCCAATATTCGAAGTTATCGTCGGGATTTTCCTGATTGTTAAATTGGAAAATTTCAACGCCGATGCGATCGCCAGTGGATAAGTGTGCAATTTTAAAACTGCCCCAGTTTTTACCGAATACATCGGTGCACATCTGACCGATGGCACTGTCGTCCTCTTCGATTTCCGTGGGTTCCATGATGACGTACCAGCCTAAAACTTCGGTGTAAAACTTAACTGCTTTTTCCAGGTCGGGCACTGAAATCCCAATGTGCGAAAAGCTTCTCGGATAGGTGTTATTCATAATAATTCCTCCTGTGACTGATTTAGGTTCAGTTTACAGAGGCTTGGTGATTAGGTTAAATTATCATTTGATGTTGAAATGATAATATTTTGTAATGGTTAATCCAAATTGGTTACGCAGTTTTTGCACTCTGGTTGATGTGGGGCATTTCACCCGCACCGCGGAACGTCTATTTATGACACAGTCTGGCGTCAGCCAGCACATTCGCAAACTGGAAGAATTTTTGGGTGTTTCGCTGTTGATTCGAGAAGGCAAGCAGTTTGAACTGACTGATGCCGGGCGGCGCTTGTACGATGAATCGTACCCCATTGTTCAGGCGCTTTCTGAATTAGGTCCGCGCATACAGGCAGATTTGCCCTATCAGGGAGAGGTTAGGTTGATGTCTCCCGGAAGTGTCGGGCTCAGGTTGTACCCAAGACTTTTGTCATTGCAACAATCACACCCAGAGCTGATCATCGATTACCGCTTTGCGCCGAATTCTGACATTGAACGCTCGGTAATAGAGTCTGATGCGGATATTGGTTTGATAACGCAACCTTCTCCACTGATCGATTTGCATTGCGAAGCGATTGCCAAGGAAGATCTATTATTGGTGACCCCTGCGTCAGTAAAACAGCCAGATTGGCATCAACTGCTGGAGCTGGGCTTTATTGGGCATCCCGATGGTCAACATCATGCAACATTGTTGTTACGCGAAAATTACGCCGAGTTTGAGCACATCGAGTCGATCGAAAAGAAAGGCTTCTCCAACCAAATCAGTTTAATTCTCGAACCGGTCGCCAGAGGTTTGGGCTTCACCGTGTTACCGGCTTACGCGGTTGAAGCATTTCACAACCGGAACGCCGTGATGGTGCATCGGCTTAATCAACCCGTTAGCGAATCGCTTTATCTGGTAACTCGGGCAAAGATCAATGTACCGAGTCGAGTCGAAACGGTTATTCAGAGCTGCAAACAATGGATTTGATGGTTTGGTTATCGGTGATACGCACGGTGGATAAGCTGGCGGCTATTTTTAACAGAGTTTTGCCAACAACGAATAAGTCGCTATGAATCAATCCTTTGCTATACTTCAATCAACTTTGTCTACCATTTGTAAACATGAGCTTTCGCTTTATGAGTCTTAGAAGTTGTTGGTTAATTCGGGTTAAACGTTACTTGGCTGTCGCTGCATTGTTTTCTTTGCCTGCGTTCTCAGAGGTGACATACGATGATTTCAGACAGCTAACACCGTTACCCGATGACTATTATGAGTTGTCGACGGAAGAGCGAGAGAAGTGGTTAAAGCAAGCGTTAAAGAACAGCCCGAGTCCGGCGAAGACCTATCAATTAAAACGCTCCTTATTCGCCAACTATTATTATCAAGGTGATTTGGACAAGTCTGCCAAGTGGTGTGAAGACAATAGGCCGCTACGAGAAGACTTATACTATCGACAAATGTGCATTGAAGTTCTGTACCCCAAGTTTGATGACTACCTGCCGAAAGTTCTCGAAATCATACACGACGCAAAACAAAATAATGACATGCGAGCTGCCGCCGAATTTTTAATGACTCTTGCCTGGCGGCAATCTCAGCATGGCAATATCGCAGCAGCTTTTCAAAGCTATGAAACAGCGTTGTCGCTCGCACCAAGTGACGATCTGGAATTTGTCAGCCGAATTATGATGGACACGGCAACCAACTACATTGTTCACGGCGATAGAAATTATATTGAAAAAGGCATTGAGTTACTCAAACGTATCCGTGAACAAAGTCAAGATGCGATTGAGAATTCATCCGATCCGCAAGAAGTAGCTTTTCTGGAAGATACTATTCAATTGACCAACTTTAACTCCGGAATTGCTTACGCATTGCACCTTTATGACTTTGAAAAAGCACTGGCGTACTTTGACCGTGTTAATCAACATAATGACAGCAGTTACGTTCTTTCATCTTTGAGCTTTTCGGCCATAGCGGCAGCCGAACTAGGGCAGTACGACCGAGCAAGGGCCTATCTTGAGCAAGTTGATGGTCGTAGTGAAAGCTACCCAGTAATCGATGCGTATCTTTCGTGCTATCGCCAATTAACGAGACGGCATTGGAATGCTGAACAATCGCTTTCGAAATGTCTGAATCTTGATCCTGAAACTACCGTTGAAGTACAGCTCGATGTGTACAAGCGTTTATCAGACATTAATGATCCCGAGGTACAGCTTGTAGGGTTGCGAAAGTTGAAGCATTTATTTGAAACAAAGTTAGAGCCGCAATTAAGAGGGCGCGGGTCTCAGGCAGCTTCCAATACTGAGCTGAAAAGGTTACAGCGCGAATCGGAATTAAAATCCGTGGTGCTGGAGCAGCAGGAGGAATTACAAAAAGAAAGAGAGGCAACGCATGCCAATAGAATTAAGTTTTTCATAGCATCATTTATCGTACTGATCAGTTTGATATTACTTGTGGCGTCTCAATTACGCCAAAAGAAAAAGCTGGCTGAGCAGTTTCAACGAATGAGTGTTCGTGACTCGCTAACCAAGCTGGGGAATCGGCGTTATCTGGAGCAGAACATTGAGCGAGAATTGGCGTTTATCAATCGTGCCTTTAAAAGCAATCAAGACATGGCGTTGGGCATTTATATTTTCGACATTGACCATTTTAAAAGAATTAACGACACCTATGGCCATCAAGTGGGTGATGAAGTGCTGCAAGAAGTCAGCCGACGTATTCAGCAAGTGACCCGTGACACAGACTTATTGGTACGCTGGGGGGGCGAGGAGTTTGTTTTTGTCGCTCGACTCGATAATAACCAACGAACCTACCAATTGGCCGATCGTATTTTAACAACCATTAGTAGCGTACCTTTTATGGTCACTAACCACGAGCCGCTGGAAGTCACCTGCACCATAGGCGTTGTCAAGTACCCATTTATTGATACCGATAATCTTACCTTATGGACGCGGTTGATCAGTTTGGCCGATGCTGCACTTTATCTTGGTAAAAAGCGACGTAACTGTTGGGTGGCGGTGCAAAATGAAAATTTAACCGAACTTGAACAAGTTGAATCGCTATTGACGGTTTCTCTCGAAGATGCGGTTGAGCAAAACCGAGTATCGGTTAAAACGTCTTACGATTAAGCATTTGTCTGGTCGCAATTCAGATTGAGTGATGCTGTTTCTGTAGCGTAAAAAGGAACCTCCTTATGCGAGTAATCAGTCTGTGATTTTTAGCTCCCACTCATTTGGTAAGCTTGTTCATAATGTCGATGGGTAGCGGAAAAACGATGGTTGACGTTTTGTCGCCTGCAATTGCTGAAAGGGTGCTTAAGTATCTAAGTTGAATGGCTTCCTGTTGCTTGGCGAGCGTTTGCGCGGCTTCTAAAAGTTTTTCTGAAGCTTGTAATTCGCCTTCGGCGTGGATAACTTTGGCGCGTCTTTCACGTTCGGCTTCGGCCTGTTTGGCAATGGCTCTAATCATACTCTCATCAAGATCAACGTGCTTGATTTCTACGTTGGCGACTTTTATGCCCCAACCGTCGGTTTGTTTATCTAAAATTTCCTGTATATCTTCATTGAGTTTATCTCGGGCTGATAACATTTCATCCAATTCGTGCTGCCCCAGAACCGAACGTAATGTGGTTTGTGCCAGTTGGCTTGTGGCGTCAAAAAAGTTTTCAACATTGATTATTGCGCGTTGTGCATCGACCACTCGAAAGTAAAGCACAGCATTAACTTTAACTGAAACGTTATCTTGTGAGATGACGTCTTGCGTTGGCACATCCATGACGATGGTTCTTAAGTCGACTTTAACCATTTGTTGAATAATAGGCACAACGATAATTAACCCCGGACCTTTTACTTTGTAAAATCGTCCAAGCATAAAAATAACGCCGCGTTCGTATTCGCGCAGAATTCGAAATGTACTGATCAATAAGACCAGAAAAATGGCCAGAATAATAAAGGTAGATTGCAAAAACATTTTAAGTGTCCTCCGGTGAAACAGTTACAATCAGTCCTTCGACTGCAGTAACCTTTAACTTTTGCCCTTGCCTGACGGGTTGTTCGGTTTTCGCTTGCCAAACCTCACCGCGCAAATAGACGCGGCCTTTGCCATCAAAATCACTGACCGCGGTCGCGATTGATTGAAGCAGTTCGTGTTCGCCACTGACAATGGGTCGGGTGTTCGAACGGTACGCCATAACGATAATTAACCCGGTAATAACGGTTGTAATAACGCTAAACGCAATGAGTATTGAGGTCGAAATTTGAAAGTGGGGTAAGTCTGACTCCATTAGCATGAACGAACCGACAATTAAGGCGATCAAACCGCCAACACCAAGTGCACCGAAACTCGGTGCGAAAGCTTCGGCGACTATCAAGCCGATCCCGAGAATGATAAGGCCTGCCGCGGCCAGGTTTATGGGTAACATTTGAAACGAATAGGCGGCAACAAATAAACAAATAGCACCGACAATTCCGGCAACCATGCCACCCGGTTGGTAGAATTCTAAAATGATGCCCCAGATGCCGACCATTAAAAGGACGTAAGCGACATTCGGGCTGGAAATGGCCGATAAAATTTTATTTTTCCAGTCGGGTTCGAGGTTAATTATTTTACTGCCATCGAGTTGAATTATTCTCGGTTTGTCCTTCACCTCCACTGTCCGGCCGTTGCTTTGGCGAACCAGATCGTTAATGTCTGTGGCTATTAAGTCGATGACGTTGTTTTCTAACGCTTCCGTGGCGGGGAGGTTCGCGGCTTCTTCAACTGCTTTGGCTGCCCACTCCTCATTACGCCCGCGTAATTGTGCCAAGCCTTTGATGTAGCCGACAGCATCATTAACAACTTTACGTCGCAAATCATCCGATTGGTTGGACGCGTCACTATCCTGGCCCGAGGGATTGGGTGTGGTGCCGCCAAGTGAAACCGGTGTTGCCGAACCCAGGTTGGTGGCTGGAGCCATGGCTGCTATGTGGCTGGCGTACAAAATAAATGTACCAGCACTGGCAGCGCGTGCGCCTTTGGGCGATACATAGGTAGCAACTGGAACCGATGAGTCGAGTATCATTCGAATGATGTCACGCATTGAGGAGTCGAGCCCGCCTGGAGTGTTCATCTCAATGATCAGTAACTGCGCGTCAGACGTCGATGCGGTGTCCAGTCCCTTTTGAATATAGTCACTGGTGGCCGGGCCAATGGCACCATTGACCGTTAAACGGTAGACCTGTGGTTCGGCGCTTGCAATACTTTCGGCGCTCGCAACATAGATGAAAGCTAATGATGCGAGTAACCAGCACGCAAACAGGCTCTGTCTACTCATCTGTGGATATCCATGACACGACACCGATGAGTTAAGTATAGGCCATGGAGCGAGAATCCCAAGCGTACACCATGGCTGGCGGCTCTTAATTCAGCCGGATTTAAGATTCCTGTGCGATTATTTTCTTTTTAATTTGAATGGCGACTATCGAAGCACTAAAGAAAAGCAGAACCAGCAGGAGTTCTATTGTTGCGAAAATAAACTCTGTTTTACTGGTCATCATATAAACGGTAGCGTGACAAAAGTAGAGCATATTCAGAAATTGCGCCCAGGCGTAGGTATAAAACTGTCGTTTTAATATACCTCGCATGGGAAATAGCAGTGGTAGTACCCAAACCAGCGCAACTAAATGAGATGAAAAAGTCTCGGATGGGTAGATATAGGCCCATAAGACAAGAATGGCGATTAACAAAAAATAACTGGTTTGTGTTAAGCGATGCCAAAGGGTCAATCGTTGCGTTAAAGTCATAGGGTTATTCTTGTTTTAGCTTTTGAGCGAAGTTGGCGATGCGTTGCCCTTGAGCTTTACACAATCGTTTTTCCTCATCGCTGATCGGATTATTGCTGTCGTTGCCGGCGAAGTGACTCACTCCGTATGGCGTGCCGCCTGTTCGCGTGTGTAACAAGTCGGTTTCAGAATAAGGCAGTCCGCATATCAACATACCATGATGAAGCAAAGGCAACATCATCGATAAAAGTGTCGATTCCTGGCCTCCGTGCAGACTGCTTGTTGAGGTGAAGACGCAGGCCGGTTTACCGGACAAAGTGCCCGTTAACCACTGTTCGCTGGTTTGCTCTAAAAAATATTTTAGCGGCGTTGCCATATTTCCAAACCGCGTTGGACTGCCCAGACATATTGCGTCGCAGCTGGATAAATCGTCGAGCGACACAAAAGGATCACCCGAATCTGCCAGTTCACTTTCGAGCTGTTCGGTGGTCGCCGAAACACGGGGAACCGTGCGAAGGGCAACCGTTGCGCCAGCAGATTCTGCTCCGCGAGCAATCAGACGGGCCATTTGTTTGGTTGCACCACCCGCAGAGTAATAGAGTACCAGTATGTTGGTCATTAAAGAATGTCCAAAACGCTTTCTGGAGGTCGACCAATCGCCGCCTTGGTGTCAGAAAAAACAACCGGTCTTTCGATAACTTTAGGATTTTCGACCATGCGTTTGATTTGTTCTTTGACCGATAATGTATCATCATTGAGGCCAGCGTCTTTGTACTCAGCTTCTTTTTTACGCATCAGCTCTTGTGGCTGCTTGTTTAACAGTTTGAGAACCTGGGTCAGTTCTTTTTGACTCGGGGGCGTTTTCAGGTATTCAACAACCTTTGGTTCAACCCCGTTTTCACGCAACAACTCAAGTGTTTGGCGAGATTTTGAACAGCGCGGGTTGTGGTAAATGGTATACTCTGACATAGTCAAACCTCTAATTAATTGAATTCTCATTTCAGGGGCTATTGTAGGCTGAATTACGGATGGAAGAAAAGCTCGTTTGGTTGAAACAATTTGTCGCCTTTACCTTTGACCGATTTGAAAAAGATCATTGTCGGACAATTGCGGCTGAATTAACGGTCACCAGTTTGTTGTCAATGATTCCGTTTTTAACCGTGGTATTAGCGTTGCTGTCGTTATTTCCACAGTTTCAGGAAATGGAAGCCGATGTTCAACAATTAATATTCAGTAACTTGATGCCCGAATCATCGCAGACTGTTCAAACCTTTATTAATAGCTCGATAAAAAATACTCAGGGTTTAACCACTGTTGGTGCGATATTTTTGTTGGTCACATCGATGATGCTCATGCACACCATTGATTCGTCATTCAATCGTATCTGGCAAGTTAAAAAGAAAAGCTCTCCGGTTCGGGTTTTTCTGGTTTACTGGGCGGTGTTGACCATGGGCCCCTTGTTATTGGCTTTGAGCCTTGCGGTCAGTTCATACTTTGCATCGCTGCCTTTGGTGTCGGATGTGGTTCAAGATAAGAACAGTCTATTATCTCGATTAATTCCGTTAGTTATGGCGTTTACGGCCTTTACGGTTATGTTCATTGCGGTTCCTAATCGACGGGTAAAAATTAAACACGCAGCCATTGCGGCTATTTTTACCGCCATTGCTTTTGAGCTGGTGAAGTGGGGCTTTGGATTATTTGTTAAAAAGTTTTCAACCTACCAGTTAATTTATGGCGCATTGGCGTCGGTGCCTCTGTTTATTATCTGGATGCAGGCATCCTGGATGATTCTGTTAATTGGCGCAGAAATTTGCCATGCGCTCGATGTGTTTCAGTTGAAGGAGAAAAAAGCCAGCAGTCATCCGTTTATCGTTGCCGCTCGAGTGTTAAAGCTGCTGGTAAATTCTCAGGCGCAGCGTGAACTGGTCGATTTCAAACGCATACAAAGAGAGTTAGATAATGTTCAAATCGATACCCTGATGTACGTGGTTGAGAAGTTGAGTCATGCAAAATTGATCAGTGAACTGGATGGCGGCGGATATACCTTGGCGGGTGATTCGCAGAGTTACCAGCTTTCGGAAATAATTGAAGCGGGCATTCAGGAGTTGCCCGATGAAAATACAATCCAGTTGTTATCTGAAGTGGATAAAGAGTTGGCAGAGCTCATTTCACAAGGTCGCTCTGCGCTGATGAATAAGCTCAGTGATCCCCTGGTAGCCGAATCGAATCGAGATTAATTTCGTTTGGATTCTCTTTGTCGTTTTCGGAATCTTCGTAATTGGGAATGCTGGTCCAGGGAATGACGCCTTCGTCCAGTTTGTCCTCTTCTGATTCTTCTTCCACTTCGACCACTTCAAAGGTCTGATATTGAAACAATTCGATGCAAGGCGTCACAATGGTGCGTTTGCGGGTTTTAATGTTCTCAATTTTATTTTTTAACCTCAGAATAAAGTCGCGACCATCTTTGTAGGTACCACGTGTCGCTACGATAGAGGTTGGATCGTCCAGTGTTGCGCCGTGAGGGCGAAATAAAAGCGCAACCTGTCCGGCGGAATGTTTCGATTTCGCCAGTTTGTTATTCATGCGACAGGGTTCAAGGGTTCCGTCAATGAACTCCAGACCGGCATTGGTTCCCTGGTTCTCATCACCAAACAACCAGCGACAAATTGCCGGTCGCCACCGGAACGAAGGTTTTTTATCGATGTACTCTCGTATGATGACCAGCTCGCCGACTCGTAATTGATGAGCAATGTTTTTGTGGGTTGAAATTCCTATACCACCGTCACTGACATTCGACGCATCCCATTTTAGGGGAACACTGTGTTCCTGTTCGAGGAAGGAACTGATGGTCGAAGCGTCCCAGTGGGTCGAATCGGGCGATACTCGGTGTTTCTGCAGTAACGTATGAATCGGGTGAACGCCCCAAATGATGTCCAGGCGCGTGATAACCGGGTAGCGGCGACCTTTGCGTTCGACCTTTGCGTTCCAATGTGCGGCCATATGTTCAAGCAACGAACGCGCCGATGCCGGGCGAATGCTTTTATAAAACCCTTCAGGAATATCATCACTTTGAGACAGTTCGTCCAGGTGATACCTTAACTGTCGAATAACTTCGACTGTTAACATGAAGCAGGCATCATCATCCATAGGATCGCCATCGTATTGCGCACTGTATTCGGGTTTTAATTGACTGTTCTGCAACACCACGAAGCACTGGCTTTCGGAAAAGTCGTCCTGATCCTCTGAAAATTCGCACAGATAGGACCAGCGTTCGAGGTATTTGTACAATTGCCAATGTTCCCCCTGTGACAAATGGTAGGGGTCGGATAAAGACATCAGACAGGTCCGTGCAAAGGTCTGTTCGATAGTAGGTAAACATTGAAAGTAACCGTCCTCAAACACTTTGACGTCTTCGATTTGTTTCTTCTGAGCATAGGCATACAACCCATTGCATTCGCGCCATAGGTAAACCGGAATTGGGCTGTAAGACTCGTAATGCTCCATCAACAGAATGCCCAGATAATGTAATGATAAATTGATGGAGCGGATCAGATCTTTGTTTTTACCAAAAAGCTTTCGCTTTTTGACCTCGCCATCGGTGACTATTTTGTGCGCAAAAGCCATCTCGCGAGTGAGTTGGTGGAGTTGATTGTGTTCTTTCCGCCGAATTTCGGCGCTTACAATATGCGGTGCGTTGGGGCGGTAAGCTTCGAATATTTGTGAATAAGTTTTGTCGAACAAAGCGACCAACTCTTTACGTTGGCCTTGACTGATTTGGGTCCGATTTAAACTGGCAATGGCACGACAAACTTCTGGAACGGCTCGGCCCATGTCGCCATAAGGCAGCGATTTAAGCCAGTTTTTCAGCTCGGCAGTTTCAGTTTCTACCAGTAAGTGCTGTCCCTGTTGTTGTGTTGGATAGGTTAGTCTTGGTGATTCCATTCGAGTCCACTTATCTTGTATTCGTCGTTAATTAAATGCATAGTTTGTCCGAAGTGTTTAAGAGCCAACAATACCACCATAACAGTTGCGACTTAGCGTTTAAATATTAGTCGGGCAGTCTATGTTCTTAAACTCACATGGAGATAGTAAGTACCATTAAACCTAAGAGGCCGTCAAACTTTGTTTGTTTCCACTTGTAATAATAGCTCAGGTTTTCGCTTGTCACTGATTCTAATCAGTTTT
This sequence comes from Pleionea sp., assembly GCA_052032335.1. GTDB lineage: Bacteria > Pseudomonadota > Gammaproteobacteria > Enterobacterales > Kangiellaceae > Pleionea. The sequence continues at coordinate 53,853 of JBPEWV010000161.1, read as the reverse complement.
TTTTACCTGACGTCGTGTTCTAATTTGACTGATGATTCTGAGTTTCAGCTTCTCGATGGCGAAGTCAAGTCGATTTCCGATTATCGAGGTCAATGGCTGCTGGTAAACTTTTGGGCAGAGTGGTGTAAGCCTTGTCTTGAAGAAGTTCCGGAGTTAAACGAGTTACACCACAAAAAAGACACTCATAATTTGGCATTGCTGGCTTTCAGCTATGAACCTGTGGCGAATGAGCAACTTATCGCAGCAAAAGGCAAGTATTCCATCGAGTACCCAATGGTCGCGACAAATCCTCAGCCGGTGGTACCTTTTAAGCGACCGAATAAATTGCCTGCTATGATTATAATCTCACCGGATGGCGAGCTGTTGGGCCCTATCTATGGTAAACAGAACTTGGATTCGGTAGTCTCAGCGATAAATAAATTGAAACAGACTCTTTAATTTTATGATTTTGTGCGCAAGTGCTAGTTTTAACTAGGATTTTTTACGCATAATGCGCTATCAATTATAAAAAGTCAGTCACAGTTCACAGGTGGAATTTAGCATGCGCTTATTGCGTTGTTTATTGTTGTTTATCTTGGTGGTTAATTTTTGTGCTGCCTCGGTTTTTGCTGCAGAGCAAGATAAGCCGGTCGCCGATTCCCTTGAAGAATTGAAAAAGCAGGTTCTTTCGATCAATCGTGAATTGTTCATTTTGGAAGAAGATCTGTTGTTTCCGGCTTCGACCCAAGTTGCGTTTTTTGTATCAGTGGATGTGGGGTATTTCTTCAAGCTCGACAGCATTAAACTCAAAGTTGATGGTGAGTGGGTGACTCAATATTTGTACACTGACCGTGAAATGGACGCGCTAAAACGCGGTGCAGTGCAACGGTTGCATGTCGACAATTTCACCACCGGTGAGCATGAGGTGGTGGCCATCGTGATGGGGTACGGTCCGGAAAACCGCGAGTACAAGCTTGCCGTCAGTGACACCTTTGAAAAAGATACCGATGCCAAACTGATTGAAGTTCAAATTAGAGACGATGCGTCAAAGCAACAGCCGGTGCTATCTGTTAAGCAGTGGAATTAATCTAGCACAATGACCGTGGTAGCAGTAATGCGACATTTTCAATTGCGCAAGCGAATCAGTATTTTGGCCAGCCTGATGTACCTTTGTTCCGTCGGTTTGGTGCTGGCAGAAACCGAGCGAACGCCGGCAATTTTATCCCTGGAATCCAATGCAAAGATCAAACTGAAAGAACTGGCTTTTGGTGAGATTTTATTCGATTACTATCAGCGTAACTATTTCTCGGCATTAACTCGACTGGATGTCGCAGAACATCGTAATGAAGTGCTGGAGCACAAACAACATCTGGAATTATTACGTGGGGTGATGTACCTCAGTTATGGCATGTTGGAGTCAGCAGAGGCGATATTTGTTAATTTGCTCGATGAAGACTCTCAAAATGAAAAGTTGGCTCAGGTTCGATTTTACTTGGCTAAAACACATTATTTAAACGGTAAGCTTAACCAGGCTGAGCAGCATTTAAGTAGAACCTTTGACTACCTACCTCCCGAACTGGTCAACGATGCATTGTTGATTCGTTCTCAAATTGCATTTCAGCAGGGTGATTTGGAGCAGGCCAGAATATTGTTGCAGCAAATTTCAGAAGATTCTCAGCAAGGCAAGTTTGCGCAATTTAACTTGGCGGTGTTTTTATTACAGAGTGGTCAGCTCGATGAGGCCAATGAACTGTTTGATAATCTTTATCCAACGCGTGATTCTAACGACGTCGAACGAACCTTGTTTGACCGTGCAAATTTGGCCATGGGCTATTATTTTCTTGAAAATAAACAGTCTGAAAAAGCCCGTGAATACTTACTGAACGTGCGGTTGAAAGGAACCTACAGTAATCGGGCAATTTTAGCTTTGGGGTGGTCGTATTATGAATCGGGTGAGTTGGCAAAAGCGATCACTCATTGGCAAGAACTGATAGGTAGGGATCCTCGCGACCCTGCGGTTCAGGAAGCCACCATGGCGCTGGCGTTTGCCTATTATAAAAATGGTGCGAAAAGAGAAGCGTTGGAAGCTTTCGTAACCGCTGCAGCGTCCTTTGGTGAACAGCTGACTTTAATTGAGAATGCTAAAGCCGATTTGAAACAGGCGTTGTTTCAACGCTGGCTCGACAGTCGAGGTATTTTTGGCGATAAGGTGTTCGAAAAGTGGGCGCAGGGTGACGTGCCTGTAACCGGACATGCGATTGAGTATTACTTGCAAGAAGTTGTTTCGAGTAATGAATTCAGCCAATATTTCCAACGATTCCAAGAAATGTCTCACCTGAAGAAAGTTCTTCAGCGGTGGCAACGTCAACTTCCGGTTTTTGAACAGATGCTGGCCAATCATCAATTGCGTTACGACACTTTGAAACCACGAATTGATGAGCAAGCAAGCCAGATGTTGAATCAGGATTTTATTGGAACTTACCAGCAGCTTGAAGCCATCGCGAATCAGCAAATTGAGAGTGATAATTTATGGTTGTTGGCGAATCAGGAAGAACTCGACATTTATCACGATTTGATGCGGGTAAAAGAAAAGATGGATGCCTTACCCGAAGGGCAGTTTGACATGGACGATCAACGAGAGCAATGGCGACGTGCCTATGGTGCGTTAATGTGGCAAATTGCCGAACGTTACGGTCCGAAAATGCACCGTCTTAAATCGGAAATTAAAGGTGCCAAGGAGGCATTGTCACAGTTGCAGCAGCAAAGCCGCTCAATTCAATCTTCGGGACAAAAAGCGAGTTCGCGTTTTTTGAATTACGATGGACGTATTATTCGGCTAAAAGATCAAATGACCAATCTCCTATTGTCGATTGAAGTTCAGGTAGAATCCTCACGCCAGTCGATGGAACAAGTTTTATTGCAGAAGTTAGACAAAAGAAAGCAGGAGCTTGACTTTTTGTTGGCACAAACTGAACTGTCCATAGCAAAAATACAAGATGAGGCGATCAACCGTATGTTGGAGCGTCGTCAATGAAGCGAATCAGTCTTGCCATTGTTTTAGTTCTTCTAATTAACGCTTGTGCCTTGGTTGGCTTGGGGCGTTCGGGCGGTGGTAAAATTCCTCTGTCTGAACTTGAGCCGACGGTTGAGTTTGTCGAAGAAAAAGAGGTCGTTGTTCCGGAGTCGAGTATTGATAATGTTGACGCCAATCAGGTTATCGATTCTTATCTCAGGTTGATGGAGTCTCCCCATGGCGAAGTACGTCGACAAGCGATGCGTCGACTGGCCGATTTAAACATGCGACTGGCGGAAGAAAAGAACGCGGAGCTGGCCGAAGGAAAGTCGTTAGAAAGCTTACCCAAAGCAATGCGAGAAGCCAGTTACGAGCGGGCAGCTCAGTTGTACGAAAAGGTGATCAGCGAGTACCCGAAACAAGCCGACGACGCTTCCATTCGCTATCAACTTGCACGTGCGTTAGCGCTTGATGGACGCTCCGATGAATCGTTGCAAAAATTAGACGAGCTGGTGGTCGAGCATAACGAATCTCCGGAATGGGTCGAAGTTCAATTTCGTCGTGGCGAGGCGTATTTTTTACGCCAGGAATACCGCAACGCCGCTGAAGCATACCAAAATGTCCTAACTCAGGGCAAAGACTCCGACTTTTATGACAAAGCTCTGTACAAAAACGGTTGGTCGCGATTTAAAACCTTTGATTATGTGAGCGCGCTGGAAAATTTTTTCCCCTTGCTAGAGCGATTAAAATCAGGCAGTGACTTGAAAGATGATGTAAAACGAGTGACCGCCGAGTTGGTCAAAGATACCAGTCGAGCCATTTCGTTATCTTTTTATCATCTGGAAGGACCGGAGTCGGTGAAACAATATTTTGCGGACAATGGTCGAAAAGATTACGAACACGAAATTTACGCCGACCTTGCCGAGTTGTATTTAAACCAAGAGCGGTTTCAAGATGCGGCAAACACTTATACCGCATTTGTGACGGAAAACCCATTACACCCGAAAGCGGCGTTTTTCCAGTTAAGTGTTGTTAAAACTTTTGTCGACGGTGGTTTCCCATCGCTAGTACTTCCTGCAAAAGAAAAGTTTTTGACGCAATTTGGGGTAAAAAGCGAATATTGGAAGAAAGCTGACGAACCGTTGAGAATGACATTAAAACCCAGTGTGATTACCAATCTGGAAGAGGTGTCGAGTCATTATCATGCCCAAGCTCAACGCAACAAAAACAAACAGAGTTATCTGGTCGCCGCTGAATGGTACAGTCACTTTTTGGAGTTACTTACCGAAGAAGTGAAAGTCGCGCCCTATCACTTCTTAATGGCAGAGGCGCTATTTGACGCAGAAGAGTATCAAAGTGCGATCAAAGAGTTCGATATTATTGCTTATCAGTACAAGTCGTACGCAAAACGTGAGCAAGCGGCTTACAATATATTGCTTAGCTATCAGGCATTGGAGAAGGCTACCAAACCTGAAAACACGGAACAAATCAAACAATACAAAGAACAAGTCATTAATTATACGTTGTTGTTTGCCGAGTTTTTCCCAAATTCGCCTCGAGCTGGTGAACTCTTGTTGCGTTCGGCAGAACAATTGTTGGTGTTCGATAGAATCGACGAAGCGGTGCAAACGTCGGAAAAATTATTGGCATTACCGGGGCAACAGAATAAACAGCAAACCGATCGGGCCAAAGTGATCATTGCAAATGGATTATTCGATAAACAAAAATACCCAGAAGCGGAGAAAGCCATCACCCGCGTTCTTGCGGAGGTTATTCTGAACCAAGCGCAGACCGAAGAGTTTCGCGAGCGCAGAGCTCAATCCATTTATAAACAAGCCGAGGTATTAAAAGAGGCGCAACAAATCGATCAGGCCATTGCCGAATATCAACGCATGGTCGCAGTAGAGCCGAATGCCAGTATTCGACCCAACGCAGAGTTGGATGCTGCCATATTGTTGATGAAACAGGAACAGTGGCAACCGGCAAAAATTGCACTGGAAGGATTTCGCGGGCGCTTCAGCCAGCACCCTCTGGCCGAAGGGTTGGACGAGCGGTTGGCACTGGTCTATGAAAAGCTGGAGCTATGGTCTGATGCAGCATCGGCTTACCAGCGGATTGCAACCAATACACAAGATCCGAACAAGGCGAGAGACATTCAATGGTACGTCTCAGATTTGTATTTGAAAGCGAACAATAATCGGGCAGCCATCGATGCCTTCAAGACTTACATTAATCGTTATCCCGAGCCCTTTGTGCAATCAATGGAAGCGCGGGCAAAACTGGTTGAGTTGTATCAGTCGCTCGGTGAGACAGGAAAGGTTAATTTTTGGCGTAATAAAATTGTTAGCAGTTATCGAGCGGCGGGCAATAAAAATACCGACCGAACGCGTTATCTGGCTGCCCGTTCTGCGTTTGAGTTGGCTGAACCTTTATACGAAAGGTATCAGGCGATTAAACTTTCTTTACCGCTTAAAGCGTCATTAACGCGCAAACGAGAAGCCATGGATAAGGCTTTGCAAGCTTATGGCAACATAGCCAAATTTAAGGTGGCGGAGTTTACTACCGCCAGTACGCATCGGGTAGGTGAATTGTATTTAAATCTGGCGCGCGCCATATTGAATTCTGAGCGGCCTCCGGGTATGAGTGAGCTGGAGCTTGAAGAATATCAGTTTATTATTGAAGATCAGGCTTTTCCGATCGAAGAAAAAGCGATTCAGATTTTCTCATCCAACTCGGCACGCGTAATGCAAAATGTTTACGATGACTGGGTAAAACGTTCCTTCGATGCGTTAGCTACATTGCAACCTGCTCGCTACAACAAGCAAGAGTTGATTGAAACTTGGTTTGGAGGAACTGTGCAATGAGAATCCTGAGTCTGGTATTAATCGGTTTAATTCTGGTGGGATGTGCTGGTACTGGACGACAAGCGGATCCCGACGCGCCGGCCTTTTTGCAAGAAGATTTACCCGGTGGTTTGCAGCAGATTCTTAATCAAGCACGAACCCTTGCCAATGAAGACTCGTTCGATGAGGCGGATGAACTGCTAGAGTCTGCAAACGAGCGATACCGAGAGTACCCTCAGATTGAACTAAACAGGGCTCTGATTGATATTCGGCAAGATGATTTTGACGATGCCATGGAGCACGTCGATGCAGCGCTGAGTCTCCGAGCAGAATACCCTCCGGCCTTAAATTTGAAAGGCTATATCAGTCGTTTGGAAGGGGAGTTTGAGCAGGCAAAACAATCTTACCAAAAGGCAATTGATGTTGAACCCAAATACGCCAAACCCTATTTGAATTTGGGGATATTGGCAGACTTGTATTTACAAGACTATATTTTGGCATTAACGTCCTTTGAGCAATATTTAGATTTGGTTGAGAGCGATGAAAAAGTGTCTGGCTGGATTGTCGAATTGAAACGACGAATTCCCGAGGGGAACAGCGAATGAAAGTGTTATTTTTGCTAGTCATGTTATTGCCGCTATCACTTCAAGCGGCGGAATCTCAAAATGAACAGCAGGCAACCACGGTGGTACGAGACTCAACACTCGGTTTGACCATCAAGGGTAACAAAGAGTTGCCTAATGTGCTCTACATCGTCCCTTGGAAAAAAGGGCCGGCGAATGATGTTTCGCCAATACAGGGGCGTATTGTCGACGAAGTCTATGGGCCGGTCGAAAGTAACGTTTTCAAACGTAGGGTCAACCTGTTTCGTCAGTTACAGTCTGAGCCGACCGACGAATCGAATAGCGAACAGTGATATTTATCTCATTTTCAGAGGTTTTGTATAACATGTAGATCTGCATGTTATATACTGATTTCTTTTATTAATCTCAAATAGAAACGGAGAGTAAACATGAAGGGGTTGGCATTGCTTGCACTGACGCAAAGTGCAACGACCGCTGCGCCAGCAGAAGAGAAAGGCTTTTTTATGGTCGTCGTGGAGTTTTTTCAGGAAGGCGGGGCCTTTATGTATCCGATTTTGATTGTGATGGCGATTGGCTTGGCCATTGCGATTGAACGGTTCATTTATCTCGAGTTGGTTAAGCGCAAAAATCAAAGCGTCTGGAAGAAACTTTTGCCCATGCTGAATAAAGGCGATTTTCGACAGGCGCTGAATATGGCATCGAACTCGAACGCTGCCTTAGGGCGAATTTTGGCCTATGGCTTGAGTAAATTCAGTCAGGCGCGCCGTCACGACGATTTAGAAATGGCGATGGAAGAAGGTTTGATGGAAATTATGCCTCGTCTCGAAAAGCGCACCCAATATCTGGCGACGTTTGCGAACATAGCGACCTTGTTAGGATTGCTGGGAACCATACTCGGTCTGATAGCGGCTTTTACCGCGGTTGCCAACGTTGACCCATCAGAGAAAGCAAACTTGTTGTCGGCCAGTATCTCGGTTGCGATGAATACGACGGCGTTTGGTTTGATGGCGGCCATTCCATTGTTGTTGGCGTTTACCTTTTTACAAACCAAAACAACAGAAATCATTGATAGCCTTGAAATGGCCTCGGTAAAGTTTGTTAATGTTATTCGCTCGGCAAAGCCCGTGGAATCTCAGCAAAAACGACCCGCAGCAAAAACTGCTGTTCGTCCACAAGCGTAAGAGGTGATTTATGTGGCAGCGTCGAGCTAAGCGCTCCCGAGAAGTCAACGCCGACTTAAATATCACAGCCTTTATGAATTTGATGGTTGTGCTTGTTCCGTTTCTATTAATAACGGCGGTCTTCTCACAAGTGTCTATTTTAAACTTGAACCTGCCAGGAACCAGTGCTGCGCAAAACAAACCTGACGAACCCGTTAAAGCACTTGAAGTGATTGTTAGAAAGGAGCGATTGGAAATTGCCGAGCGTGGCAGTGGAGGATTCGTCACCATTCCCAATACCGAAGATGGTTACGATTTTAAGAAACTGAACGACTCTTTAAAGCGGATTAAGGCATCTCCCGATTTTGCTGACGAGACTTCTGTAACACTATTGCTCGAAGAAAACATTGAGTACGACGTGCTGATCCAGACCATGGATTCTGTTCGTGCCATGACCACGGAAGAATCCGATGGCAGCACCAAAACAATTATTTATGGCGAGTTATTCCCTGACATTTCGATTGGAAGTGCACCACCTGCTTACGATAAGCAAGGGGAGGGCCAGTAAATGAAGTTGTCAGTGCGCGCAAAAAGAATGGAGCGACATCACAAGCGGCATGGCAAAGGTGGCCTGCATTTGGTTTCGCTTATGGATATTTTTACTATCCTGGTTTTCTTTTTGCTTGTGAACTCTTCGACGGTTGAGCAATTACCTTCAACCAAGGCCGTGCAGTTGCCTAAGTCGACGTCAGAAAAAGCCCCCGAAGAAACATTATTGATTATGGTCAACAACGATAATTTAATTGTGCAGGGGCGCAAGATCGCCGAAGCGAATGCGGTAATGGACAGTGAAGAAAACATTATTCCCAGCTTAAAAGAAGAACTGGAGTTTCAACTTCGTCAGCGATTGGGCATTAACGCGTCGACCTCTGATCCGGGTCAAGTAACCATTATGGGTGATAAAGAAATTCCGTATAAATTACTAAAACGCATTTTGTACACTTTAAGTGAATCTAATTACAAAGACATTTCACTGGCGGTTGTTAAACAAACTAAAGAAAAAGAGGCTTCTGAGTAGACTTATGAACAGCTACTTTCATCAAGTATCGCCTCTGTTGCCTTGGGAGCGCTCCGAGGAGGAGAGCAATCGCTTTCGCAAAATTTTATTGGTGGCGCTGGCGCTGTGTTTAATTTTTGGTGTGTTAATTCCATGGATAGACGTACCCGAAGATGTTCGAGTCATTAATAAAGTGCCCGATCGATTGGTCAAGCTGGTGATCGAACAGAAAAAAGAAAAACTGCCACCGCCACCTGAGCCCGAGTTGCCGAAAGAAGAAAAGAAAGAAGAGCCCAAGCCAGAAGAGAAAAAGGAAGAGCCAAAGCCCGAACCTAAGCCTGAGCCAAAGCCGGAACCGAAACCCGAGCCTAAGTTCGATCCGGAGCCTGAGCCAGAAAGGGAAGCTGCAAGAGAAGTCGCGAAAGAAAAAGCCGCTGTTTTTGATGTGTTCTCCGATTTACGTGACAACACGACGGTTACCGAGTTGACCGAACAAACCGAATTGACCCAAAGTGGTGCTCAGGCGACAGAGACCAAACGTGAAATCATTGGCGACTCTGCGCTTCAAGACAGCGGTGGTATTAACGTCGCTAAAGCCAGCTCAAGTAAAGGCGGTGGCGGTGCGCTTAAAGGGTCTGGCACAACAGCAGTGACCAGTAAAATTCAAGGGGTTGAGCGAAAAGCCTCAACAGCGTCTGCCGGAACCAAAGGCGGCGCCCGAACCAGCGAAAACATTCAGTTGGTCTTCGATCGAAATCAGGGCAGTATTTTTACCGCTTACAATCGCGCATTGCGAAAAGACCCTACTTTACAAGGAACGGTTGTGTTTCGGTTGAAAATTTTACCATCGGGTGAAGTGGCTGATGTGAGTATTGTAAGCAGTGAGCTAAATGATCCTAAGCTCGAACGTCGGTTAATCTTTGCCATCAAGCGACTGAATTTTGGTAAGCAAAATGTCGCCGTATGGGAAAATAACTATTCAATTAACTTTTTCCCTCAAGGCTAGTCTGGTAGCGCTAGCCTTGTTTCTCGAGTCATCTAGAAATCTTTTTTCAGTGTAACCTCAACCTATGCGATTATTAAACTTAACCATTTTGCTTTTTTTAACGGTTTCTGCTCAGGCGAAATGGCATAAAGAAGTGTTCACTGTTATGGGAACCAAGGCCCAGGTCGAGTTTTGGGAACCCAATGAAGTAAAGGGACGGCGCTTGATCAAAGAAGTTATTGCAGAGATGAATCGAATTGATCAGCTGATGAGCCCCTACATAAAAACCAGTGAGTTGTATCAGGTCAATCAAAAAGCGGGTGAAGGTTGGGTTGGCATTTCGAAAGAATTGTTTTTACTCCTGGAGCAATCAAACCATTATTCTAGAATAACCAATGGTGCATTTGATATCACTTACGCCAGTGTTGGTTATCAATACAATTATCGCGATGAGAAAGCGCCGAGCGATGCGTTTATCGAACAGCAGAAATCCCTCATTAATTACCAGTCGATTGAATTGAATAAACAAAAGTTATCCGTTCGGTTTAAAAAGCCAGGCATTAAAATTGACCTGGGCGGAATCGCCAAAGGTCATGCGGTTGACACCAGTATCGAAATTTTGAAGAACAATGGTATCACGCATGCTTTTGTTAAAGCTGGTGGCGACAGTCGCTTGTTAGGTGATAAAAGAGGGCGTTTGTGGACAATTGGGATTCGACACCCCAGAAAAGATGGTGAAGTTTTGACGCAAGTGCCCTTAGAAAACGTCGCGATTTCGACTTCCGGAGATTATGAGCGCTTTTTTATTCGGGATGGAGAACGCATTCACCACATACTGGATCCAAAAACGGGCCGCTCATCGAACAACAGTATTAGTGTGTCAATTATTGCCAATGACTCCACCACTGCCGATGCCTTGTCAACCAGCGTTTTTGTTATGGGGCCAGTTGAAGGGCTTGAGTTAATCAATCAATTGGAAGATATTTCGGCGATAATTATCGACAAGAAAGGCAAGTTTCATTATTCAAAAGATTTAAGCGCTCAATGAATAACGTTGAGATTAAAACTTGCCACTCAACTCTGAACTTACTTTAAACGTTTAACCTTGAGTTTTCGGTTGACACCGTCAATGCCCATATAGAAAGCACCAAACGCACCTTTCTCGATTGTCACTTTTGGATTATCAATGGCATGATACAGTTTTCGATTGCTTAAGATTTCCCATTCCTGACCGTTGTTCAACTTAACAGACATGCCTTTTTTCCAAAGCTTATAGCTGCCGGATAATGTTGCTGTAATCTGTTCCGGTGTTTTATCGGCCATGGTGTGCTCTAATCCAAACATGGTTGGATCTTTTGGCGATGCGGGTTGACCCGCGGTCTCGGCTTCGCCTTCTTGGGCTTTGGCTGGCAAAGTTTTTGGCTGATTGATCTGCGGAATTTCGGCTTTGAACAGTCGATCGTAACAGGTAAGTCGCTCCATATTGTCAATGATCTTGGCGCATTCCTGAGGTGACTGATTGGCCACAGCGCTGACGAAACACATTGCAGAAATTATGTACAGGTACTTTTTCATAAAAAAACTCGGAAGGCTATTTAAAGGAGCCAGTCTAAGAAAATTGACCGTAAAGATCCAGATGGTAATTTTCAGCTCAATAATTGCGTTTAACTCTGCTATGATTGCGAAGATACGGCAAATATTGGCGAAATTAATATTGATTAAAGAGATACTTTTCAGGGCAAGTTGTTGTATCGCGTTGTTGATGACGGGGTTAACGCATGCCGTGACGAGCGTCGAGATTTTTCATGAAGACGAATTACGGTCGTCACCATCGGACGCTTCCGGTTTTTGTTATGGCGTGCTTCTTGACTCTCAGTGGGTGTTAACTGCAGCGCACTGTGTCGATGTGCTGGAAGTCAATTCGTTGCGTGTCGGTGTGTTGCAGCCTTCAACCGACGAAATTAGCCATGTTTCGATTGCGACGCGTATTCTTCACCCCGATTGGGACGCCAAGTTCGTAAGGAATGATATTGCATTGCTGCGGCTGTCGTCGGAAGTTGCTGTCGACTCCGAGGTTTCGTTGGCAAATGAGTCTGTCATTTTGAATGGATTGAGTGCCGGGTTTTCCGCTGAATTGCTTCAAGCGAGCCGTTTTCCGACGGAACGTGTTGGTCAGCGATTCTATTTGAAATCCAATCAAGAATGCTCAGCAGACATGCTTAAGCAATGGCATGAGCGTGGCAAACCTGTTGAAGTGCTCGAGCTTGAGTCTTCCGTATTTTGTGCCCAGGCCGAATCGCCGAATGAAGGAACCTGCTTTGGCGACAGTGGTAGTCCTCTGGTTATCGAACAAAACGGTGTGCCCACCGTCCTTGGCATTGTCAGCTGGGCTTATGACTGTCATGTTGCTGGGTTCGCCAGTGTATTTACCAATGTATCTTCTTACAAAAACTGGATATTAAGTCACATACAGGGAGTGTCGGTAAAGTCCAATGTCGACTTTGGAGTAGTACCCGATGGAATCAATGTCAGTACCCGCCTTACCTTGACCAATCATAGTGGTATGGATAGATTGCTGCAATTTGAGTGGGCTGACTCGTCCAGCCAATTTCAACTCTCGGACAATGAGTGTTTGCAAGTGTTGTATCGAGGCGAAAGTTGCACTTTGACCTTATTTCTCGGTGGAGAGAGCACGCAAAATTGGATTCAGTCGACGCTAAACATATTCGATGAAAACGGGTTAGTCATGCGTCAAGTAAAAGTGTCTGCACAGGTGTTGCCATTGAAAGACCAGTGGTTTTTTGAATCTGGATTGGAGGCCTTCTGGTATGCCAGCTCGAAGTCTGACTGGCGGTTTTCTGACCGAAGAGTCAGCTATCATCCCGATGCACACGACCAAGTCGAAGACGAATCCGCTGACTATGCTTTGATGATGATTAAAGGACAAGGTCACCTGCGTTTTGATGTGAATGAGCAACACAACAAGTTGAACGTCACCTGTTCTTCGAGCGACTGTGAGCCGCTAACCTTATTTATTGAGCAGCAAAGGTGGCCCATCAAAGCGAACACGGCAGTCGATTTTTGGCAAGATGGTTGGCACTCAGTGGTGTTTGCCGTAAACAATCGGGAACAGTCGGCGGGTACCGCGATTGAACATTTCAGGTTGTCTAAACGCTCAGACGTGCCAGCTGATTCGGGCGGTAGTTTCTGGCTTTCCGCTTTACTATTACTTGTTTTGGCAAGAAGAAAGTCGGTTGAGTAAACTTTCTACTTGCCCGGTTTGACTAATGCTTAAAATAACTCGTCTTCGATGTCCATCAGGTTGGAAGCACCGCTTTTAATGTTGGCTGCATGCGTTTTAACGCGAGGCAGGATACGTTCGAAATAGAACTGACAGGTCGCCAGTTTGCTGTTGGCCAACTGAGGGTTGTCATCGTCTTTTCGCGCTGTATGCGCAAGTTGTAACCAGATAAACCCGAGGTAGATGTAGCCTGAATACATTAAGTAGTCGTGAGCCGCAGCGCCAACTTCATCGCGATCTTTTCCAGCTTTTCGGGCCACCGTTAGCGTCAGCATAAACCATTTGCCAAGCAGGCTTTTCAGTTGCGATGCGTAAGGTTTCAAGGCTTTATCAGCGGCAGCATCTTTGCAGAAGTACTTGATCTTCTTCTGGATACGACGCAGGGTTTTGAATTTGTCCATCAGTACTTTACGGCCCAGTAAGTCGAGTGCTTGAATACCGTTGGTGCCTTCATATATCTGTGTGATGCGCACATCGCGCGCAAACTGTTCCAATCCCCACTCTCCGATATAACCGTGGCCGCCAAGAATTTGCATGCCGAGGTTGGTTGCTTCGTGGCCGGTTTCGGTCATAAACGATTTGCAAATCGGGGTTAGAAAGCTAAGTTCTTTGTGCGCTTTTTCTTTGCGTTCGCCTTCTGCGCGTTCTTCGGTATCGACCAGGGTGGCAACATAAAGAGCCATGGCACGATTGCCTTCGGCAAAGGCTTTTTGTGTCAATAACATGCGTCGAACATCGGGATGAACAATGATTGGGTCAGCCGCTTTCTCTGGCGCTTTCGGGCCGGACAGGGCACGCATTTGTAGTCGGTCTTTGGCGTAGGCAAGGGCATTTTGATAGGAAATGCTGGTCATGGCTTGACCTTGTTGACCTGTTGCCAGTCGGGCGGCATTCATCATGGTGAACATGTAGTTGAGTCCCTTATTGGCTTCGCCAATCAGGTAGCCTTCTGCGGCGTCAAAGTTCAAAACCGCTGTGGCCGAGGCTTTAATGCCCATTTTGTGCTCGATGGAGCCACAGGTGACGGTATTACGCTCACCGATACCACCGTTCGTATCCAGTCTATATTTTGGAACGATGAACAAAGAAATGCCTTTGGTACCCTCGGGTGCATCAGGAAGTCGGGCAAGGACCAGATGAATGATGTTGTCCGTCATGTCGTGCTCACCCGCAGAGATGAATATTTTTGTGCCAGTAATACTGTACTTTTCATCACCGAGTGGCTCAGCTTTGGTTTTTAGAATGCCTAAATCGGAGCCACAGTGAGGCTCTGTAAGACACATAGTGCCTGTCCACTCTCCGCTGACGAGCTGTGGTAAATAACGTTTCTTCTGTTCATCAGAGCCATGTGCGCTGAGCGCCTCGATCACGCCCTGACTCAATCCGGGGTACATTCCCCAAGACATATTGGCAGACGAGATCATTTCGGCCATGACGACTGATAGCGAGTAGGGTAAACCTTGTCCACCGAAATCTGGGTCGGCACTCAAACTGGGCCAGCCGTTGGCACAGTATTGTTGGTAAGCTTCTTTAAACCCCTCTGGGGTGGTGACCTCTCCGTTGTTGAACCTACATCCTTGCTCATCGCCTTTCTGGTTCAAGGGAAGCAGCACTTCTTCAGCGAATTTACCGCCTTCTGAAACGATGGCGTCGATAAGCTCGGGATCGGCAGCCTCTTCGAAACCATAGTTTTTGTAGTGCTCGGTTACATTGAGCCATTTATGGAGGAGAAATTGGATGTCTTCTGTGGGTGCTTTGTAATTTGCCATTGGTCTGACCTTTGATCGATATTTCTTTAAACATATCTGGTCTGACCAATAGCGTCAAGTGACAAATGTTGACACTTGCTCAACACAGACGTTGGGTCACCTTTTTAGACTAGCGGCGGTATTTGCGTTGTTTCAGTATGAATTTGATCTTATCTATTTTGGCTAGAATGCGGGTTCTGGCATAAGGATCGTCTGAGGTTTGCCCCAGAGCTAGCTCAAACTGGGCCAGCGAGCCTTCTAAATCTCCCATCGCAAATAGATATTGGCCTTGAGATTCGTGAACTTCGTCGACCAGTCCGGCTTGACTTTGTGCTTCTCCAAGAATTTTAAAGATTTCGGGTTCGGCATTTTTTTTGTAGGCGTGTTCTAGCAAGATTGCGCGAGCGGCCATGGGTTGTTGATTCTGCATTAATGCCTGGGCGTAAGTCATAATTAACGGGTAACTGGTTGGTGTTGTCTTAAGTTCAGACTCTAAGAATGGAATGGCTTTCTTAGGTTTACCGGCTTTTATGTAGGCTTCTGCCAGGCTAACCAAATAGATTAGGTTTCGCTGACGTCCGATATAAAGCTGGGTTAATAATTCGATGGCGGTGTCGTATTCTTCGTTAATTGTCGACTGAAGTGCGAAAAAGTACCGGTCCACTTCTGAAGATAGCTTACCCTCTTGGTATTCTTTAATATTTTGTTTGTAGCGCTTTGATGACGGCTCTTCCGTGGCCAGTGATAAACGAGCCTTGATCAAATGGAAATCAAGCGAGTCAGGGTTTCTCGGCTCGGGCATCGAGCGAGCTCTGGCGCGTGCATCAGAAATTCGGGTTTGGCTTACCGGATGCGTCATTAGAAACTCAGGGGGCTTGCGTAAATATCGGGTCGACAACTGCATTTTTTCAAAAAAACCGGCCACGGCAGCTGGATCGTACCCGGCTCGACTCATGGCCTGAATTCCGATTCTGTCGGCTTCTTTTTCGTTTTCGCGGGTATGATTAATGAGCGCTTGCTTCATGCCTGCCTGCGAGGTAGCCATCATTCCAATACCGGCTTCCGGATTTCTGCTGGCAACCAGAATAGCCCCAATAAATGAGGCCAGCGCCGGAAACGAGAGTTGGTTCTGTAATTCCAGTCGACGGGCTAAGTGACGCTGCGTCACATGGGCAATTTCATGACCCATGACCGCCGCCAGTTCACTTTCGTTTTCTGCGGCGGTGATCAATCCAGTGTGGGTTCCAATGTAACCGCCTGGCAGCGCAAAGGCGTTTAGCGTCGAATCTTTAACCAGGAAAAAGTAAAAACGTCGATCTTGGGCTTCCGGATTTTGCTCTACCAGGTTGTATCCCAGATGATTGATGTAATCTACCGACAAGGGGTCATTGATCAAGGGTAAGTAACGGCGAACGTCGAGAATATATTCATCGCCAATGGCTTGTTCCTGTGCGACAGAGAGTGTTCGAGAAGTACTGCTTCCCATATCGGGTAGTTTATTACTGGCAGCAATGGCTCCAAGGCTTATAACAAAGCTTAGCGAAGCTGCGGTCAAAACAAACTGTCTAATTGCTTTAATCATAGAGATTCATTCAGTTACATGCTGGATCTTGGAGGTCCAATATTGTCGAAAGTTCCTGATTTTTCAGTCTTTAGATGACGAAATTCAAGTGTTAAGCACCATCGATTAAGTTTACAATAGCCGAACCAAGATTAGCATTATGCGGTGGTATTGAAAATCAATAAAATAACCAAACAATTCGATTACCGTCAGCTTCGTTGCCCATTGTCATTGGTACAGGCTAAGCTAGAATTAAAACAGGGTAAAAAGGGTGATGTATTTGCCTTTATAATACAGGATAAAACCTTTTACACCGATTTGAAGAAACTGGAGCAAAAGCAGCGATTTAATTCGTGCTTAAAAGAACAAAACGGCGATTGGCTGGTCGAAGTTCGGCTCGAACAAGATTTTCCGTTTGAAAGTTTTCGTACCCTCAGGGAGCCCTATGACTAAATTATTCATCCGCTGGTTCAAAAGAAACTTCTCTGATCCGCAAGCGGTTATATTGCTGATGATCTTGTTGGCCGGATTTGGTCTGGTTGTCACCTTGTCTGATATTCTCGCCCCGGTTTTTGTCGCAATCGTGTTGGCTTATCTTTTGGAGTGGATCGTTCAGGCTCTCGAAAAGAAAGGGTTGAACCGTAATATTGGCGTCTTATTGGTATTTACTGGATTTGTATCGATCACTTTATTATTGAGCCTAGGTTTGATTCCCCTGATATGGAAGCAACTTGAAAATCTAGTTTCTGATGCGCCGACCATGTTAACCAAAGTTAAAACGACGATGGAATCTTTGCCTGAACAATACCCAAACTTTATTAGTGCTGCACAGGTGCAGGATATTTATCAGTCGCTTGGTGAGAAAATGGGGGGCGTCGGTGAACTGATTGTCTCTGTGTCGTTCAGCTCATTAGTCAATGTGGCGGCACTCTTGGTCTATTTGATTTTAGTGCCTCTTATGCTGTTTTTCTTTATGAAAGATAAACACAGTATTGTTGAATGGTCTTTGCGTTGGTTGCCAAAAGAGCGTCATTTGGCGAATCGTGTCTGGACTGAAGTGAATGCACAAATTGGTAATTACATTCGAGGAAAAGTAGTTGAGATTTTTATTGTTGGAACCATGAGTTTTATCGTCTTTACATTCATGGATCTGCGCTATGCCTTGTTGTTGGGTGTATTAGTAGGTTTTTCAGTTTTAATCCCATACATTGGAGCTGCCGTGGTGACCATTCCTGTTGCGCTGATGGGGTATGTGCAGTGGGGACTGGACAGCCAGTTCTTATGGTTGATGTTGTTTTACGGTATTATTCAGGCGTTGGATGGCAATGTTTTAGTGCCCATTTTATTTTCTGAAGCGGTCAATTTACATCCGGTGGCCATTATCATTGCGGTATTGTTCTTCGGTGGTATCTGGGGCTTTTGGGGAGTCTTCTTCGCAATCCCGCTGGCGACTCTGGTAAAGGCGGTGATCAATGCCTGGGACGACGTCAAATCGAACGATGAAGAAGAGCTGGAAGCGGCGTAATTTCCGCTGCTCCAGATTCGATGTCGCTTTTAAGTTTTAAGATTGATAGTTAGAGCTGGTCCGAAGCAAAGTCTGCCAATCGTGATCGTTCACCGCGCTGCAGGGTAATATGGCCAGAATGTTTCCACTGCTTAAAACGGTCGACTACGTAAGTAAGGCCCGAACTGGTGTCGGTTAAGTAAGGCGTATCGATTTGGGCAACGTTCCCCAAACAAATTATTTTGGTTCCTGGGCCAGCACGAGTCACCAGGGTTTTCATTTGTTTCGGAGTCAAGTTTTGTGCTTCGTCAATAATAACAATTTTATTTAAAAAGGTTCGTCCACGCATAAAGTTCAGCGATCGAACTTTTAGCCATTTTCTTAATATATCCTGCGTTGCTTGTTGACTCCAATCGTCTTCTGCCGTTCCTGGAGCAAGCACTTCAAGATTGTCCATTAACGCACCCATCCAGGGCGTCATTTTTTCTTCTTCGGTACCGGGCAAAAATCCAATGTCTTCGCCGACCGAGATGGTAACTCGAGTAACAATTACTTCTTTATAGATTTTTTGTTCGATGGTCTGTTCCAGCGCCGCGGCCAGCGCGAGCAGTGTTTTACCGGTACCTGCCGGGCCTTGAAGCGAAACGAAATCAACTTCCGGGTCCATTAATAAATTCAGCGCATAGCTTTGTTCCCGGTTACGCGCCGTAATGCCCCAAACGTTTTGATGATCACCACGAAAGTCTTTGGCCAATTCCATGGTCGCTTCATCGCCATCGATATTGCGTACAATGGCTTCAAAATTATCTTCCGCTGTCGAGTAGAGAAACATGTTGGGGGCCCATTTTTCGACCAGAGGCCCTTTAACGCGATAAAAGGTTCTTCCTTCTTCCATCCAGGAGTCCATCTCTCGACTGTGGGTATCCCAAAAGTCTACAGGTAATTCTTGCGTACCTGTGAAAAGATTTTCAATTTCGTCGAGAACTTTATCATTGAAGTAATCTTCAGTATGAACGCCAATAATTTTCGACTTGATGCGGAGGTTAATGTCTTTTGAAACCAGAGTAACCTGGCGTTCGGGATTTTTACTTTTTAAACGCAGCGCAATGTTGAGAATGGTGTTGTCGACTTTGGTCCCGGGAAGGGTGGTGGGCAACGCGTCTTGATGCTCTCTTATTTGAAAGAAGATTCGTCCTTCTTTAGTTTTTTCGTCGTTTGCGTAAGGACTGTTCCCGAGGGGAATGCCTTGTTCAATTTCTTCGCCACTGGCACCGTTCATTAATTCATCAAGGTAACGGCTGACTTGGCGAACGTTTCTGGCGACTTCCGATACGCCTTTTTTGCCGGCGTCGAGTTCTTCAAGAACCACCATCGGAATGTAGATGTCATGTTCTGCGAAACGAAACAGGGCAGTGGGGTCGTGCATCAATACATTGGTATCGAGAACGAAAATTCGCTTGCCTTCAAACTTCTTTCTGGTCATTGACACACCTCTCTCGTGGATGGACTGTGCTTTTCACACAGCGGTTTGTGTTGCCAGAACGCGCTTGAGTTACTTTAAATTAAAGCGCTTCTACCGCTGCTAGAACTTCTTCAACATGACCTTTTACTCTGACCTTTCGCCATTCTTCACGAAGCTTTCCATCAGCATCAATTAAAAATGTGCTGCGTTCAACGCCCATGTATTCACGACCGTACATTTTTTTCAGTTTAATGACGTCGTAGGCGTTACACATTGTTTCGTCTTCATCGGACAAAAGGTCAAATGGGAACGACTGTTTTTCTTTAAATCGTTCGTGGGATTTTACTGAGTCTCGAGACACGCCAAGAATTTCACAATTGGCTTTTTGAAATTTGGAATAAAGGTCTCTGAAGTTTTGCCCCTCGGTTGTGCATCCGGGAGTAGCGTCTTTCGGATAAAAATAAATGACCAGGTTTTTACCTTTAAAGTCTTTAAGCGAAAGCTTTTGATCGCCAGTGGCGGGTTGGTTAAAATTTGGTGCTTTTTTTCCAATCGCAGGCGTATTACTCAATGCCTGTTCTCCAGTAAATTCGTTATCAGATACTCTAAATCTACGCCAATAATTTTAACCTTGCAACATCTGCTAAGAGTTTTTTAGCGGAGTGATTTCGGCGTTGAGTTTTGTTTCTTGGCAAAACTGTTCAAACTTTGTTCGAATTTCGTCGATGCTTTGATTTTCAGATAAAGTGACGGTGAGTTTCACTTCCCCCATTAAGTCTTCACTGTGTGGAGCCAGATAGGTTCGGCAATTGAGTTCTTCTATATTGATAGTGTTGTCGGCGAAAAAATGCGTCAGTTGGTTAATGATGCCGCGATCTTCAACCGTGGAGACGATGACTCGATAAGCGGTGGTGGGTTCTGACTCTTCGACCGACTCCGATCGTTTAATCATTGTCAGCATATCAAGTTGATGCGCCTTTAATGGCAGTTGATGTTCCAGCTTTGCCAAGGCATTCCAGGGCCCAGTTACTTCCATAATTACAGCAAACTCTTTGCTCATTACCGTCATATGGCCTTCAAGTATGGTTGCTCCAAAATCTTGAATTAAATGTGCCAAGTCATTGGCCATGCTAGGTCGGTTTGGGGCTATCGCTGAAATAATTAATCGGGTACTCATATGCGTTAAACTAGTTTTGAGATTGTTGCGCAGTGTAAAGCCTAATATAACTCTTGTCAGTAGTTTAAGCTCAATTGATTGAAAAGCATACAATTTAACTATCGATGCAATAAAGAGTTTGAAATTGAGTAAATGGTTCGCTGAGATAAGTCTAAAAAGTCTTTTAAAAACAAGCATTAAATGAAAGCAATATCATGGACTTGTACAATCAAATACTGATCAGTACCATAGCGTTCTCTTTTTAATGCCCGATTTTGCAACGGTTCAGTTTTACGAGGCCATCATGTTAACAGGTAGTTTGGTTGCAATAGTAACGCCATTTAAATCTGACGGTGCCATTGATGTTGCATCTTATAAACAGCTGGTTCAATGGCATATTGACAGTGGAACCGATGGAATTGTCGTTGTAGGTACGACCGGCGAATCTCCCGCACTGTCCGAATCCGAGATCATCCAGCTACTTGAAGCTTCATTGGAGGTCTCTTCAGGAGTCAGGGACAATCAATTCAAAGTGATCGTTGGCAATGGCGCAGCATCAACGGAAAAGACTTTGCATCTAACCCGTGTTTTGAATGAATATCCCATTGATGGTTTTTTGACCGTTTGTCCCTATTACGTCAAACCAACGCAGAAAGGGCTAATTAAACACTTTACCAGTGTTGCGGATATCGCCCGCCATCCCGTTTACCTATATAATGTGCCCGGCCGAACGGTTTGTGATTTGTCCAATGAGTCGGTAAAAGAGTTGTCGCAACACAAATCCATCGCCGGAATTAAAGATGCGACTGCCGATTTATCACGCGTAAAGGAACTAATTACTCTAAATGAAGGTCAGTTTTCTGTATTGAGTGGTGACGATGCCACTTCTCAAACTTTTATGGAACTGGGTGGGCATGGCGTTATATCAGTCACCGCCAACATTGTACCTGAGTTGATGGCACAACGTTGTCATTTAACACTGGAACAGAAATTAGATGAAGCCAGGGGCATTGAGAAAAACATAGCAGCGCTGCACGAATTGTTGTTTGTTGAAGCAAACCCTATTCCAGTGAAATGGGCTCTGGCTGAAATGAGAAAAATAGAACACGGTTTAAGATTACCATTGACCTCGCTAGAGAGCGGTCAACAAGCGCTTAAACAAGAATTACAACGCTTATCTCTAGTGAAGTGAGGAGAGATTGATGAAGTATTTGTGGGTTTTGGTTGTTTCGGCAACCAGTTTGTTATCGGGCTGCAGTTGGTTGTATGGCGAGAAAGGTCTTATTCACGATTCAACCAACGACTATTTGAAGGCCGAGCAAACGAAGCCTCTCGATTTACCCAGCGATTACGATAAATCTCGTTTATCTAATGAGCTTCCAGTTCCTGAGTTGAAAGGAAAGGCGACAAACGCTCCTGTGGGCAAGCAACTGGATCGTAGACCACCATTGCAAATTTTAGCCGTAAGTCAGGGGATGCGAGTTAATCGTGTTTCAGAGAATCCGGGCGTTTTCTGGATGAAGGACATGGAAGAGTTTAAAAGTCAGCTGCAAGCGTTCTTTGAGTACAAGGGTGTTGCAATCGAAATGCAGGGGTCGGAAGTTGTCACAGATTGGATTGTTGAAGACAACGAAGCCTGGTGGCGCTCGGTGTTCGGAACTGTGTTACCTCGATTTGAGCGTAACCGCTTCAAAGTTAATCTAGGTCCGGGCGAACGAAACGGCGAAGTGAGCATCGTGGTTAAACACATTGCCCATCAAAAAATGCCTTATGACGAAGACAAATGGGTTGAACTGTCGTTGTCCAATAAAATTGCAACCGAGTTTTTAAATGAGTTTGTTGGTTATATGGATTATCTGGACCGTCTCGAAAACGCCAAGATGTTGCAAAAAATGCGACGTGGCTTCGTGGTGAAACTGAGTAAAGACATTGACCGCAATGCCGCTTTAGTAGCCGAAGCCGATTGGCGAACAGTGTGGTTAAAAACACCAAAAGTACTGGAGCCATTTGGATTTACTTTGACCGATCGTGACCGTGCTCAAGCAACTTACTTTTTTGAATTTGAACCCAATGAACCCGGATTTTTTGCCTCGATGTTCAGTGATGATGAAGGGGTGGCTTTGGATTTGGAAGAAGGTGCTTATCAAGCGATTGTCGGCGGACGAGATGAAGGCCCTGTCACTATCACGCTTATCGATCTCGACGGTAATCCATTATCCGATGGCAAAATGGCTCAGATATTTCCTTATCTGGCGGAAGCATTTGGTCGAACCGAAAGAGAACGGCGCAACTAAACTTGTCTGAATTTAAATGCGTTTCCTTAGGTTCTGGCAGTAAAGGAAACGCGATTCTGGTTAGCGCAGGAGAAACCGCCGTACTGGTCGACTGTGGGTACGGCATTAAAGAGCTGAAGACCCGCCTTGAGAGAAAAGGCTTTCCGGTTGAAAAGCTATCTGCGATTTTGGTGACTCATGAACACAGCGATCATTCCAGTGGCGTTGCGCGTGTTGCCAGGAAGTTTCAGCTGCCCGTATATACCAGCCGCGGAACCAGCTTGCATCGCTCTTGTGAGTCTGTCGCAAATTTAACGCCTATTACGGGGGAGCAGGTTTTTACCATTGGTGACCTCGAAATATTACCTTTCACCGTTCCTCATGATGCGCGCGAACCCTTGCAGTTTGTCTTTTCATACAAAGAACAGCGACTGGGTTTGATTACCGACGTCGGGCGAGTCACGCAGCACATTATCGACGTCCTTTCGAATACCAACGTTTTGTTGCTCGAATTCAATCATGATCTTGAGATGTTAAGAAACAGTAAGTACCCGGTTTCACTGCAACGTCGCATCGCCGGCGACTACGGTCACCTGAATAACAAGCAATCACTGGAATTATTAGCGGCAATTGATAAGTCTGAGCTAAGTAAGGTGGTGGCGCTTCATCTAAGTGAAGAAAATAACTGTCCCGAGTTAGTCAGGGAAGGGTTTAGCTCTCTTGAAATCGATGCTGAGTTAATTATTGCGGATCAAAGTGAGGGAACCGGCTGGATAACCGTCGAGTAAACCATCGTTGTCAATGCAAACCAGTTTGCCGAAAAGCTCACCGGTCTGAAAAGTAAAATGCCGACTCGAAGCCGGCATTTTCTTGTAAACGATTTTCTCAGGCTTTTTTAGAAGGTAAACGTAAAGGGAACCTCAAAGGTGAATTCCTCTTCGCTCAACTCTGGCGGGATGCCTTGAAACGGCGCTGAACGTCTGACCATTTTAACAATGGCTTTGTCCAGAATTCGCGAGCCCGTTCTTTCAGTCAGCTCTACCTCGACCAAATCTCCGGCTCGGTCGATAGTAATTTTGGCCATACCATCACCTTTATCTCCGTTTAGAAGCGCTCGTCTTGGGTACTCCTGGTTTTCACGCACTTCAGCAATAAGGTCACGCACGTAAGAACCTCGAATCAAATCTTCATCAATGAAGTCTTCTTCTGGCTCTGGCTCAGGTTTGGCGACAGCCACTTCTTTTTTAGGTTCTGGCTTCGGCTTGGGTTTGGATTCAGCCACTTCTTTTTTAGGTTCTGGATTCGGCTTGGATTCAGCCACTTCCTTTTTGGGTTCTGGTTTGGGCTTAGATTCAGCCACTTCTTTTTTAGGCTCTGGTTTCGGCTTCGGTGTTTGCTTTACCTCGGGCTGCTTGGCTTGAGTTCGAGTTGCTGCTGCAACTTGGTTATCGGGTTTGGTAAATCGACCTGTAATGGGCTCCAAACTGGTAAAGCGGTTTTTTAAATCAGTTACATCGGCATCACTGAGCTCACCCATAATACCTTGTTTGAAGGCTTTCGAGGGTGGCACGGTACCGGTCCAGGCATCAAGCATAAGATTGAAAAACTCAGGGTTTTCAATGGTCTCGAACAATACATCATTTAAGTAGACCTGTGTTCCTTTGCCGGGGATAAAGTCCAGTCGAATCTCGTCGCCTCGAACAAAATTATCGTTGAATATCCTGGAAAAAGTGATGATTTCGCGAGTGAGCGGTTGCCAAATTTCACGATCATTGTTCATGGCAATTCGTTCTTTAAAGTGTCGTGAGACTTTGCGATAGGAGTAGGTTTCAGGGATGTAACGGACCACCATACGTTTGGGCGTGGTATAGTCTTTAAATAATTCGATCGACTCAAACCCAACCGGAGCGTATAACGCGCCAATGTATGTTTCAGTCCGAAACTCTGTCGCAACCCCAATACCCTTGAGTTCAAGGTTACTACCGTTTTCTAGGGTAACGGTTTGTGCAGCCATTACCGACAATGAGCATAATGCTGCCACAAACAACAAACCGATTTTTCGACCCAATGCCATGCTACTCTCCAAATATGTCAACATCGCTGCTAAAGCCGAAGCTTTGCAAGCGAATAAAATTTGCCTGAATTCCTTAAAATAAACTGGTGTTCATCCTGGAGTGTATGATGTGAAACTGAGTTGGATATTTTGTGTGCCTTGCTATACAACCGGCATTTTTGTAAAAACAGTTCCACATCATTCATATAACCAAAAAGTTTTTGTTTTCTCAAGAGATTTTCTCAAAATAGGCGAATAATTTACTAGAATTCTTATAATTATGAGGTATATCAGCACACGTAGTCATTCAAACTGCATCTCATTTTCGGACGTGACCCTACAAGGGCTCGCCAAAGATGGTGGTCTCTATGTGCCTAAAGAAATCCCGGAGCTGGCTTCGAGACTGGGTGACTCGGTTCAATATCGTGCTATTTGCGACTTGGTATTTTCCCACTTCATGTCACCTGAGTTTTCCTCCAGTGAAGTCTCAGCTTTGGTGGAGAGTAGTTACGCCAACTTTGATGTCGATGATGTGGTTGCTTTAGTTGATTATCCGGGGGCGAGGGTGTTGGAGTTGTTTCACGGTCCAACCCTCGCGTTTAAAGACATTGCACTGCAGTTTCTGGGGCGTGTCTTTTCGTCCTTGCTGTCTCGTCAGCACAAGGCTCTGACTGTTTTGGGAGCAACCTCGGGTGATACCGGAGGCGCTGCCATTGCCGGGTTGGCCGGTATCGAGCATTGCCAGGTTTATATGTTGTTTCCCAAAGGTAGAATCTCACAGGTGCAAGAATTGCAAATGGTTGCGGGCGTCGCCGACAACATTTATCCATTAGAGGTTGATGGCAGTTTTGATGACGCACAGCGTATCGTTAAACAGCTGTTTTCTGATGCCGCATTTAATCAAAGTCACGGCTTGACGGCGGTTAATTCCATAAACTGGTGTCGAATTATGGCACAAATGGTGTATTACTTTTATGCCTTCCAACAAGATTCATCGAAACAAGGCAGTGGCGTTTCTTTCTCTGTCCCGACAGGAAATTTTGGTGATGTTCTGGCCGGATATTATGCGTATCGGTCCGGACTACCGGTGAACAAGCTTATTGTGGCCTGTAATCGAAATGACTTGTTGGCCAGAGTTTATCGAGAGGGTGTTTTTCGCCCATCAGAGTCTCAGTTAACCCTAAGTCCGGCGATGGACATTCAGTTGGCTTCGAATTTTGAGCGCTTACTGTTTGAGCTCGCCGATCGCGACAGCGACTATATAGTCTCGAAAATGGAAGCATTGGCGAGCCATGGCGAGTTCACCATAGAAGCTGAAATTATGGACAAATTGCGCGAGTTGTTTGAGGTGTATTCTATTTCGGACGAACAAACCAGTTCAAAAATGAAACAAATGGCCGATCAGGGCGTTATGGTTGATCCGCATACGGCGGTTGGATTGTGTGCGGCTGATTTGTCGACGCAACAAAATGTTATTTGTCTATCAACGGCACACCCAGTAAAGTTTGCTGAAACCATAAAGCAGTACACCGGTCAGTCGGTTCCATACCCCAGTGCGATTGAGGCTTTAAAGTCTGCCCCTCAAAAACGTTTTTCACTACCTTGCTCAACCAGCGCGGTTCGAAATTTTATCAGCAGTAGGAAATAATTATGACACACAGTAATCCCTGGGTCGTTGCCAAGTTTGGCGGAACCAGTGTTTCAGATATTCTCTCTATTAATAACATCGTTTCGTTGGTGCGCGGCTACCAGAAGCAGCAAAAACGGGTTTTATTGGTGGTATCTGCATTCAGTGGTGTGTCGAATGTGTTAGAAACCGTGGCGGCTAAACCGGAGTCAATCAATATTGATTCGGTTGTTGATGAGTTGAGGCAGCGCCATGATTATTTTTTGAATTTATTAGACTTATCGGAAGAGTCCGTATTACAAAAGCTGTTGAACGAGACTTTAACCTCATTAAAGCAAAATCATCAAACCCTATTAAGTGAAGAATTGACTTCTTATTACGCCATTCAGGCGAAAATTATGTCTATGGGCGAACAGCTCAGCTCCGCAATATTGTATCACTATCTGAGTCGAAGCATTGAGCCGTCGGTGGCTCGGATAGACGCCACAGAATGGTTGAGTTCTGATGGCGGCAGGCATCGCTCGGTTGCTGATCGTTATCTGAATGCTGAGTGTTCGGTGAGTTTTGCCAAAGACAAGTACGAACAACTGTGTCAGATGGGTGATGTGGTGATAACACAGGGCTTCATTGCGTCCAATTCATGCGGTGAGACGGTTGTGTTAGGGCGCGGTGGCTCAGACACTTCAGCTGCCTATTTTGCGGTTATGCTGAATGCGTCTCGCCTTGAAATCTGGACCGATGTTCCGGGGATGTTTTCGGCCAACCCTCGCCATTTACCGGAAGCCCGTCAATTAATGGAGTTGGATTACAAAGAAGCCCAGGAAATCGCCTCAACCGGGGCCAAAGTACTGCATCCACGTTGTTTGCGACCGGCAAGACAGGCCCAGATCCCCGTCTTTGTTGGCTCAACCTTCGATCTTGATAAAAAAGGAACCTTAATCGGAAATTTTCAACAGTCGGAGCCACAGGTTAAAGCGATTTCGGTTCGAAATGGTGTGTTATTGGTGGCTATGGAAACATCCGACATGTGGCAAACACCAGGCTTTCTGGCTGAGGCGTTTAACATTTTTTACAAACACGGGCTGTCGATTGATCAGGTTTCTACTTCTGAAACCAATGTAACGGTTACCCTGGATAATCTGACGCAAAACATCAGTGCAGACAGAATTAAATTGTTGATTCAGGAACTTGAAACCATGTGTCGCGTAACAGTGCTTGAGAATTGCGCTGCCATCAGTATTGTGGGTAGCTCAATCCGAATGTTGATTGCGCAGCTGAGTCAGGCCTTTGAAGTGTTTAAGAATCGTTCGGTTCACATGCTGACTCAAGCCGCTAATAACCTGAATTTTACTTTTGTTATCGAAGAAACCGAAGCCCCTCAATTAGTGAAACAAATGCACGACTCCTTGATTTCCAGTATTCAATCCAATGGGCAAATTGGAGAGACCTGGGCCGAACTGTTTGGCCATCAGGCAAACGATAGCGAAAGCTTTGGCTTAAAGAGCTGGTGGTACAGTCGTGCGCGAGAACTGGAGTCGATCGTTCAGCGCGAAGGGCATTGTTACGTCTATTCTCTCGATAAAGTAGCGCAACAAATAGAGAAGCTGAAAGGATTGAGGGCCATCGATCGGTTGTTTTATGCCATTAAAGCTAATTCTAATGACGAAGTTCTACGTCAGGTTGAGTCAGCCGGATTAGGTCTGGAATGCGTTTCGATCGAAGAGGTCAATTATGTGTTGTCGTTATTTCCCGACATTGATCGTGAACGAATTTTATTCACACCCAATTTTGCGCCTCAAATTGAATATCAACAAGCGATTGAACTGGGTGTCTTCTTGACCATTGATAACTTGTATATTCTACAACGATGGCCAGAAATGGTGCGAAATCAAAAAGTGTTGCTGCGTATCGACACCGGTGCCGGGCGTGGGCACCACCAACACGTGAAGACCGCAGGTCGGGAAGCCAAATTTGGCATCCCAATGGATGCCTTGCTCGATTCGCTTCCGCTAATAAAGCAATTGGATATCAATGTTGTTGGTCTTCATTGCCATGTGGGCAGTGGCATTTTAACCCCAGACAACTGGTACGAAAATGGACAGGTTCTTCTAACACTGATTAATCATTTTCCAGAGCTGCAATTCCTCGACTTGGGAGGTGGGCTGGGAGTGGTCGAGAAACCCCAGCAACAGGCACTTGACTTAGAACAGGTTGATCATCTTTTGATGAAGCTCAAGCAATTGTTGGGCGGTATCGAGCTATGGTTAGAGCCTGGCCGTTTTGTGGTTGCCGAATGTGGCGTGCTTCTTGCGCGTGTCACCCAGCTGAAAGGCAAAGCTGGAGCGGGCTATCTGGGCGTCGAGACCGGAATGAATTCGCTGCTCCGGCCCGCTTTGTATGGCGCCTATCATCCGATTGTTAATTTGACCCGAATCAAGCAGCCAGCGGTGCGAAAGTACACCGTAGTTGGCCCGATCTGCGAGTCTGCGGATAAATTAGGGATCGATCGACTGCTGCCAGAATCGTTTGAAGGCGATGCCATATTGGTGGCCAATGCTGGCGCATACGGTTTTACCATGTCCAGCCATTACAACATGCGAAAGCCGGGAAGAGAGCTAATATTTGAAAATCGCACATCGTAATATCTTGCATAAAAATGTGACAATTAGAAATAATTCGTATAAATTTAAGATATAAAGCGTGATATAACTGTGATTAAACAGAATAAAAGCGAAATAGCCCGATCCGATGGACTGGACGTTTTGGCTCTCGAAGGAAGATACCACACCGTCAACGAGTCTATAGGGTAGGTAGTACTGTGCGACACAGAGGATTAGTAAAACTTATTAGCAGTTGTCTGTTTGTACTGGCAACGTCAGCGTCATTTGCTGCAACCAATGAAGAATTGTACGAAGTACAGAAAGTCGAAGTCGGCGGCGAAGAACTGTTTCTCAATGGAATGGGGGCGGTAAAAAAGCACAACGCTGTTTATTACATTGCTGCGCTTTATCTCAAAGAAACGTCAACGGTCGATAGTGACATTATTTTCTATGAAACTCCCAAGCGTATGACGTTAACTTTTGCGCTAGATCGCGTTTCCGGCCGTAGTTTTGGCAGAGAAATGGCCGGCAGTCTTAAAATTAATAATGTCGATGATGAGTTACAGGCGTATCGGGGCGATTTAAGAACCTTTATCGGGATGTTTAAAGGCGTCTATGAAAAAGGTGACACCTTGACCTTTGACTATATTCCTTCCACGGGTGTTTCGGTTCGTCACAATGGAAGGGAGCTGGGACGAATTCGTACTCGCGGTTTTGATAAAATCCTGTTTAAATCGTGGCTAGGTGACAAACCCTTCAGTGCTTCGTTCAAAAAGGGTTTAATCGGCTCAAATGAAGATAAATACGCTATCGAGTTATTGCGACAATACGTCGATGTAAGAAAGAAATAATCTGTTCTGAAGACTTTAAAACCCGACTTAACGTCGGGTTTTTTCGTTTTAAGATTTCTCCAATGTTCATTGTTTAAGAAAATTGTTCGATCTTTAATCGAAAGTAAAGAGAAATTCTGCCTTTTCGTTTACATTTAAATTTTGCATCCTTATGCTTGCGATTCGCAATTAAGCAGGTAACAGAATAATGGTTCAAATTAACTCAAGTTTTTCAGCTGGTAATATCGAACATATCGAAACGATCGAGCAGACTAAGGTGAGTCTTGCGATCAAAGCCGACAATGAGTCGGAATTCAAACAATGGTTTTGCTTCAAGGCGAACAATGCGTTAGGTGAGACCATCGAGTTCCAAATCATAGATGCAGACAAGACCGCCTACCCAGATGGTTGGCAAGATTACAACGTCTGCTGCAGTTACGACGGCGTTGAGTGGTTTCGAGTACCAACCGAATTTAAAGGCGGTAAACTGCTGTTTTCACTGGAGTTTGAGCAAAGTTGCGCGTATTTTGCCTATTTCGCTCCCTACAGTTATGAGCGACACTTGCAATTGGTTCATCAAGCCGCGTTGCACCCTCTTTGCGAGCATGAGGTATTGGGAGAAACGCTGGATGGTCGCGAGATGAACATGCTTGTCGTTGGTAACCATGAAGCCGCGAACAAGGTTTGGCTGATTGCTCGCCAACATCCCGGTGAAACCATGGCAGAATGGTTTATGGAAGGGTTAATTCATCGATTACTGGATCTTGACGATGCAATTTCTCGAAAATTATTACGCGATTGTTGCTTTTATCTGGTCCCAAATATGAATCCGGATGGTAGCGAGCGTGGGCATTTACGTACCAATGCCAAAGGCATCAACCTGAATCGGCAATGGGATAAAATGGACGCTGAGATTTGTCCAGAAGTTTGCTTGGTCAAAAATGCGATGAAGCAGACCGGTGTTGACCTGTTTATCGATGTTCATGGTGACGAAGGGCTGCCTTACAATTTCATCGCTGGTTGTGAAGGTGTCCCTCGGTTTGATGACGCCTGGGCGGAAAAAGAACTGCAATTTAAAGAAAACTTTATGGCGGCAACGCCGGAGTTTCAGGACGAGTTTGGTTATCCAAAAGATGAGCCGGGAAAAGCAGACTTAAGTATTGCCAGTAGTTGGGTAGGGCAGGAGTTTGGCTGCTTGTCGATGACACTCGAGATGCCCTTTAAAGACAACGCCAATTTGCCGGACCCAGAGCGTGGCTGGTCGCCAGAGCGTTGTATGTTGTTAGGTGAAGCCATCTTGTTACCAATTTTACACAATTTTTCTAAATAAACTGAGAGAGTCATGGAAAAGAAAATTCTGATTTTAGGTGCCGGCCTTGTCGCGGCTCCTGCAATAGAGTACTTGGGCCGTCAGCCTGAAAATACCATTACCATCGTATCGAATGTATTGTCCGAAGCAGAAGCTTTGGCCGGTTCTCGCGAGAAGAATATCGCCATGACAGCCGATGTTACTGACACCCAGCAAATGTCGGAGTTGATTGCCTCACACGATCTAGTGATCAGTTTGGTTCCGTATATCTTTCATGTTCCCGTTGCGAAATTGTGCATAGAACACAAAAAGCCTCTGATCACTGCGTCCTACGTTAGCCCCGAAATGCGAGCGTTGGATGAACAGGCAAAGCAAGCTGAAGTGCTTATATTGAATGAAATAGGCCTGGATCCGGGTATTGATCACCTATCCGCGATGAAGGTCATTGACGAGGCGCACGACAAAGGGGCAAAAGTAAAGAGCTTTGCCTCATGGTGCGGCGGTTTACCGGCACCCGAATGCAATGATAACCCCATCGGATATAAGTTCTCATGGGCGCCAAGAGGCGTTTTGCTCGCGCTGAGAAACGAAGCCAGTTATTTGAAGCAAGGTGTAAAGACGACAATTAAGCCGGCGGATCTGTTGGCCAGCGCGCAGCCAGTTGATCTGGGGACCGAATTCGAACTGGAGGGTTACCCGAATCGAGACTCGTGCCCTTACCGAGAAGCCTACGGTATGCCAGAGGTCGAAAATTTGATTCGCGGAACGCTGCGTTATCGTGGATTTTCCGAAGTATTTGATTTTGCTCACAAAGTCGGGCTGCTGGATACCGAGCAAACGGTCGATACTTCGTTGAACTGGAAACAGTGGACCGACCGCTCGATTCAGCGACAAGGCTTGCAAATGACGGCTCACGTTGAGCAGGCATTTGAGTGGCTCGGATTATTCAGTGATGAAGCACTACCCGAGGCAGCATCGATGTTGGACGCCTTCTGCCATCTGTTGCTCGAAAAGCTTAAATATGCCGACAATGAATACGATATGATTGCTCTGCAGCATAAATTTGAAATCGAGTATGAAAACAAGTGTGAGTATTTGAGCTCAACCTTGATCGTTAAAGGGGATCCGAATGGATACTCAGCAATGGCAAAAACGGTTGGCTATCCGGTTGCAATAGCTGCGCAACTTGTGCTTGATGGCGAAATTGACGATAAAGGGGTTCATATTCCAGTGTTACGTCATTTCTATGAGCCAATTTTGGACGGTTTGGAAGAAGAAGGGATCCAGTGCATCGAGAAACCTGAGCCACCCATGGACGAAAAGTTCTTTAATTGATACATGAATGCCAAAATACGCTTTTAATCTCTCCATTTCGAAAGAGGAGTGGCTTCGGGTTTACCGGGGCTACTCACGTTATGTTTGGTGCCGCGCAATCGACGGCACCAGTCTTAAAATTCCGGTCAAACACTTTTTACCATTTGTTGCTTCTGACGGAGTGCACGGTTCCTTTTTGCTTAATCTTGGGCAAAACAACAAATTTTTGTCTTTAGAGCGATTAAACAACTAAAATGATGCGGTGCAAAACTGTTTTGTGCTTCGTAACATATTGATAAACAAAGGAAATAATATTTTAAAAAAATCACTTTAAACTGGTCGGAGGATTTTTAATAATAAAGTCCATACGAATCGCTTTTCGTTGATACTTCGAGACTTGAACCTCAGGGCGTAATAGTCGATAGTTAGGTAAGTTTTAGGTCATCAAACTGAAAGTTATTCACCATAAAATTAAAAAAACGGGGAAGGTAAAAAACATGACAAGAAAAGGGCTTAATCGATCTGCTCAATCCTCGTCGCCAAAGTGGGCCAAAGTTGCTTCTGCAGTTGCAGTTGCTCTGGCCGTGCCAGCATCACACGCTGTTGGCATCTCTTGGGGCGAGTGGGAAGGCAGTTTTGACTCGACGATTTCGATAGGTGCCAGCTGGCGAGTCGAAAATCAAAGTGCCGATCTTATTGCTCGAGGTCAGCCATTCGACAATGGCGGCATCGGTAACCGATATTCTTTCAATGGCGATGACGGCAACCTGAACTTTCATAAGGGAGATACCTTCTCTGAAGTCATCAAAGGTGTTCACGATTTTGGGCTGACCCACTCAAGTGGCGTTGGTTTTTTCATTCGTGGGGCTTGGTTCTATGACAATAAATATGAAAACGGCGATTTTCGTTATTATGGAAACGCTACTAACGAATTTTACGAAGGCGATCCCCGGGTCAACGGATTTTCTGATGAAGCGTTAGAGATCCATGGCACCGATACTCGACTGTTAGATGCTTACATCTACAACACCTGGTATTTCGACGAGTCTATTTTACAGGTTCGATTGGGTGAGCAGGTGGTTAACTGGGGTGAAAGTACCTTCATTCAGCACTCAATTTCAGAAGCAAACCCGATTGACGTTACCAAATTACGCGTACCCGGTTCGGAGTTGAAAGAAGCCTTTATTCCGGTACAAACACTGTGGGCATCGTGGGATTTATCACCCAATGTAACGCTTGAAGGTTACGTGCAGTTTGAGTGGGAAGAGATCCGAATCGATGAGCCCGGTAGTTATTTTTCTACCGCTGATTTTGTTGGCGACTCTGGAGAGCTTATCTGGCTAGGTTTTGCCCTGAATCCAACTTACGAGAACCGACTTGAAGCTACGATGGTCAATAGTGCTCAACGCATCACTGATCCGGAGCGAAGCCAAGCCAGTGACGACGGTCAGTTTGGTATCCGTTTAGGGTGGTATGCTCCAGAGCTGGGTAATACAGAGTTCGGTTTTTATTATATTAACTATCATAATAAGCGCCCTGTTATTTCATCCAATAAATTTTCGGGTGATGCCGGCGGTATCACCGGTTTCTTCGAGTACATTGAAGACATCGAGTTAATGGGCGTGAGCTTTAATACGGCGACCGACAGCGGTTTATCGATTGCGGGTGAAGTCTCTTACCGTCAAGACGAACCGTTGCAAGTTGACGACGTAGAATTATTGTTTGCCGCTTTGGAAGGTGTTTCTTCAAGCGTGCCAGCCGGTACATCGCAGCTAAACGGAGCTGTGGCACCGGGTGAGTACATTGCGGGTTATCGATTGTTTGATACCATACAGGGACAGGTCACATTAACAAACTTGTTTGGCCCTGGTTTGGGCGCCGAGCAGTGGACTGGTTTGTTAGAAGTTGGCTTTAACCAAATAGAAGATATGCCGGGAACGGACGAACTTCGTTTCGAAGCTCCGGGTACGTATCGCAGCGGAAACCCTAATCGCAGCCAAGCGAATGGCGCCGAGGGTGTTGAACAAAACTCTTTCGCAGATGATTTCTCATGGGGTTATCGATTGGTTGCCAAAGCCGACTATAAAGGTTTTATTGGCGCATGGAACATGGCTCCGCGCATTGTGTTTCAGCATGATGTGTCAGGAATAACCCCTGCGCCCATCAGTAATTTTGTCGAAGGTCGCAAAGCGTTGGCTTTCGGTGCGGAGTTCGATTACTTGAAACGATACAAGGTCGACTTCGGCTATAACCGTTATTTTGGTGGTGGAACACAAAATCTGATTTCGGATCGTGATTTTGTATCGTTAACTGCCAGTTACTCATTCTAAACAAGGTTGGACAGATGAAAAGAACATTAACAAGTATTCTTTCTGGTGCGATTGCCCTGGCAATGGCACACAGCGCCTATGCCAAAGTCAGCCCACAAGAAGCTGAAAAATTAGGGAAAGAGTTAACTCCTCTCGGAGCTGAAAAAGCAGGGAACAAAGACGGAACCATTCCTGCGTGGACCGGCGGTATTACCGAACCTCCAGCAGGTTATAAAGTGGGTGATCATCACCCCAGCCCGTTCCCCAATGACAAAGTCTTGTTCACTATTACGGCGAGTAATGCCGCTGAATTTGAAGATAAGTTGTCTCCTGGCCTGATGGCGATGTTCGAGGCCTATCCTGATACTTTCAAGATTCCGGTTTATACTTCACGACGCACTTACTCTGCACCTCAGCGTGTTTACGATGCAACCAAATTGAACGCGACGCGTACCGAATTGGTACCAGGCGGAAATGGTTTAAGTAATGCCGCCGTGGGCGCTCCTTTCCCATTTCCTCAAAATGGACTGGAAGCAATCTGGAACCACATTGTCCGTTTTCGAGGTGTAACGGTAACCCGTGATACTGGGCAGGCGACACCCACGCGTGACGGTGATTACACCATGGTTAAGTTCCGCGATGAGCTGGATCAAATTTACACCGGTGAAGGTATGACTCCGGAAGCCTTGGCTGAAGGCAACATGCTGTTTTACTTCAAGCAGTGGGTATTGTCTCCCGCGCGTCTGGCAGGTACAGCACTGTTGGTTCATGAAACCTTGAATCAGGTTAAAAAGCCGCGTCAAGCCTGGACATATAACACAGGTCAGCGTCGTGTTCGTCGTGCACCGAATGTTGCTTACGATGCACCGGGTACTGCGGCCGATGGTCTGAGAACGACGGATGATTTCGATATGTTTAACGGTGCGCCTAACCGTTACAACTGGAAGCTGTTAGGTAAGAAAGAGATGTACATCCCTTACAACAGCTACGATTTACATTCCGATGCTTTGAAATACGAAGACATTATCAAGCCAGGACACATTAATCCAGATCACACTCGTTGGGAGTTGCATCGAGTCTGGGTAGTCGAAGCTACGCTGAAAGAAGACACGCGCCATATTTACAAGAAACGTGTGTTCTATATGGATGAGGACAGCTATCAAATTGCTGTGACCGACATTTACGACAATTCCGATGAATTGTGGCGAGTTGGATTAGCCTATGCGTTGAACTATTATGAAGTGCCGACATTATGGTCTACTCTTGATGTTATTCACGATTTAAAAGCAGGTCGATATATTGCGATCGGATTGGATAACGAAGATGAAATGTACGACTTCTCAATTGAGCGAAGCGCGTCTGACTTCAGACCAGCAGCTCTACGTCGCGCAGGTCGTCGTTAATTGTTCGTTTGAAACACCCGAGGCCGGATTATTATCCGGCCTTTTTTAATATAGGGTGTATTTTAACGGGTAATCTATCAATAACGTTGTTTTCAGGAATTTTCGACTGGCATGTGTGTTTTGCGTTTTTTTAGAATATTTAAGAAACACCATACTTGTTGCTGGTTAGGTAAGAGGTAACAATGACTAAACGTCTGAAATTTTTAAGTGCGTTACTCCTGATCGTTTCGATGGGAAGTTTTGCTGATGAGTCTGTGATTGCAGAGAAGTCCGATCAATCACTTTTACTTGATGTGGCTGCTTTATCCGCTCAGAAATTTGTCGCAGTAGGTGAGCGTGGTCATGTTCTTATTTCTGAAGACAACGGAGTCTCTTGGCGTCAGGTGATAACACCGACCCGGGCAACCTTAACCTCCGTGGTCTTTATTGACGATATGACGGGTTTCGCGGTGGGACATCAACAAGTCATTATCAAGACGGTTGATGGCGGTGAAACTTGGACTTTGCAATATCAGAATAAAGATGATTTGTATTATCCGGCGCTACTCGACGTTTGGTTTCGTGACGGTGGTTTAGGAGTCGCTGTCGGAGCCTATGGACTTTATTTGAAAACCACTGATGGTGGAAATTCTTGGGAAGTGGTGGACCAAGAGTCGCTCGGCGATCCTGATTTTGGTTTACCGCATTTTTACAGCATCGAGTTCGATGGCCGTAACAACCGTTTGTATATGGCTGGTGAGCTTGGTTTTATTGCAGTATCTGAAGACTTTGGTGAGTCTTGGCAGCGTCTGGAATCGCCGTATGAAGGGTCGTTTTTTAACGTTGGCGTTACAAATTCCGGCAGTGTTCAAGTGATGGGGCTAAGAGGCCATCTGTTCCGTTCAACCGACGGAGGAGAAACCTGGAGTGAAACCGAAACCAATAGCAACGCTTCGATAAACAATATGGTTAATGTCGGCGGCGCGCAGATCGTTTATTTTGGCGTCGATGGGGTCATGCTCTTTTCGAAAGACGATGGGAAAAGCGTTGATGTTATTCAAACCAGTGGTCGAAATGGTTTAATGGATGGGGTCAATGCTGGTGTAGACACTCTCGTGGTAGTCGGAGCGAAAGGTGTCGCTCGGTACAACCTTTCTGGCCAAAAGTTAGAACAATAATTTAAGGAGTTGCGTTTCATGCAGCAGTCAGCTCTTAATCAGCTAATCAATAATACACTGTTTAAACACCGTGGCGTTGTGCTCTTTGCCTTTTTGGTCATTACCATCGCCATGGGATATTTTGTCTCCAGTTTGAGAGTCGATGCCAGCTTTGAGAAAAATATTCCGCTTGAACACCCTTATATGCAGACTTACCTCAAGCATGAGGCCGAGTTTGGAGGTGCCAACCGAATTATGGTTGCGCTTGAAGATACTTCGGGTGATATTTTCAATGCAAAATTCTTTGAAGCCCTGAGCTTAGCGACTGAAAAAGTAACTGGTATTCCCAGTATTAATCAGCCTCAAGTGCAGTCTTTATTTACGCCTAATACTCGATACATTGAGGTGGTGGAAGATGGATTAGAAGGCGGTCCGGTGATCCCGGCCACTTTCGATGGCAGTCAAAAAGAGTCGCTCGAGAGAGTTCGAAAGAATGTTTTGAAAGGTGGCTTTGTCGGGCGTCTTGTCGCCAATGATTTTTCGGCGGCCATGGTATCAGGACAGCTCTTCTCTATTGATCCCATCACCAAAGAAAAGACTGACTTTATATCAGTTGCTAATACGCTGGAAGATATTCGCACAGAGATTGAATCTGAGTTTCCCAATGTGAAAGTCCATATCATTGGGTTTTCTAAGATGATCGGAGACATCTCTGACGGCGCTCAGGGTGTTTTCATGTTCTTTGGAATTGCCTTTTTAATCACCGCTGTACTGGTTTATCTGTATTCTCACAGTATTCAGTTGTCTATTTTACCCTTGTTGACCTCGGTTGTTGCGGTAGTTTGGCAGCTAGGGTTATTGACGGTGATGGGGTTTGGAATCGATCCCATGTCGATATTGGTGCCATTTTTGGTCTTTGCAATTGGTGTCAGTCATGGCGTTCAAATGATCAATGCCGTAGGCAAGAACGTCGCAGGGGGCGCAACCTCATTGGATGCCGCCAGCGCGGCCTGTTGTCGATTGTTCATTCCGGGAATGATTGCTCTGTTAAGTGACACTATCGGCTTTTTGACCTTATTATTTATTAAAATCGACATTATCAAAGAGTTGGCAATCACAGCGAGTATTGGTGTTGCAGTGATCATCTTGACCAACTTGATATTACTGCCGGTTCTTTTGTCCTATGCCAAGTTTGATCAAAAGTTTTCGGAGAAGGTAACCAAAGGCGCGGCGCGACAAACTGCGCTTTGGCATAAGCTGGCAGGTTTCGCCAAGGTAAGAAATGCTCGCTTAACGGTACTTGTTGCGGCGGTCCTTGCGGTTATTGGTGTTTATTTTGCGAACGACATGAAAATCGGTGACTTGCATGCTGGGGCGCCTGCACTTCGAGCTGACTCGGTCTATAACAAAGATACCGCATTTATCACCGACAAGTTTTCCATTGGTACCGATGTTATATCGATTATGGCAGAAACTAAGGTTGACGGTTGTACCGACTTCAACGTCATGAAAACAATGGACGATTTTCAGTGGCACTTGCACAATCTTAGCGGGGTTCAGTCGACATTAAGTATCACAACCATATCAAAAACCCTGAACTCGGGCTTCTTTGAAGGAAACTTAAAGTGGCGTGTCCTACCAAGAGAAACAGCAACGCTGGCGCAATCGATCCGTTACATTGAAACTTCTGCCGGCCTGTTCGATAAAGATTGTCAGTATATGCCGATTATGGTGTTTACCAAAGATCATAAAGCCGAAACCATTGAACAAGTGGTTAATGCGGTCAAATCGTATAAAGAAAACAATCCGAATGAGCTGGTCGATTTTAAATTGGCAATGGGACCGGTCGGTGTCATGGCTGCGACGAACGAAGCTGTAGAAGCGGCGCAATACCCAATGCTAATCGGAGTTTATATTGCGGTCATTTTATTGTGTTTGATCAGCTTCCGTTCGATACGTTCGACCTTATGCATAATTATTCCATTGGCATTGGTGTCTGTGTTGGCGCAAGCGCTAATGACTTGGCTTGAAATTGGTCTGACGGTGGCAACTTTGCCAGTTATTGCGTTGGGTGTTGGAATCGGGGTCGATTACGGAATATATATATTTTCGAGGATGCTCGATTTCATTCGAAATGGTGAATCGATCAATGAAGCCTTTTACAAGACACTTAACTTAACAGGTAACGCGGTATTCTTTACTGGTATCACTTTGGCCATCGGTGTTAGTACCTGGATCTTCTCGGCACTGAAGTTTCAGGCAGACATGGGAATATTGTTGACCTTTATGTTCCTGTTTAACATGTTGGGTGCAGTAATTTTATTACCCGCACTTGCATCTTTATTCTATCGTCGGTAGCACAACGATATCGAGTAGTGGTTTGTCCACTACTCGATTCCTTTCTTTTTCTTAAAAAACATCGAATTGCATGATGCGAAGCGTCGTTTATTAGCCTAAAATTACAACTTTGTGATTGACCTGAAAATCTCACGCTAAACTCAAAACCACAAAGTAGGAAGGATAATAATATATGACGCAGGCTCCAACTGAGCATCAACCTGTGCTCCTCGAAAACGTCATTAAGCTCATCAAAAGTAAGTTCAAAAAAGAGCAAGCCAATGTTGTTAGTCGATTTGCTCAATTTTTTTACGGAAGCATTTCTCCGGAAGATTTAAATGATAGAGCTGCGAATGATCTGTATGCCTCCGTTTTGAGCTTATGGAATTTTTTAAACAGTGGCGTTAAAGATGATGTTTGCGTGCGCGTTTTTAATCCTGAGTTTGAATCGCACGGCTGGCAATCCAGTCATACTGTCATCGAACTGGTGCATCCCGATATGCCATTTTTGGTAGATTCAGTTCGAATGGAACTTAATCGCTTGGGTTTGGGTATCCATGTCCATATACACTTACCCATAGCCATCGAGCGCGACAAAGATAACAATATCTCTAATATCGAGTTGGCGTCTGAGAAAGATGAACAATCCAGCCTGACACCGATGTACCTTGAAGTGGATCGTCAAATTGAAAAAAGCGAACTGGATCATATCGGTGAAAACTTAGAGCGAATATTGAAAGATGCTCGAACAGCGGTTCGTGACTGGTCGCCGATGAAAGAGAAATTGAAAGAAGTGATTTCTCGTGTCGACGAATACAAGTCTAACGTTCCGGACGAGAAAAAGCAGGAAACATTGGAGTTTCTCAATTGGATATCTGGAAACCACTTTACACTTTTGGCGTATACTTCTTACGACATTCAGGAATCTTCCGGAAAAACCTATCTCGTTCCTTCGAAGAAATCATCTCTGGGCTTAGCGACCTTACCTTTATGGGCTCCGAAAAAATATTCGTTATCCGATTTACCAAAAGGGGCACAGCGTTTAATTCTTGATAATACAACCCTCTTGGTTTTGACCAAGTTGAGCGCTATTAGTACGGTTCATCGACCAGCACACATCGATTACATTGGTATTAAGCGGTTTGATGAAAATGGAAACGTCGTGGGTGAAGATCGATTCTTAGGTCTTTATACTTCGGCCGCCTATAACGTTAATCCTATGTCGATTCCCGTTCTTCGAGAAAAGATTCAAGCTGTACTGGATTGTTCTGGATTACCCTCGGGCAGTCACGATGCCAAAGTCCTCCGCAATATTCTCGAAACCTACCCTCGAGACGAGCTCTTCCAAATCAGCATTCATGACTTACTCGGAACAGCGATGGGTGTAATGCATATTAAAGAGCGTGCATTGATTCGCCTGTTCGTGCGTCGTGATCCCTACGGTCGGTTTTTCTCTTGCCTGGTGTATGTACCTCGAGAAATTTACACCACCAAGTTACGATTAAAGTTTACCAATATTCTGGCTGAAACCTTTAAGGCCAGTGGTGAAATTAAATTTACCACTACGTTTTCGGAATCCATCTTATCGCGTATACAATTTACTGTTCCGGTCGAAAATGCCGAGCAAATTGATTACGACCTGCAGGCGATGGAAAACGAGTTGGCTGAGGCTGCACGCTCTTGGGAGGATAACCTCGAGGATGCATTGCGAGTTCAATATGGTGAAGCGCGGGGTGGCCGTTTAACGCGGCAGTACGGTGAGGCATTTCCATCGGGGTACAAAGACGAGACGCTTCCGCAAACCGCTGTTTTGGACGTTAAGCATTTAGAAAGCCTATCTGAAGAAAAGAACTTAAGCATGCTGTTGTACCGGCCACAGGAAGATTCCGAAGGCTTGTTGAAGTTCAAGTTATTTCATCGTGATCAACCCACGCCTTTATCTGAAGTGCTACCCATGCTTGAAAATATGGGACTACAGGTGCTCGGTGAAACGCCCTATAAAGTGGAGCTGAAAGATCGGGCCGTCCGCTGGATTATGGATTTCAGCATGATGCATTCGTCGGGCAAAGATCTGATTTTGAGTGAAATTAAGTCCAAGTTCCAGGATGCTTTCCTTAAAACCTGGAATGGGCGTGCGGAAAACGATGGTTTCAATCGCTTGGTTCTTTCTGCCGGATTGGACTGGCGTCAAACTTCGATATTGCGAGCCTATGCGAAATACCTGTGGCAAATAGGTTTTACGTTTTCGCAGTCTTATATAGAAGAAACCTTGGCCAAGCATCCATTAATTGCGCGCCAGTTGGTTGAGTACTTTCAGCAAAAGTTTGATCCCAGTATTAACCAAGACACCAAAGTGCTCACCGCGTTAAAGAAAGACATTGAAGAGATGCTGGATAAAGTCAGTAACCTTGACGAAGATAAAATTTTGAGTCGCTTCGTTAAGGTGATGGACGCAACCTTGCGTACTAACTTTTTCCAGGTGGATCAAGACGGTGAGCCAAAAGAATACATTTCTCTTAAGTTGAATCCGAAGAAGATACCGGACGTTCCGCTACCGGTACCGATGTTCGAAATATTCGTCTATTCACCGCGTGTCGAAGGCGTTCATTTGCGTGGCGGAAAGGTCGCTCGTGGTGGTTTACGCTGGTCGGATCGTCGTGAAGATTTTCGTACCGAAATACTTGGGCTAGTAAAAGCGCAGCAAGTTAAAAATACGGTTATTGTTCCGGTCGGCTCGAAAGGCGGATTCGTTTGTAAGAAGTTGCCCACCGAAGGTGGTCGAGAAGCCTTTATGAAAGAGGGTATCGAATGTTATAAAACCTTTATTCGAGGATTGCTCGACATTACCGACAATTACAAAGACGAAGAAATTGTCCCGCCTGAGGCAGTAATCAGTTATGACGAGCCCGACCCTTATCTGGTGGTTGCGGCTGATAAAGGAACGGCCACTTTTTCGGATATTGCTAACGGTCTTTCCATGGAATACGGTTTTTGGTTAGGTGATGCTTTCGCTTCTGGTGGAAGTGTTGGCTACGACCACAAGAAAATGGGCATTACCGCGCGTGGTGCCTGGGAGAGTGTGAAGCGTCACTTTATGGAAATGGGGCATAACACTCAAACTCAAGATTTCACCGTCGTTGGAATCGGTGACATGGGTGGTGATGTGTTTGGTAATGGAATGCTGCTATCAAAACACATTCGATTGATTGGTGCCTTTAATCACTTGCACATTTTTATCGATCCAAATCCGGATGCTGCAAAGAGTTGGGACGAACGAAAGCGATTGTTTGAAAATCCCGGATTAACCTGGGAAGACTACGATTCAAAACTGATTTCAAAAGGCGGCGGTGTATTCTCCCGCTCTGCTAAAGCAATCCCGCTTTCTCCTGAAATGAAGAAGATGCTGGGTGTAAAGCGCAGCAGTATGGCGCCCAACGAATTGATAAATGCATTGTTAAAAGCCGAATTCGATTTGTTATGGAACGGTGGAATTGGTACTTACGTTAAAGGCAGTACTGAGCATCATGGTGAAGTCGGTGATCGGGCAAACGATAATCTGCGTATCAATGGAAACGAATTGCGTTGTAAAGTAGTTGGCGAAGGTGGAAATTTAGGCTTGACGCAATTGGGTCGTATCGAATTTATG
Source organism: Pleionea sp. (assembly GCA_052032335.1). Taxonomy (GTDB): domain Bacteria; phylum Pseudomonadota; class Gammaproteobacteria; order Enterobacterales; family Kangiellaceae; genus Pleionea. Next base: position 10,663 of record JBPEWV010000161.1, on the reverse strand, counting down.
CGAAATGGCGGGCGCTGCAATACCGATTTCATCGATAACGCGGGTGGCGTTAATTGTTCGGACCACGAAGTGAATATTAAAATATTGCTGAATAAAGTGGTTGAAGCGGGCGATATGACCAGCAAACAACGAGATAAGTTGTTTATGGACATGACCGATGAGGTTGCCGATATGGTGTTGCAAGAAAACTACTTGCAAGCGCAATCCATCAGTTGTACTGAAGCTCGGGCACCTTACATGTTGAAAGAGCAGATGCGGTTTATTCACGCACTTGAACGTGACAATAAATTGAATCGCGCTTTAGAGTTTATGCCCAACGATGAAGAGATGACAGAACGATTGGCGCAAGGGGAAGGTTTGACTCGTGGCGAACTTGCTGTATTGCTCGCTTACGGCAAGATGGAACTCAAAGAGTCATTATTATCTCCAGAAATAACTCAAGAGCCTTATTTTGAACAAGAGTTGATTAACTACTTTCCGAAGCCACTGCGTAAAAAGTTTGTTGAAGAGATTAAGCAACATCCATTGCGCGATGAAATTATTGCCACAGTTCTGGCGAATGAAATGGCCGACTATTTGGGGTCGAACTTCGTTTATCGGATCATTGATGAAACGGGGGCTTCGCCAGCTGATGTTGGTATTTGCTTCACTTTGGCAAAAGAAATTTTCTCGATGGATGGTATGTGGCGTGACATTCAAAGTCTCGACCATAAAGTTCCCGCGAGTACACAGGTCGATATGCTGTATCAGACACAACGAATGGTGCGACGTTGTACTCGTTGGTTCCTCAGACACCGACGTAAGAATCTGGCCATTACCGAAGGAATCGAATACTTTAAATCAGGTGTTCAGGAGTTGCAAAAACAAGTTGCCAAGTCTTTGGAGCAATCGGAGCTTGAAGGTCTTGAACAGAAAATCGATACCATGGCGAGTGAGGGCGTACCACGAAAACTGGCTTCAAACGTGACTTACCTGAGTACCATGTTCTCGGCATTGGATATTGTTGAAATGTCGAAGATGACCAGCCTGTCGATCAAAATGGTGGCCGATGTTTATTATCAACTCGGTGCCGAGCTGGAGCTACATTGGTTCTTAAACCAGATTGTGTCGCAACCCGTAGATAATCACTGGCAGGCTTTTGCCCGAGCCTCTTTTCGGGAAGAACTGGATTGGCAGCAACGTAGTTTGACCGTTGCGGTTATTCAAATGACCAGTGGGAGCACTACGGCAGATAAGAAAATAGAAACCTGGCTTGAAGACAACGATGCTTTACTAGATCGATGGCGTCAAATGGTTGCTGATTTTAGAAGCAGTAGCAGTCATGAGTTTGCTAAGTTTTCAGTCGCGTTACGTGAGTTGGTGATTCTGGTTCAAAACTGCATTCGTTCGGCAGCTGTTGCTCAAGAGTCGGCATTAACCGCGTCAGCGCCAATGAGTAAAAGCATCACCAGTGCTGCTAAACCGAAAAAGAAAAAGACAGCGACGAAGAAAAGCACAGCGCCATAATCGGTTTGGTGTCACTACAAAAAAAGAGAAGCTGAAGCTTCTCTTTTTTTATCTAACCGTCACTATTTATTTTATTAACTCAATATGAGAATGTGGTTAGGTTGAGTGATTGATAAAGCTGTTGCTATAGTTGTTTGAACCGTAAGGAGCAAACAATGAAAACCAGAGCCGCTGTGGCGTTTGAAGCCAAATCCCCATTAGAAATCGTTGAGTTGGATCTCGAAGGACCGAAGAAGGGCGAAGTCTTGATTCAGATAAAAGCATCGGGTGTCTGTCATACCGACGCTTACACTTTATCTGGTGCCGATCCGGAAGGTTTGTTCCCCAGTGTATTAGGACATGAAGGTGGCGGCGTGGTGGTGGAAGTCGGTGACGGCGTAACAAACCTGAAGCCGGGCGATCACGTTATACCTCTATATATTCCGGAGTGTGGAAGTTGCCAATTTTGTACGTCGGGAAAAACCAATTTATGCCAGTCCATCCGGATAACCCAAGGTCAGGGATTGATGCCCGACGGAACCTCCCGTTTTTCGTACAAAGGAAAGACCATTTATCATTACATGGGAACTTCCACCTTTTCCGAATTTACCGTTTTACCAGAAATTTCATTAGCAAAGATCAACCCTGAAGCACCATTGGATAAAGTTTGCCTATTAGGTTGCGGTATTACCACCGGGATTGGAGCCGTCTTGAATACAGCAAAGGTTGAACCAGGCGCTACGGTGGCCATCTTCGGCTTAGGCGGGATTGGGTTGAGCGCGATTCAAGGTGCGGTAATGGCACAAGCTTCACGGATCATTGCCATCGATATAAACCCAGAGAAATTTGTTATGGCAAAACAGCTGGGCGCAACCGATTGTGTTAACCCATCGGATCTATCGGTACCACTGCAAGAAGCGATTGTTGATATGACCAACGGTGGCGTTGATTATTCGTTCGAATGTGTGGGCAATGTGTCGCTGATGCGTGCCGCTTTGGAATCGTGCCACAAAGGGTGGGGCGTGAGTGTGATTATTGGCGTCGCGGGCTCGGGGGAAGAAATTTCAACCCGCCCGTTTCAACTGGTCACTGGCCGAACCTGGAAAGGGACTGCCTTTGGTGGCGTTAAAGGTCGTAGTCAATTACCGAGCTATGTTGACAATTATATGTTGGGTAAAATTAAGATTGACCCGATGGTTTCTTTTGAATTGAGTTTAGACGATATTAATCGCGCTTTTGATTTAATGCACGAAGGTAAATCCATTCGCTCGGTGATAAAATTTTGATGATGAAATTAATCGAACAGTTTAAATGTTTCTCAGGCTACTGGCAGCGATTTGAACACGATTCTGAAGCCTGCAATTGTGTTATGACCTTTTCAGTTTTCTTTCCATTTGATGTTGAGCACCAGTCAAGTGACAAGACTTTTTCAACGGTTTTTTGGTTGTCCGGATTAACCTGTAACGATCAAAACTTTGTTCAAAAGGCGGCTTGTGAGCGCTACGCCGTCGAGAACCAAATGATCCTGATTGCGCCAGATACCAGTCCAAGAGGCGTCGCGATCGACGGAGAAGACGACGATTGGGATTTCGGTTCAGGGGCTGGCTTTTATCTGGATGCCACTCGCGATCCTTGGCGACAAAACTACAATATGTATTCTTATATTAGCGATGAGTTGTATCGGTTGATTGTCGCTTCTTTCCCAGTTGACCCAGATAAAGTCGGAATTATGGGGCATTCCATGGGAGGGCACGGCGCTTTGACGATTGGTCTAAAGCATCCTGATAAATTTAAATCGGTTTCCGCCTTTGCGCCAATTTGTGCGCCATCAAAAGTGCCATGGGGCCAAAAAGCATTTGAAAATTATCTGGTAAACTTCAGTGAATCTCAACAGTACGATGCTTGTGCATTGATTCGACAAGGTTACCGATTTGCGCACGCAAAAATCGATCAGGGTAAGTCGGATCAATTTTTAGAACAGCAATTGAGCCCTGACGAATTGATGGCTGTTTGTCATGAAGCAGAACTTCCGATCGAGCTGAATATTCACGATGGCTATGACCACAGTTATTTTTTTATCCGTTCTTTTATAGGCGAACACATCACCTATCACAAGTCACAGTTGAATTCGCAATCAGGATGACAAACGCAGAGTTTTTCTTTTGTCATTAAAGCTTCATTCCACCTTGTTACGATTCAGTGCATAAATTCAAAGGCTATGCACCATTTTAATTCAGTCCCTTGGTAAATAGTCCACTGTAATGGGCTAGTGGTCGATTTTTTCTGGCATGAAATTTTCATCGCATTTTCTGAGTTGAATTGGCCCAGCGAAAAATGAGCGAGGTTTAAGATGAGTCGTGAGTTAAAGATGAAGGCGATCAATAAGGTGAGACAGGAAGGACGGTTGATTAGCGAAGTTGCGAAAGAAATGGGCGTGTCTAATCGTAAACTCTTTCGCTGGTTGCAGGAAAGCGCTAATCAGACACTGTTTGAGAACGAAGGTGAGACAGTGGCGTTTGACTCAAGCTATGTCTACGCCTTAGGCTAACGGCCTTTCGGTGTAAGCTGTATAATCATCTGCCTGAATATCGTAATGTTGAGAAATCAATGGACTAGAAATTAGAAAGTCTGCTGACGAGCGATTACAGGCAATGGGAATATTGTACACCACCGCAATTCTTAAAAGAGCTTTAACATCGACATCGTGAGGGTGCGGTTCCATAGGGTCCCAGAAAAAGAACAAAACATCGATACCGCCCTCACAGATCAGTGCTCCCAACTGTTGATCGCCTCCGAGAGGGCCCGACTTTAGTTTCTTGATATTCTTATGATGGTCTGAACTTAACGTCGCATTCAGCGTTTCTTCAACCAGTTTTCCTGTTGTGCCGGTACACACTAACTGATGCTGCAATAGAGTTTCGGCGTGGCGTTTAACCCAGTCTGCAAGGTCCTTTTTCTTATGATCGTGGGCAACCAGTGCTATGGATTTTTGTACTGTCATAGTGTTCTCTCGTTAACTTAAATGCTTAATGCAAGAAAAGGAACAGTCACTCCAGTGTGAGGCAAAGCTAATTTAACGACCGAATACTTTGTCATTCTTGCCATATTGTTGCCTCAATTCAATTCATTTCCAGCATTTTTCAATAGCAATAATGCCAGATTACAGCGGTTTAATGAAGGTTCATTTAAATAGGGAGACATAACTATGAGACCTTTATCGACCGATCTGTTAAATCAAGATCCGGAAGCTCTGGATCAGTATTTTAGAATAACCGCAGAAGAATCAGCTGCTCATCAGAAACGCATCGAACGAATTGAGAAATTCTGGGCCGACTGGCCAAAGCAAGAAGCGAAAAATACCAAGGCGAAACGATTGAGTCGTTTGTCAAAACGAAAGTAACCGCTGTTTAACGGTTCATTTGAGTTTTCTTTCCATAATGAGGCGGCGCGTCTATATTTATTAGATGTCTTCTCCTCTGTGGTTGAAATGGTTGGTATTGGCTTGGGTACCTCTGACTCTGGGCGTTTTGCACACGCTCAGAGATTTTGAATTGGAGGAATACGTCAGTGAGGCCAGTCAAAGACATTACTTTCAACGCGACTGGGTTAAAAGTAAGTGGCAAACCTGGTTGAGCAGGCTAGACCATGACTCAGCTTTGACGGTTTTTCATGTCACAAGAACTGATTGCCATTGCAATTATCTGGTCGAAAAACACTTAGTTGATCTCGGTTCGATGCCCGGCGTGAAAATCGTCAGGCTAGAAGACACCCATCTTGAAACCCAGCCTCCGTCTTTCCCGACATTAGTTATCGCTAAAGATCGACAGCTGATATATTTTGGCGCTTATGGTAGTGGACCTGCGTGTCAAAACGATGCTTTAGCAATCTGGGTTCGTCAACAGTTAGACAAAACAGACAACATGAACGACTTCGTTTTAAATACGATGGCGAAGGGGTGTTTTTGTCCCAACCTAAAAAGAGAGTCTTAACCATGACGACCAAATTTAACCCTCAGGTATGTCGTAAAACCAGTGAATACCTACTGTATTTAGTTTATTTTCTGGCACTTGCATCGATTGGCTTTTCTTTTATCCATGGGACCTGGTATTCGGCAATTGTAGTGAGTGCGCTCGTGGCAATTGTCTGTACGCTTGTTACGAAAACTGCCCCTGCCACACGACTGAGCCAATTTACTTTTGGATCGGCACTTATGATCATGTCCGCATTACACATCCATCAAACTCACGGAATGATAGAAGCGCATTTTTTGATTTTTGGCTTACTTGCGGCGCTGTTGGCGTACCGAGACTTTTTTCCGATCATTGTTGGGGTAGTGGTGATCGCGGCGCATCATTTTATATTCAATTATCTGCAAGCCGAGCAATATGGCGTTTATGTGTTCGGAGCACCCTCTTGGAAGTTGGTGTTTATTCATGCGGGTTACGTTGTGTTCGAAGCAATTATCCTTTTTGTGTTTGCCTACAATATGGATCTGGATGCTCGAATGAGCGTTGAATTAGAAAGCAAAATGTCTGAGATAATTTCAGAAACAGGCGGCATCGACTTGACGGTTCGATGTGAGGAAATTGATAAAACCACAACTCGTTTTAATCGATTTTTAGATGCCTTGTTTGAGACTGTTCGCCGAGTTCAGGAAGATTTCAAAACGATCGAGTCGGGCAGTGAGGAGTTGTGCTCTGTTGCGAGTGTTACCAGCCAAAATGCCTCAGAACAACATCAAAAAATAGAACTTATTTCGACGGCGACGGAACAACTTTCAAGCTCCATCTCATCGATCGAGCAGAGTATGGAGAAAACGGACGTTACCATTCAGCAAACCAACGAACACGCAACCCGATCTCGACAGACAGTGAGTGAAAGTCAGCAAACCATGACCTTACTCTCTCAGGAAATAGAGTCCCTTTCAGAAAAAATTAATACCTTAGCCAGTGATCATCGACAAATAGAATCGGTTCTGGATGTGATTAAAAGCATTGCGGAGCAAACGAATTTATTGGCTTTGAACGCAGCCATAGAGGCGGCGAGAGCCGGTGAACAGGGGAGAGGTTTTGCGGTAGTGGCAGACGAAGTTCGCAATCTCGCCAGCAAAACTCAGCAGTCGACCGACGAAATTCAAAAAATGATCGAACGATTACAGCAGGGCAGTGACTCCTCGGTTGAGTCAATGGCTCGTAGTCAGGAGCAGGCAAGCAACAGTGCGGCTCAGGCGAAAGATGTGTTTGACTCTTTGATGGAATTGGCTGAGCGCATTCAAAGTATTGCCAACGAGGTTCAGGAAACAACCGAAACCGTTCGACAACAAAACAGTGCCACACAGGAAATCGCGCAGCAAACCAGTGAGCTTCAAGGGGTGGCTGACTCCAATGTGGGGCGGGCTAATCAGGTTAACCAGATTAGCCAGAAGCTTTCTGAGATTGTCGAAAGCAACAAAGCCACACTGCATCAGTTCAATTTATAACTCGTATCAACAGATTACTGAAGTCGACATGCGCCGTCGAGTCGAATAACACTGCCGTTGAGCATGGGGTTTTCAAATATATGCCGTACCGTTGATGCAAACTCTTCGGGCATTCCGAAACGGGATGGGAAAGGCACACTGTCGTACAGTGATTGACGTATTTCGTCAGTAACACCTTGCATCATAGGTGTTTCAAATATACCGGGTGCAATCGCCATTGCTCGAATACCATCTCGAGCAAATTCTCTTGCGATAGGTAAAATCATACCCACCAGTGCTGATTTAGTCGCGGAATAGGCCACTTGACCAAACTGTCCTTCAAATGCCGCGATCGACGCCGTGTGAACAATAACTCCGCGCTCTCCGCCATCATTGGCTTCGTTCTGCTGCATGTGTTTGGCGGCTTCTCGAGTCAATAAAAATGAACCCACCAGATTAATATCAACAACCTTTTGGAAAAACTCGGCTGGCATCGGACCCTTTTTACTCAATAAACGACCATTACCGAGTACACCCGCGCAACCAACGGCTAGGTTAATTCCGCCAAACGCTTGGGCTGCGCTGTTTACCGAGGCTACGACATTTTCTTCATTGCTTATATCGGTTTTGAAAAACAGGGCATTATCACCCAACTCGGATGCGTACTGCTGGCCTTGTTCTTCATTGATGTCCAGCAAAGCGACTTGACCGCCGGCTTCGACAATAGCTTTTGCGATCCCGGCGCCAAGTCCGGAAGCGCCGCCGCTTATGATGGCTTTTGCTTGAGAAAAATTCATGTTATTCACTCCAGAGGAATTTTAAATAATGAAAATATTGCTGCTATTTTACACCCTATAGCAGCAATCTCGAAATCTGAATGCAAATCTGAATGTGTAAATTTGTGCTCGCCACTGCTGTTTCTAACTAACTCTTTGGATAGAGTTCGGGGAGCTTTTCGGATGAGCCCGAACTGGATTGACGTTTTAAATCGTTCTCAATCGATTTTAACCAAGATTTTAAAGCGTTAAAATCTTGCCATGCATCACTAGTTTGACTGTACAAACTGGTTTCCAGTTGCGAGAGGCTTTGTTTAATTTCAGTCGATGTCAACTTCTCGAGATGTTTTCGAAATGAACATGGCTCGGACAATTCTGACATCCATAGATTCAAATGCTGGTATATGGCGGTTCTATTTTTGGCATTGATGGCTGCGACCAACTTGGTGCGCGAATCGATCTTATCGTATAGCGTCGACGAATCATTGGTTGGGTAATTAGAGTTGCGATTCGACTTAAGAAAATACAGCACGAGTGTGGATATCCAGAGGCCAGCAAATAAGTAAGTCGACCACATCCACCAGCGAGCTCCGGACTGATAAGAGCGGTTGTTGGCAGATGTTGGCGGTTGAGTATCGGCAGGCAATTGGATAGAAGGCTCCGGCTTGATTGCAGATTGCTCCGGATTGGGTTGAACTCGAATGGTCTGTTCGGCAAGCACAGAAGTTTCATACTCACCGGTTTCGGTATTAAACCAGCGGAAGGTTAATTCGGGCAATTTTACGGTTCCCGCCTTTGTCGGGACAACGGCGATTCGTTCCACCCGTTTTCCGACGATTCCGTCACTCGATACTGCACGGGATTTTTCCGCCGTGTCGGGATACCATTTTATATTCGGCGTGTCCGGTAGCTCTATTTCAGGTAGCTGGTTTTCGTGCAACCCAACCCCTGTTAAAGTAATGGTCCAGGTTGAGGGTTGGCCAACTGTCTTATCTTTGATGTCGGACCATCGCGATTCGACCTTTAAATTTTTGCTTGGAAGCCAAAGCCCAGAATGGCCGTCCGGATAAGGTTTCACTGTAATCGTTTTGGCTTCTGTGGCGATGCTTACCGGACGGGTCCGACCGAGAACGCGTCCGAAGCTTGAACTGTTGCGTTTTACTACATCTGCACTAAAAACAACTTTCGGAATTTCGAGCTTGCCGCTTTCTTGAGGGAAAATCGCGTACAACCGCTCTAGAACAAGATAACGGTTTCCGTCGATCACTGTTTCGTATTGATTATCTTCTCCCAGTTTTTCAATAATGGCGTTCTCTACAGCTGGCTCAGTCAGGCTCGCGTATTGTGTTTGCACCGCTCGAAACAATTTTAATTTGAATAATATCTGTTCCTGTACAAAAACGTCTTCTTTGGAAACTTCTGCTTTAAGCATGATCGCTTCGACCTGATCGTCAGTGCTAAAGGTATCGGTCGACGGTTTAACCTTTATTTGAATGGGAGAGGTGGACTGGTTTCCTACTTCAATACTGGGAATGGTATAAATGCCCGGCTCGTCCACCATAAGTTGAATTTTCCAGCCAAGTTGTGTCGATGATACGCCATTGATTGTTGACGAGCGATGGTACTTTGAATTGCTCAAAACGTTAATGTCATTTGGGATTACCGAAAGATCAGGCGTGTCGCTGGTGTATTCGTCCAGCTCTACTGTCAGCATGAAAGTTTCATTGGCATGGATATCTTGGCGATCGACAAAGGCCTTGATTCCCGCCAGTAGATTGCTACAAGCAGTCAGTAAGATAATTAGAATTATTTGTTTCATACTACCAGTACCTGTTACCAAACTTTTTTAGTATAACGGTTTTCTCGACCGCGCTTTTTATACTCTCGATACATCTTTCTTCTTAATAAGCCACCGGGATCATCCGGTATTTTTCTCAGCCATTGTTCCAGTGCTTGATCTTTTTCTTGTTCTTCTCGTTTGTCTTCCAGATTCATTTCTTTTTGTTGCTTTTCCTGTTCCGACTGTTGCTGCTCTTGAGACTGCTGCTCATTTTCTTTTTCTTGTTCGTTTTGTTCTTGCTGGTTTTGTTTGTTTTCTTGATCGCTTTGCTGCTCATCCTGTTGCTGCTTTTTATCGCTGTCTTGTTGTTCCTGATTTTGTTGCTCCTGTTGCTGCTTTAGTTTTTCCAACAATTCTTTGTTAAACTGTGCGTCTTCGAAATCAGGTTGTTTCTCAAGTGCCTTTTCGTATGCTTCGATAGCTTGATCAAACTTTTGTAAATGGGCTAGAGCATTACCCTGATTGTATAATTGAGTCGCGGAATCTTGTTGCGCAAACAATTCTTTCGCTTTTGAATAGTTTTCAGCACGATAATGTGCGCTGGCTTGCCAGTCTTTATTTTCAAACAGTTTTGCTGCTTTATCGGCTTGCCCTTGTTCCAATGCTCGTTGCGCTTGCTGGTCTTTCGTTAACCAGAGATCTTCCCAGAATCCTGCTTGACTTTCGGGTACGATAATCGTCGCCATTAATAGTGCAAGACCAGGAATCCGCGCATTTTTGCGAAATAGAAATAATGAGATGAATAGAACTGGAAACAATAACCAGTAACCCTGATCCAGTTGATCTTTAACTTTTTCATCATTATTAACGGAGTTTTTGTCGATATTACTTTTTCGATGAGCCATCAATGTTTGAATGTCTTGATTGTCGGCTGTGATTTGAGTAATAACGGTCGGGTGTTGGTTGGCTATTTTTCTCAGCGGCGTTAAATTTAATGTGGGCATCACAATGTTGCCACTGTCGTCTTTTAGAAAGCCCTGGTCATTGGGAAGTGGAATAGGGGCGCCTTCTTCGGTTGCCACGGTTAAAATCGAGAGCGAGTAGTTTGATCCTTTAATTTCATCCAGAATATTATCAACGTCGATGTCTTCAATGCCGTCGGTG
>JBPEWV010000160.1:0-6505 GCA_052032335.1 Pleionea sp. | reverse complement strand
AGCCTGACATTGGCGTAGGATGGGTGTTAACCCATCAGGTTTGGAATTGTAATTGATGGATTACGCATGCGCTGTACCTATTTAACATACTAAGGGGAATGAAATGTCAAAAACTCGGTCCATACTACTGATAATCATCTCAGTATTTTTAGTTTCTTGCGCCACTGTTGAAACAGGCGACGAGATTGAATTGGTTTTAATTGAATTCGATTCGGAGACTAATCAAGCTGAGCTGGAATTACGAAATAACTCATCATCTAAAATCGAATACGTAGCTGATTACTTTGTTTCGAAACCAGTTAGATCTCAAAAGCCATTGCCAGACTACCTTGCGCCAGCCGAAAACAACTGGAAGCTTCTAGAACCCGGCGACTCAGTTCAACTAACGAGGCGAGAGGTGGTCAATCCTTTTTACATCGCTGTCTATGTGAGAAATGCTGGCGAAGTGGAGAAAAAACTTATCTGGACCCATTCGCCCGTAAACATTGAGCCATAACTGATTACTGCATATATTTTTTCCAATCACTTTTTCGGATTTTCTTTCTCAGTCTTTGACTGAAGAAATCAGCAACCAGAGACGGTTCAGATACTTTAGAGTCTTATAAAAAGAGGAAAGTTTATGAGCATTTTAGCCATAATAATTGCTTCTGCGCTTGGTATGATTCTTGGCGCACTTTGGTACTCTCCGCTGTTGTTTGGCAATTTGTGGATGCAGTGCCTGGGTAAAACTAAAGATACGCTCGGTAGCGCAACTATTCCCATGATTGGTAGTGTTGTTGCTTGCATTTTAACTGCTTTAGGCGTCGCTCTTTTGCACTCCTTGATCGGGATAGACTCGCTTGTTCAATCGATTTATCTTGGTGCTATTCTGGGTGGTTTAATTATTTTCCCGGCCTTTCTCTCTGATTCTCTGTTTTGCGGCTGGGGCAATACATTGTTGTTCATTCAATCGGGCTATCGAATGGTGAGTGTGTTTCTGATGTCGCTGGCCATTTATTTCGTCGGTGGCTAGTTGGTAAACGCCGCGACTCAAACACCGCTGCATTGCTAAGTTGTTTCAAAATTTGAAAATAGCTTTACGTCTGCTGCAATTTCGGCTTCACTTAGGTTTCAAGTAAATAACCAGGAATCCGAAGTTGACGCTGACTGTGCCGATTGAGCAATTGACGCCATTAGTTAGTTGTTAGCTTATCTGTATTTTAGATTTAATGATTGATGGGTTGAAAAAGGAGACTCTCGTGAAAAACGAAAGAGATATCGAAAAAGTATATTCCACCAGCGAATTTGTCGCCAAACTTCGTCGGCTTGCCGATTCATTGGAGTCGGGCGAGAAGTTCGAAATTCAAATTGCTGGCGAACGTATTTACGTTCCGGTAAGAGCCGAATTTAGCGTCGAACACGAACGTGAAGACGGCGAAGAAGAAATCGAATTTCAAATCAAGTGGAAACACGAAGACTAACTCTAACGGCCCTGCCGATTCGATTGGCAGGGTATCTTAAGATCGTAATCTTAAATAAATAGCGAATGAGAATGTGTTTGTCTCTAGATCGTATTTTAGATAACAACATCAATTCAAGGTAGCCCCGAAAGAGCGACAGCGTCTTCGGGGGAATTAAATCGATTACTTAAAAGAGGAGCGTAATAATGTGGGAATATCTTATCGTCGATTCCTCAAAAGCAGAAAAAGCAGGCTTTCTAAAAGGGCGTACCATCGAAAGCGTCGAAGCCTACCTAAACCAACTGGGTGCCGAAGGCTGGGAAATTGTTGATCTCGATTTTCAAATGGATCCAACTATGCCGGGTGGCCCGACGCATTTTCACGGTTTGGCCAAGCGTCCTAAGTCTTAAACTGCTGGCTCGCTTTCTATAGACAGTAATAACTGCTGATAAATTTGTCCTTAAACTACGACAGGGTTAATATACTCGTGAATATCGTCACCCAATGACTGCAGCGATTTACCGACTGTAGCAATCAACGAGAACTTGCATGAATCAATCGGACCTTCTCTATGGCTACAGCAGCCTGTTTATTGTTGTCTTGCTGTTTATTGCAATTGTTTTATTGAACGAAGTCGGTTTTCGAATTGGCAAATACGTACAGGCCAAAACCGACGATGAAGTAAAATCGCTGACGGGATCTATTCAGGCGAGCATACTGGGTTTATTGGCGCTGTTGCTGGGTTTTACCTTCAGTATGTCGATGCAGCGGTTTGATAATCGCAGTATGGCCTTGATCGATGAAGCCAATGCCATTAGTACGGCGTTGTTACGAGTTCAGCTTTTGCCCGAGTCGTATCAACCAAAAGCGAATGCTCTGCTGCAAGACTATATTCAATTGCGAGTCGATATTGGAAAGCTTGATTTAACCAAAGTTGAAGAAAGAACAGACTACACTCGCAAAATTACACTTCTGCAAAACGAACTTTGGCGACTGGCAATCGCCGCGACGGAATCTCCAGAGGGCCGCTCTTTGAGTGGCAGTTTTGTTGACTCGCTAAACGAACTTATTGACAAGCAAAGCAAGCGCAATGCGTTACAGCAAATGCAGGTGCCTGAAATTGTCTTGTTGTTACTGTTTCTCGTCTTCATCTCGTCGGGTGGCATTATGGGTTACTCGGCGGGACTGAGTGGAAAACGTATTTTTGTGCCCATCGTATTGGTCTCTCTGCTTATCACTTTAATTGTATTTATCATCATCGATTTGGATCGGCCTAAACGCGGGCTCATACAGGTGAATCAGCAGGTTATGGTCGATTTGTTGGTTAGCCAGCCCAGTCCGTCACGAAACGACTGACTGATTTCGATTCCCCGAATAAAAAAATATTGAATTTCCAACCTTATTCAGAGTTAAAGCGTCTCAATGGTCTGACAAAAACAATTTAAAAATAGGAGCAGTATGAGAGTCTTTCTTGCAGGCGTTTTCTTGGTTGTTTTATTCGGATGTTCGAATGAAAAACACAATGATGAACAATCCTTAGTAACGCTGATACACCAAACATTAGAAGGCACTGGTTTTAACGGCAGTATTGTGATCGGTCAAAGCGACGAAATCGTGTTTCACCAGAACATGGGGTTTGCTGATACTGACAAAACCATACCGATTTCTAATGATCATTTATTCAGTCCGGGCTCCGTAAGTAAAGAGTTTACAACGGTTTCGATAATGCAGCTGGTCGCTCAGGGTAAGTTATCCTACGACGATTCGATAACTTCGTTTCTGGCTCAGTTACCTGAGTGGGCCGATGATATTTCCGTTGAACACTTGTTAGCCCACACCTCCGGTTTGCCTAAAGTTCAATGGAAGAAGAACATTACCACGGCGGATGTTCTGGACCAACTTGGTAAGAGCCAACGCGCGTTTGATCCCGGTACGGACTATTTCTACTCCAACGTGAATGTTATGCTTCGGGCCTTGATCGTTGAACAAGTGACTGGCAAGCCCTATTCGCAAGTTTTGCAGGAAGCAATCTTTGCTCCCGCAGGTATGACCCATTCATTTCAGAAAATCAGTTCGACTGATAGTCTCGAAAATCTGGTCGTTGGTGACTACCCAACGAATCTGAAGGGCGTGACAATTTACACGACGCCAAGCGATTTAATGCGGTTTGAAAGGGCGCTATCACAAGGGCGTCTCGTACCCCTGCCACTGCTTAAATCTGCTTTACCTGGTGATCGACTTTCAGGCAAGCATAATCGAGCCTATTTTGATTTTGGCAGTTATCACTTCGATGAAAATGATGAATTGGCTTATTGGGAGCACGACGGATCGAATCCCAGTCACCATACGTTAAAAGTACACGACTTTGTTAACGGCTATGCCATGGTGATTATGTCGAGTGACGGTAATAAATCGACTTTGTATCAGTTACGTGACGCAGTCAGAAAGTGGATGACCAATCAGCATTAACATTGTATGGAAGCTCACAAAATGAAATCACTTAGTGCTTTATGATTCAATATGATGAACAGTTTTTAGTCATTAAGCTCGATACCCACGTTAGGCACAACCGTTACTACAGTGGAAGGCTGTGGAACTGCTTATCCTGATCATGGCACACTTAAAGGTTATGGTAATGGTGATAACACCAACTACAAAACCTGTGTTGCTGAAGTTAAAGCGCTTGGTGAGCATGTTGTAGACTAATCTGAGTTAGTTGAAAGTAAGTGGATAAGAGGTAATGCCTCTTATCCTTTGGATAGGCTATGAAAAAGATTGTAACTTATGCACTGCTGATTACCGTATCAGTAATTAGTGTTATTCTGGTATCCAAGTGGGATGAATTAGCGAGCGACGATCAGCAACCAAAATCAATGACAACGGAAAAACCGATCCTTGAAGTTAAGCAAACTTCAGAGAATTCGGATTCGACGACAAGTACAATCAGCGGTAAAGAAACGAGTGCAGGCACTGCGGAGCCGTTAAGGTGTGTTTCGAAGCAGGAGTCACTCGATTTCGAGGATTCAGGAAAGTCACATGAGGTGAGAGCTTGGCTATCGGATCTCGGTGTATTTATACCCAATTATTTTGACGAATCTAAAGAGCAATATTTGGACACTCATCCTTACTCCGGGTATTCAATGGAAACCATCGAGGCATTAGTTAAGCAAAACGACCCGCTTGCAATACATACCTATGGACTCGTTCATCGTTGGAGATCGTTTAATCAGGCGCTACCTGATCGATTAATACAAGTCTTTGACGATAATTCATTTAGTATCGACAGAAAGAAAACGTTTTCTTCTGAACATTTTGATCAAAGTAATGAACTACTGTTCAAAGCCGCAGCTTTAGGAAGAACGGAAGCCCTAGCAGATATATCATTTAACTATTTTTATCTTGAACTTTACCTAAAGGCAACCAAGAGTAGTAATGATGATTTAAAATCAAATGTTAGAATCAATAAAGTCGTGTACTCTAAGCTTCGTCAAAAGCTAATACCTGTATTGCCAGATCTATTTCCCAATAAGTTACCTAATCAAGATCGGTTAGAGTTTGAAGATCGATTGAGTGAGAAACTTATTCAATTTAGATCGCTACAAACGACCCTAGGCACTGAACTGCCGACCGTAACCGACGCGGTGAGAGCCTTTTTTCGGTTGCAATTATTGCCGACGTGTACTGAATAAACCGGCCAGTCTCCTCGAAGGCGCTGGCGCTCTTTCGAGGCTACAATGTTCAGAGTTAAAGCCTTAAGCCTACTAATGTGGCAGTAAGTTTTATAGCTTCCTATACTATTAAGAATAACTAATGATTGTTATTTTCTTGTTTAAGGAAGCATCCATGGAACAAAATGAGCTCTTTTTAGTGCTTGCCGATGCGTTGCTCGTTTTGCATGTTCTGTTCGTTTGTTTTGTCGTTTTTGGTTTGATATTCATTTATATCGGTTACTGGTTAACCTGGTCCTGGGTAAGAAATTTTCGATTTCGCATTCTGCATCTTTGTGCAATAAGCATCGTTGTGTTGCAATCGTGGCTCGGCGTAATTTGCCCACTAACCACCTGGGAAATGGCTCTTCGCGAAAAGGCCGGTGCGGCTGCTTACAGTGGATCGTTCATTCAGCATTGGTTGCAGTATTTACTGTACTATTCAGCGCCCGATTGGGTGTTCATTACAGCTTACACCGCCTTTGGTGGTTTGGTTTTAGCCAGTTGGTTTCTGGTGCGTCCAAAGCGGGTGACGAGTCCCCCAAATAATATTTGAGCTCTATTGTTTCGTCTGGCAAATTTTAACTTTTCATTGTGAAGACTGAACGATTCCTTTTTATGACCCTGATGTGTCATCAATTACGTTAGATTTAATGAATGTCATCTTAAATAGCGGGCTTTAGTTTTAATTTCAGTTTTTTTCACTGGTCATCCAAAACGAAGTGAGTTGTTAATTGGGGCTTCGTTTTTGGGAAAAGTTATTGGAGCGAAAGGCGATTGAATCTGCATTGGAGGTTACAACATTGTGGTATGATGGTAGGGTACTTGTTACAAACTACCCGACTGCTTGTATGCTGTATCGGGTTCAAAAGGAGTTTTACTTTAGCTTAATCGTAGGATCAAGATCAATCAGAGTACTGACGATTCGGAAAATTTGATCAAGGCGATTCAAGCTCAAAGAAGAGATTGACATTTTTCTTAATCACATCAATGGAAACTAGTTTAGTGAGAATAATATTATTTTTGATGCTCTTTGCATTGCTTATGTCTTGCGCGACCAATCAACCTACCGTAAGGACACCTGTGACAACGGCTGAACATGCGTTAAATCACAACAAAGCGAGCGTTTATATTGCAATTTTCTATTGCGAAAAAAATCGCTGGCCAAATGATTTAATGGAGTTGACTAGTCTGAAATTAACGTATAGGCAACGTAAAATGATCAATGACGAAGTTTCTTGGGGTGGATTTACACACTTAAAAGCTCATCCTTTTTCGAATTCAATTACATTATATTCACCAGAGAAGTCCCCAGGCGTATATATTGTCAAATCTGATCATTGGGTACCGAATTGTGAA
>JBPEWV010000016.1:0-15810 GCA_052032335.1 Pleionea sp. | reverse complement strand
ATTGGATCTAAAATTTGCCATTCCTTTGCAGGGCGTCACGGCAATATTTGGGCATTCTGGCTCGGGAAAGACAACCTTGCTGCGATGTCTGGCGGGGCTGCAAAAATTTGATGGCTACTTTAGATTAGGTGATGAGATCTGGCAAGATGATGACCAGTTTGTGCCAACGCACAAGCGCTCATTGGGATTTGTTTTTCAAGAGTCAAACTTATTTGAGCATTTATCCATCAATGACAATATGCTGTTTGCAAGTCGACGCACAAAACGTGATCCGATTATTAATAAAAGCGAACTCGTTAATATTCTTGGCCTGCAGGCACTGCTTGGTAAATACCCGTCTCAGCTTTCGGGAGGCGAAAAACAAAGAGTTGCTATCGCAAGGGCATTGCTAACAGCACCAAACATATTGCTCATGGATGAGCCAATGGCGTCTCTGGATCTAGCACGCAAAAGAGCGATATTTCCTTATTTGGAGCGGTTAAAACAGGAGCTTAATATTCCAATATTATATGTCACTCACTCGGTAGATGAAGTTGCTCGGCTAGCGGATAACATGTTGGTAATCGAACAGGGAAGGCTAATTAATCAAGGGGCAATATCTGAAGTATTTTTGTCTCCTGAGTTTGCATCGCAGCTTGAGGAAGAGGCTGGCGTGATAATTCATGCTTCTTCAAACCCCGCGAACGTTACTTACGGACTTTTGCAGGTGAGCTTCTCAGGTGGGAGTCTATGGGCGAAAGCTGGGACTGGTTTTAGTAGTAATTCGGTCAGAATTAGGATCAATGCCAGAGATGTAAGCGTGTCGTTAAATGAAAATCGCCAATCCAGTATTCTCAATCAACTAAAGGGAGAAATAGACTCTATTGCTAACGATTACCATCCGGCACTGAGGTTAGTGAGTGTAAGGGTGGGTGATGATAATATTTTAGCAAGGGTAACTTTCAAGTCGGTTCTAGATTTGTCATTAACCGAAGGCATGGCGGTTTGGTTGAATATCAAAGCAGCTTCGATAGTGGATTAAACGGTTCTAAGAATCAGTTATTTTCGTAGTCTTTCGTTTCAATGAGTCTGATTTTTTCAAAAAACTCATTGGTTGAAAATTGGTTCGGGCTATCCAGTTGATATTTATTGTGAAAAAAAACCGTTAAACTGACTTTTCCGTCGCTCAATACGATGGTGTATCCATCGAAGTCAGATTCCGCCGTGATGCCTTCAAGACGATTTTTTTCCCCGGTTTGCGTGCCATATTTCACAACCTTTTGGAATACTTTTAAGACTTGATGAATATTAATTTCAGCGTCCATTAAGACCTCTTGACGATAAGAACGACGATTTAGGATCGTCGTTCCGTATATCGCTTACAAATGCAAAATTATATAAGTGCCCGAAGCATCCAGGCGGTTTTTTCATGAATTCTCATTCGGTCTGATATCAGTGCGATTGAAGACTCATCGTCAGCACTTTGTGCTTTTTTCAGGGCAACCCGACAAGTTTTCACCACTTGCTCGTGACTTTCCGTTAAAATCGCGACCATCTCTTCTGCTTTAGGCACGCCGTCGACTTCTTTTATTGAACTCAGGTCGGAAAAAGCTTTGTAAGTTCCGGGAGCTGCCACACCGAGTGTTCTGATTCGCTCTGCGATTTCATCGACGGCCTCAGCGAGTTCAATGTAGTGTTCTTCAAACATCAAATGCAAATCGCGAAACTGTGGACCGGTTACGTTCCAATGGAAGTTGTGCGTCTGCAGGTAAAGTGTGTAGCTGTCGGCAAGAAGTTTTTTCAGCTCCTCAGCAACCTCAACGCGATCCGTTTCACTAATACCAATATCTATCTTTTTCATAACTTCCTCCGTTTCTATTATTGAGAGATAAACTTTAGGTGAGTCATTGAAAAGTGTACAGTGAGTTTAGCAAATTAGAGCAATCGCTTTTCCTAATCGCAACGGCTTATTGAAGAGTGAGATGTGTAATAAAGTGTCCGATGATAACAAATGTTAAACAAAAACCATAAAAAAACGGCGATGTTGCCATCGCCGTTTTTAATACTTCAGTACATAAGAGCGTTGACTTAGAAGTCGTAGCTCAAGTTCATGAAGTAAGTCTTACCGATTTGCTCATAACCAGTTGCAACCATACGGCCGCCACGGTCACTTCCGCGTCCTGAAGATACTCGAGCAGGTCCTTCATCGGTAAAGTTATTGATACCGAAGATTACGCTAAAGTTGCCTTCTGGAGCCCAGCTCAGAGAAATATCTGAGTACATTACGGCTTCTGCATGACAGTCGAAGTAAACTTCTGGTGCGCCTTCGATCTCGGTTTCTGAGAAGGCGTTAAAGCCGAAACAGGTCGAGTCTTGAGGTGCTGTCAAGAATTGGAATGTAGAATCGACATAGCGACCAGAGTAGGTCAAAACAAAGTCGCCTGATTCAAACGCCAAAGTGGTGGCAATCCGATTCTCAGGTGTACCAAAAGTACCTAGGAAGTCCAAGCGATCAGCATCAGGAGAAGGAAGTGTAGTGCTCTCTTCTTGATGCGTCCAGCTGGTCAACCAGGTAATACGTAAAGGTTGACCCATAAACTCGTCGATATTAACTGCAAAACGAGTGTTTAAGTCATAACCCATTGATGTTTGTTCACCCAGGTTTTTGAACGAAGCATCAACAAAACTTGGGAAGCTTGTGGTTGCTGTTCCGACACGAGGTCCAACTCGAGCACAGTCAGGATGTGACAAGTTAGGTGATTGCAAACAGTTCGACAAAATTCCACCGGGACCTGGCGATTGAACTGTGTCATCGATAGTAATATCGAAGTAGGTCAAAGCAAAGTCAAACTCATAGGTTTCCGTTTGTAATGGAGCCATTTTAACGGTGAAAGTTTGTTGCGTTGCTGTTTCTGGCTCAAGATCGAATACGTTACCACCAGTTCGCACTGGGATGGTTGTCGTTCCTAAGCTACCAAGCTGTGTTGGATCGGCACCTTGAGCGATACAGTTATCAAGAACCGTTTGTGAACGAGTGTCTTGTGACGCATCGTAGGTTGTTCCGTCCCAGCCATCTCCAGCATTGTTTACGTTACACAGGTCGACAAAACCAGAGGTTCCGCCGAACTGATCGCCAAGGAACTGCTCACGCAGATTTGGTGCACGATAAGAAGTACCGTAGGCGTAACTGAAGGTCATCCAATCAACCGGAGAGTAAAGCATACGGAAACGTTCGGTGTTTTCGTTACCAAAGTTGGACTCATCAGTGGTACGAGCAGCAATATCAATCGTCAATTCTTCTGCGTACTCATGACCAAGAAGAATCGGCAAGCTGATCTCTGTGTAGAATTCTTCAACGCTACGATTACCAATTGTGAATCCTTCTGTTGCAGGGTTTTCTGCTACAATCAGACCATTGGCACCCAAGAAGTCGACTTGTGAATCGATGGCATCGTGACGAATATCGGCACCAACAACCAGGCTAGCCGTTCCACCAGAACCAAATTCAAACAAATCGCCGGTTACGAACCCAGAGAAGATGGTTTGCTCAACCACTGTTCGGTTGACACGCTCGCCCATCAACCAGTCTCTTTCTTCATCAGTAGCGAATCGGCCGCCACCGGAGCCGCCAAAGGTGTAGAGTGATGGAGCAAAGAAGTCGATTGGCACACAGGTTGGAAGCTTTATGATGCCGCCAATTGAATCTGTATTCCAAACTTGCGCGCCACAAGTGAGTTCGCCGTTGGCGTCAAAGCGCAGAGTATCCAGCGAAAGAGACAAGTGGTTTTCGTTCATCATAGGCTGCGTAGCAACACCTGCACCGCGGTCGTAAGAGACAGATGCCTCGTAAATCCAACCTTTTTCTCTGGCCCAACTAAAGTTCAAATCGCCACGAATACCGAATGAGGTACGGAAGTGATCCAATTCGATTTCACGATCCTGGCTGTAGTCGTCCAAGGTTACAACAGGCAGCGCATTTAATCCGTTGAAAGGATTCAGCGGGTTAACAAACATTTGCAAAGAACCATCAGGGTTTTGCAAAAGACCGCCATTACCATTTTCCATCGGAATCATGCCGGGAACTTCTGGGTAAATCTGTTCGATGGCTGCTTTGTTGGTTAGGTGACGGTGGAAATACATCGCATCGTAGAACAGTTCTGTCCCACTCTCTTCTCCCCACTCTGGCATGTAAGTTCCGCTAGTCACAAGTGAAAAACGAGAAACAGGTTGAACCAGATCTGAGCGTAAACGACCGGCTACGTCACTGTAGTTGGGGTTGTTGGCAAAACGGTTAAAGCCAGTCTGGTCGTCCGCCATAAAGTCGGCACCGCCGCCCCAGCCGCCTGCTGGCTCTGGAATGCCTGCAAGAGTCGCCCAGTTCTCAACTGGATCGCCGTTTGCGTCAACTGCGCTGTTCGCTCCATTGTTGCCAGGTACGTACCAGGCCCAAGCACTTGGTGTCGCTCCTGGAGTAATTGCAACGTTATCGGGGAAACCATTACGACACCAGCTGTAAACACGTCCAGTATCAGCATCGATCATTCGACGATTTATACAATTTTCGCGCTCGCCCAAGGAAACTCGCTGACGTTCATAGTACTCAGCACCGAAAAGGTAGCTAGAACGCTCGCCTTGGCCACCGGTTACGAAAGAGAATTGACGTTCTTCGCCGCCGGTATCATCTGGCATGCTGAAGCTTGCGTCGAAATTCATGCCATCGACAGAGTCTTTCAAAATAATGTTAACAACACCGGCCACAGCGTCAGCACCGTAAACGGCAGAAGCTGAGTCAGAAAGAATTTCAACTCGATCAACCATTTCGAATGGGATTAAGCTTAAATCTGGTTGAGACGGTGCTCCACGCACACCCGATGCTCCCAGGCGACGTCCATTAACAAGAATCAAGGTACGTTCCGCACCCAGGCCACGTAAACCAACGTTCTGTGAACCAACACCGCCGGCTGGTGGTGCTTCGGTTGCGTTTGAGTTACCAGAGTTGGTATTGATGGTTTCATCAATTTGAGCCCCGTTTACCACAGTTGCCGTTTGCAGTAACTCGGCGATGGTATTGATGCCCTGTTTTTTGGCATCTTCGGTTTTTAAAATCTGGATGGGTGAAGGACTTGCGAACTCATCGCGACGGATACGAGAACCCGTAACAACGACTTTTTCTTCTTTCTTGGCACCTTCCTCTTCCTCGGCGGCAAACGCTGGTTGAGATATTCCGGCGCCCCCTACCAAACTGAGAGCAATGGCGGTTCTGACTGCCCCCCGAATAGTAGATTGCTTAAACTTCTCTGTCTTGGTCATCATAACATAACCCTTTTTTAGTTTTATGATTCCACGCTTTTGAGCAAGAAACTCGCTACTGCGTTTTGTTTATTTAGTTTTATTGCTCCAGTTAAAAATTGGAACAGCATACATTTATCAGAATTCGAGTGAAATGTACAAGTTGAAATTGGTTTTTCACACAAACTTTACTGTTTACACGCTTGTATTTAGGGTTGAAAGGTAAAATGCTTCGAAAGAAAGAACCGATTTCATCGTACAGCATCGTTAACCTTAATTTCATTCGAAAAACGTTAATGTTGTGATGCATCATTGCGGTGCAGTTTACTTGAGTGAGTTTGTAAGTTGATTTCGCATAGCTCGCATTGAGATGCTTGTTGCTAAATTTGTTGTTACAGGGAATAATCGTCGCAGGATTTTATTCAATGTTGTAAGTCGATTTTAATTTTATGAAAGATAATAAGAAGCATATTGTTATTTTGGGTGGTGGCACAGCAGGCTGGATGGCTGCAAATTATCTGATTAAACAATGGAAAGCGAAGGGAATCGAAGTCACCTTAATCGAGTCGCCCGAAATCGGAATTGTTGGTGTTGGAGAAGGCTCGACGCCCTCGTTAAAAAACTTTTTTGATGATATCGAAATTTCGGAGTCGGAATGGATGCCGGAATGTAATGCAACTTACAAAGTCGGGATCACGTTTGAAAACTGGTCGACGCATTCTGGGTTTGAAAAATATTGCCATCCGTTTCCCTGTGAAATCGACGCATTTTCCTCAGCTAAATTTGCGCATAACTGCCGGCTTCGGCGTTTTGGATACGATCTGGATGTTCATCCAGACAATTATTTTCTTCAATCGTACATGTCAAATCACAAACTTGCGCCTGTTGCGGCGCATACCTTTCCATTCACAAACTATTACGGATACCACTTTGATTCGGGTCTGTTAGGGCAATATCTTGGTAAAGTTGCTGTACAACGCGGCGTGCGTCATTTACAACGCAAAGTAACCGACGCAGAGGTGAATGAGCAGGGTGAAATAGCCTCGCTCAAGTTTGATGATGGCGAGTCGATCTCAGCGGATTTATTCATTGATTGTAGTGGTTTTTACAGTTTTTTATTGCAGAAAACCTTGGCGGTCGAATTTATTCCATTTTCTGATAATTTATTTAACGACTCTGCCGTGGTCTTACCAACGCCACGAGAAGGCAAGTTAAATTCAATGACCATCAGTACTGCTCTTAAGCATGGATGGGCTTGGGATATTCCTTTAACCAGTCGAACCGGAAATGGATACGTCTACAGCAGTCAATTTTGCTCTACCGATGAAGCCGAAACTGAGCTCAGAGCCAAGCTCAATTTGTTAGACAGCGATGTTGAAGCGCGACATTTAAAAATGAAAGTGGGTCGAGTAAAACATCACTGGCACAAAAACTGCCTTGCTTTGGGATTGTCTCAAGGTTTTATCGAACCATTGGAAGCAACGGCCTTGCATCTGGTTCAGGTGACGATCCAGGAATTTATGCTGAATTATGAAGAAGGTGATTTTACCAGTCAGAATCAGGAAAAATTCAATCAAATAGTGAATGGACGATTTGAAGGGGTGCGTGATTATATTGTTGCTCACTATCGACTTAACTCGCGCAACGACACCGAATATTGGCGCGCGAATGCTGCTAATCAGAATCTTTCCGAATCGTTAATTCGAATATTAAACTGTTGGACCGGACGGTTAAAACACGATATTGATGATGAAATTTTACAACAGGGAATCGAACAATATTTTCCAATCGATTCTTGGCGAATTCTGTTAGCGGGTTACGGTTTCTTCCCACCACTGAAGGCTGATAATAAACCGTTGGATTCCAGACAGATGATCGATATGGAGCAACACAAAGATTTTATTCAGCGCTGCGCCATGAACTATCGGACACAGGACGATGTCTTAGGCCGTTAGTACAGGGGATTGGGTGAATGTAAAAGCGGCCCGCAAGGCCGCTTTTTTTTGTGATTAACGCTTAATCGTCGTCTTCTGCCATGGTCATCAGTGAAGTGTTGCCGCCCGATGCCGTGGTGTCAATACTGACCGTTTTTTCCGTAAGTAATCGCTGGATAAGGTTGTCGGAATACTCCGCCGTGATAACGGGGAGTATGGCGCCAGTACGATCGGCTAATTTGGAGGCAAAGTAAGCGCTTCGATCGGTGTTACTGTCAACGACGACGCCGGCCAGATGCTCATTCATCAAGAGCGCATCCAAATGTTTCAGTCGTGCAACCTGAAATACGTTTTCTGGCGCACCCGTCGAAACAAATTTGTCACGGAAGGCCAAGGCTTCTTCGTAAAACAAATCTGAAACAACGGAGACAACTGTGTTCCCGGTAGCCAGGGCTTTAACAATGGATAATGCCCAGTACTCAAAGGTTACATCTTTATCCGCGAAACAAACCAGAATACCTCTCGGTTCCAGATACAACTTGTTTGACTCGCCAGTCGGGCCGGGCAGTTGGATTGGGTTTTTCAGTTTTTTCTCGATAGTAATCAACTGCGATCGTGCGTTCGCCAGGGTGCGATTCAAATCGTCCGCCAGTTCGTCGACGATTTCGACGGTGGCGATTTTCGCCAGTAACTGGCGTACGGCCGATATACGGTCGTTCAAATTGGTCAGTCGCCAGCTTTGCTCCACAGCAACTGCATTTTCCATAAAATCGGTTGCTTCTTTGATGGCTTTATCATCACTGGCCAGCGCCTTGTCCTCGAGAATCGACTCGTCGATTTCTTCCTTCGGTGTGGCTTTTTCTTTCATCAGGCGTGACAGATAATGTGGGCCACCAGCTTTAGGGCCGGTGCCTGAAAGGCCTCGTCCACCAAAGGGTTGAACGCCAACAATCGCGCCAATCATGTTGCGATTAACATAGACGTTACCGGCGCGAGAGAGATTGGCCATTTCGTGTGCACGAGCTTCAATACGGCTGTGAATGCCCATCGTGAGGCCGTATCCTGTACTGTTGATTTTATTGATGACGCTGTCGATTTCTTTGGCCTTGTATCGAACGATATGAATGCAGGGACCAAAAACTTCCTGCTTAAGGACGTCGATGCTGTCAATTTCGTAAAGGTGTGGCGCAAAGAAGGTTCCTGAATCCAAACCGGATTCTACGTCACAGGCGTGCAGTAGTTTGCCGTGTTCCTTCATGTACTCCTGATGTTCTTTCAGAATGTTCAGCGCTTTTTGATCAATAACTGGGCCGATATCGGTGTCCAGCATTGCAGGGTCGCCCACGGTGAGCTCCTTCATGGCTCCTATCAACATATCGATGACGGTGTCGGCAATATCTTCTTGTAAATAGAGCACGCGAAGTGCCGAGCAGCGCTGCCCGGCACTTTGAAAGCCGGAGGTGATTACGTCGTCCACCACCTGCTCAGGAAGTGCCGTCGAATCGACAATCATACAATTCTGACCGCCAGTTTCGGCGATGAGTGGCACCTGCTCACCACCGCGAGCGGCAAGAACCTGTGAAATTAAGGTGCCAGTTTGGGTGGAGCCAGTAAACATCACAGCGCGGATGCGCTCGTCAGGTAACAGGGCTTTGCCGACATCGGCACCGGGTGCAATGACCAGTTGAACCGCTTCTTCGGGAATACCCACCGAACGCATTAATTCAATGGCGCGTTGTGCAATCAAGCTGGTCTGTTCTGCCGGCTTGGCGACTACTGTATTACCCGTCGCCAGTGCTGCCGCGACTTGACCGAGGAAAATGGCCAATGGAAAGTTCCAAGGGCTAATACACAAAATGACGCCTCGGGACTCCAGTCGATCGTCTTCGGCAAGTTTTTCCGCCTGAGCCGCGTAGTAGCGACAAAAATCGACCGCTTCGCGAACTTCATCGATGCCATCCTGAGCAACTTTACCGGCTTCTTTGATACAAAGCGCGATAAGCTCACCCATGTGGCGCTCCAGGATGTCGCCGACGCGGCGCAGCAGCTCGGCACGACGCTCAACCGGCGTTGACTTCCAGGAGTCGAAAGCACGGTCGGCAATTTCCAGTTTCTTGGTCATTTCGTCGGCCGTGTCATAAATGTGGAAGCCGACAATTTCGTTATTATTGGTGGGATTCAATACCGGCTCGGTGTTCGGCGGAATTTGATCTTTGGTGTATTGATGATCTGCCGCCCAGCGATCGCAGAGAAACTTCAACTCATCGAGGCTATTGGTATCGGTTAAATCGAGTCCTTTCGAGTTGTCGCGTTCTTCACCGTAAAGCTCTATGGGTTTGAGTATGCGAGAATTAAATTTAACTTTCAGTCGTTGTGTTTTCTCGACTGGATCTTCTAATAACGCTTCAACCGGCTTGCGATCATCGACAATCGCATTTACGAATGAGGTGTTGGCTCCGTTTTCAAGCAAACGGCGCACCAGATAGGCTAATAAATCTTCGTGAATACCTACCGGCGCGTAAACGCGGCATTGAATTTTATCTTCGGCCACGACCTGATCGTATAACGTGTCGCCCATACCGTGCAGGCACTGGAATTCAAAGCCTTCTTTGTCGTCACCAGCCAGTTCAAGAATAACTGAGGCAGTGTACGCATTGTGGGTGGCAAATTGCGGGTAAATGGTATCGCGATAGTCCAAGAGTCGATTAGCACAGGCATGGTAACAGACGTCGGTGGAAGATTTTCGGGTAAATACTGGAAAGCCCTCGAGCCCCGCCATCTGGGTATTTTTAATTTCAGAATCCCAATAAGCGCCTTTGACCAGACGGACCATCATTTTTCGTCCGACCTGCTCGGTCAAGTCTTTGAGCCAATCAATGACGTACAAGGCTCGCTTTTGGTACGCCTGGACCGCAAGACCAAAACCGGTCCAGTCACCCAGGTCGTCGTCGGAGAATACGGCTTCGATAATATCGAGCGAAATATCCAGTCGCTCCGACTCTTCGGCATCCACTGTTAAGCCGATGTCGTATTTTTTTGCCTGCAGACAGAGTTCTTTGAGTTTGGGGGGAATTTCTGCCATAACCCGATTACGCTTCAGAAACTCAAAACGAGGGTGAATCGCTGATAATTTGACGGAAATACCGGGGCTGCGCCTTGGACCACGACCTTTGGCAGCTTTACCAATGACTTCAATGGCGTGCTTGTAGGACTGAAAATAACGCTCGGCGTCTTTCGAGGTTCGTGCGCCTTCGCCGAGCATGTCATATGAATATACATAACCACGTTTTTCTTTTTCCTGAGCACGTTCGACGGCATCTTCGATGTTTTCGCCCATAACAAACTGTCGCCCCATCACCTTCATGGCAATGTTCATGGCCCGCCGAATCACTGGCTCTCCCAGTCGTCCCAACGTTTTCTTAAGCAGACCAAAATGTTCTTTCTTTCGTTTATCGGCGTACTGAACCATATTACCGGTGAATAACAGACCCCAGGAGGACGCATTCACGAACAAGGAATCACTGTTGCCCAGATGTGGTGTCCATTGGCCTTTGGACAGCTTATCGCGTATCAGTTCGTCTTGAGTGGCCTTATCTGGAACACGTAACAGGGCTTCGGCCAAACACATGAGGACGACACCTTCTTCCGTCGAAAGTGAGTACTCGTTTAATAACGCGTCGACGCCGCCATGCCCCTCTTGCTCGCGGCGAATTTGCAAGACCATCTTCCGGGCTCGCTCCCAGGCTCGACTGCGAGCGCGCATGTTGACTTCCGCATGAGGAAGAATTAGATCAACCGCCTGACTTTCATCAATGCGATAAAAATCGCGGATGCGCTGTCTTATAGGATTTTCCTTACCCAGCTTGTCTTCAAAAAGCATACGACCTCACTCAAATACGTTAAAATTCGAGCCTTAGCTCAAGAGTCAAAATTTCGGCAACAATAACGTTTTCCTTGATGCAAGGCCAGTTTTTTGAACGGTTATTTTTAACAAAGCTTGAACAGGTGCCGTGAAAGTTTAGAAGATCGACTTGACCTATGCCAACTTGTCTGCTTGTCGATGTGTTTTGGGGTGAATTTTTCAGGTGGGTTGAATGTAAGAAATCTGGGCGCAGAGAGAGTTTGGGGCAGTAGATGCCAATTGTAGCCGTGACTAACTCAAGTAACCACTCTGTGACGCCTGTGATTTTTTAGATGGGTGTTTTCAGTAACTTTAAAAACTCATTTTTAGGAACCGGTTTTGCGTAATAATAGCCCTGCGCATACTGGCAGTCGATGGAACTAAGTAACGATTCTTGTTGCTCAACTTCGACACCTTCGGCGATAACTTCAATATTCAATTGTTTGGCCATTTCGATAATGGCTTTGCACAGTGCAAGTTCATTACTTGAGGGCAACAGGTCGTTGACGAACGAACGATCGATCTTTAAAAAATCAATCGGAAAAGTGCGCAGGTAGGATAAAGACGAATAGCCTACGCCAAAATCATCCAGAGCGAGTAGAAAACCGGCGTTTTGCATTTTGATTAAATCGTTGGCGATGTCTTTCTCCAACAACATGGATTCAGTGATTTCTATGGTTATTATGCCTTTAAGCGACGGGTGTTGCGTTAAGGTCTCGCGCCAATGGCGCAACGACTGAGTGCGCAACTGAACGGGGGAGACATTGATACTCATCTGCAAGGGTTGATAACCACTCGACTCAAGTTCGCTAACAAGTGCAACGGCACTGTCGAAAACCCACTGCCCGACCTCATTGATTAAGCGGGATTCTTCGAGAACCGGTATGAATTCATCAGGACGCACCAGCCCTCGTTTGGGGCAATGCCAACGCAACAGAGCTTCGGCTTTTCTAATGGCTCGGGTTTGCAAATCAATGATGGGTTGGTAGTACAGCTCAAATTCACTGTTGGCCAGAGCGCTTCTCAAGTCGGTAAGCATTTCCATCCTTTTCAGCGCTTTTTGATGAATTTCGTGAGTGAAGAAATGAAACGTATTTTTACCTTGCTGTTTCGCCGAGTACATGGCTTGATCGGCGTTCTTCATCAGGGTGAGTGCTGTTTCTCCTTCGTAAATATCCTGAGGGTATAGGGTTACTCCGATACTGGCAGAAACATACAATGGTGTTTCTTCGAGCACAAATGGCGCTCGAAAGGCGGTCAATATCTTATTCAAAATGGCGTCAATGGATTCTTCCTGATCGAAGTTGCTGGTTAACGCGACAAACTCATCACCACCAATGCGGGCGATTGTATCGCTTTGGCGCAGACATTGCCTAAGCCGGTTTGCTGCCATCACCAAAAGCTGATCGCCAACGTCGTGTCCCATAGTGTCATTGACTTCTTTAAATCCATCCAGATCAATTAAAATGACGGCAAACTGTTTTTGCGTTCGCTGATGATTCATTATCATTTGTTCAAGCCGATCCAGTAACAGTCGCCGATTGGGTAACGCGGTGAGAAAGTCGTAATGTGCTTGCTGCCAACGTTCTCTTTCTTTTTCTTCCAATTGCTTATTGTGGCGTCGGGTTTGTAACTGTAAGGTCATGAAGCCGAGCAACAACAGAGCGCTGGCAATTAAAACAAAGATGGTGATGCGGTAATTTTCGCTGATATCAAATTTAATTCTACGCCAGGAATTCTCAATACGGCTTTTTTGTTCTGGCGTTAACTCGGAAATTATTTCGTTGAAAATGTCTAACAGAGGCTGCTTTGACTTGTGAATGCCAATACCCAGTCGAATGGTCGATAGCTCATCGAATTGGCCATTGATTTTTAAGCTGGTATAACCGCCTTCTTGGATGGCGTAGCCGGCCAGATGGAGGCCACTGAAAAATCCATAAAGCTCACCAGAGTCGACCATTTTTAACCCCTGATCCCGGTTGTCGACTTCAACCAGATTCATGTCGGGGTAGCGTGAACGAAGTAATTCAACGTAGGCGTATCCTTTGATAACGCCAAGAGGTTTATCCGCAAGCATGGTTAATTTCGAAATGAAAAATTTTTCCTGAGTGGTGACAACAACGAAAGGAATGCTTACGTAGGTGTCGGTAAAGTACAGAAACTCTTTTCGTTGTGGCGTCTCTGCAACCATTGAAATGATGTCGCACTGATCGCTCTGGATAAACTCCATGGACTGCTGCCATGTTTCGGTCTCAATCAGGCGAATGGCTACGGGAAGCTTTTTTTGAAAAATAGCCATAAACTCGGCATTCATTCCGACGTGTTCGCCGCCAATTATAGCGTCCAGCGGTAATGAGCGAGGTGCCGTGCATAAGCGAATTTCTCCCAGAGTTCTCAGGTATTGCTCCTGTGCTTGGCTCAAAGAGAAGGCTGAGGCGGTCAAAAATGTTGTGCTCAAAAGAAAAGCGATTGTTAATACACGATGCAAACCCATTAGTGGAGGTCAAATCCTCTCTTAAATAGCCAAAACCGACTGTTTTAGTATAGAACCCTGTTGGACAACTGTCTTGCTGACCGTTCGAAATCAAGGCTAGAATGACATTTTGCGGCAAAACAAGCCTTTGACACTCGAATTTAGCTTGTCGTGAGTTCGGGTTATGCACGATAATTGATGACAGGTGATGGACGCTTCTTATCAATCCCACCAGCTTGATTTATCAAACCTACCTGACCGAGTGTCTCTATGTCGCGACAGAATAAAATGACGGAAAATCTTCATGAATTGAGTAATCAATGCGAAGAAGCCTTATTTGAGAAAATTGCAGAAGATCTTTATTCATCTGGATACAGTATTAACCCTTCAGTACTGACGACTGATCTGAGCGAGCAATTATTGCAGCAAATAGAGACAATGCGCAGTAACGAATTTGATCTCGCAGGAGTTGGAAGGGACAGCGAACTAACGCTGAAGCGGTCGATCCGAAACGATAAAATTGCATGGATTAATGGCACATCGGAGGCGGGAGCCGAGTGGTTGGGTTGGGCTTCGCGTTTACAACACTATTTAAACCGGCGGTTATTTATGGGGCTGTTTTCGTTTGAGAGTCATTTCGCTCATTACCCGCCCGGCCATTTTTATAAGCGTCATCTGGACGCGTTTAAAGGTGAAGCCAATCGCGTACTATCTTTGGTGACCTACTTAAATCCCGATTGGAAGCCAGACGATGGTGGTGAGATGGTTTTATATCAAGATGATCAGGACTTACACGGCATTTCGATTACACCCAGCATGGGGACTCTGGTGGTATTTCTGAGTGAAGAGTTTCCGCACGAAGTGTTGCCAGCAAAGCGCGACCGATTTTCGATCGCTGGCTGGTTTCGGGTCAATACCTCAATTGGCAACAAAGTCGATCCACCTCGTTAAACGGCCAATAAAAAATTTTAGTTAAAAGTGTGCTTTTAACAGTAAATTGGTGTTTCGCTCATTGGTTCGGAACAAAGGCGTATCACGAATACCAAATTTGTTTTCCCAATAAACAAATTCAAAACCCAAATAAAGGGGTTTATCGGTGAGCCCCAGACTACTGCCTAAATCCCATTTTAATTGAGAAGTGAAGTTCAATGAAGGCGCCGAATCGTCGGTGGCACTGACCCAGTCAAAAAAACCATCGTAAAGAAATTTCTGCTCACCGATTTCAAAGGGCAGCCCCCAGGCTTGCGTCAGTTGCCATCCATCGTCACGTTGGTCATTGTTTCTACGATACAGGTTCCATTGAAAGTATGAAAATCCCGGCATGGCGATATCAAAACCAGGTCCAATCAGGTAATGATCAAAGCTCGACGCCGGGTTTTGTCCCATTTCTGCTGTCATTGCGATTAATACATCTTTTACAAAACCGTCTTCTAAATTAAGTAAACCATTTTTTCCGAAGCTGTAACGCGGCGACATTTCCATATAGGTTTCATTTGTTCCATCATTCGACTTAAGTCGATCAACAAATAAGAACACGTCACCCCAACTGTGGCCGCTGGCGTGTTCAAACGTAATTATTGAACGATCTTTGTCGCCAACCCGATAGTGGTTTCCTTCGAGCAAACTCAGACTGTTGCTGTTCCAAAATTGTTCGGCGAATGCCCCGGGAGTGAGCAGTATGATGAATAAAATTAACTGGAGTGTTTTGGCTGACATAGGTGGCATTAATCCGTTTTGAATTGTTTCATAAGTTGAATCAGATCACTGGAAAGCTGATGCATTTTATCGCAACTGTTCTTGCAAGCATTGACATCGCTGGCGTTGGTTTTTGCTAAGTCTGCTATTGAAGTTACGTTTTGATTGATGTCTTCGGTAACACTGGTTTGTTGCTCAGTTGCAACGGCAACCTGATGATTCATGTCGTTAATTTTTTCGATGTTGGCACTGATGGTATCGAGAGATTGTCCTGCGTCGGTCGCCAGTTTTACACCTTGTTCTGTTAATGACCGCCCACTGTGCATCGATTCGACAGCACTGGAGGCGCCGGTTTGCAGTTTCTCAATGGTTACTCTGATTTCTTCAATAGAGTTGTGGGTTCGAGAAGCCAGTGTGCGAACTTCATCGGCAACCACTGCAAATCCTCGACCTTGCTCTCCGGCCCGCGCGGCTTCAATCGCAGCATTCAGTGCCAGCAAGTTGGTCTGCTCTGAAATACCGCGGATAACGTCCAGAAC
>JBPEWV010000159.1:0-9819 GCA_052032335.1 Pleionea sp. | reverse complement strand
CAGACATTAACGACTCAAGCCGTTAATCAAAACGAGGTCAATCGGAAAGCATTTAACCAGACTTTAAACCATTCAACAGAGAAAACCCCTGTATTCGAAAGTAAAGAAGATTTTATTGAGTCGGTTAAGCCTTTTGCGCTGAAGGCGGCGCAGTCGTTAGGCGTTCATCCCGGTGTATTGATCGCTCAAGCAGCGCTGGAAACGGGGTGGGGGAAATATTTTGGGCAGGACCATAATGGCAAACCGTCATTTAATTTATTTGGTATTAAAGCGGACACTCGGTGGTCGGGTGACTCGGTCAGTACCACCACCATTGAATTCAGTCAGGGGTTGCCAGAAAAGGTGCGACAAAACTTTCGCGCTTACGATTCGATCAAAGAAAGTTTTAACGATTATGTTAAGTTTGTTCAAGACAATCCTCGTTACCAAAAAGCACTCGAAAATAACGACGATCCAAAGGGTTACCTGGAAAATCTTCATCAGGGTGGTTACGCCACCGATCCCAATTACGCCGATAAAATTCATTCCATTTTTGTACGCGAGTCGCTGCATCAAATAGCTGAGTAGTGAGCTCTGCTCAACTAATGTCAGGTTTCTGACTTTATCTTTGCTAATTCCGGCACGTTCTTTGCAATATTTCAAGAAGTATTGTGGAGCATTGGCTCCAGCAATAATTCAATAGCATAGATTAAGGTTGAAAGTTATGGCTGGCAATTTTTTAGATGTTGGCGTTTCAGGATTATTAGCGAATCAAGCGGCGATTAACACCACGTCGCATAACATTGCGAATGCGAGCACGGAAGGTTACAGTCGGCAAGTTACGCAAATCGATACGCGTTCTCCGCAGTTTCTGGGGGGTAATTACATTGGTTCTGGCGCAGAGCTGGATACCATTAGACGCATCTTTGATATATCGACACAGCTCGAAATTCAGGCCAATACATCGGCATTTAATGAGCTGGATGTGTATCTGGATCAAGCCGGTCGAGTGGATAATCTTTTGGCCGACAGTTCGACCAGTTTGAACGAAGGTCTGCAAGCATTCTTTTCTGCCGTTCAAACCGTTGCCAATGATCCTTCTTCGGTCGCGGCCCGGCAGGTTCTCCTGAGTCAGGGTGAGTTGCTGGTGGGTCGATTTAAAACCTTAAATGAGCAACTGACGTCACAAGCTAGAACCATAAATGTTGGCATAGACAGTGCTGCGCAAGAAATTACCGCACTGGGGAAAACAATTGCCGAATTAAACGTCAAAATATCTGCAGCGAGTGGCGGCGGGCAGGGGCAACCAAACGATTTAATGGATCAGCGCGATCGGGCGATTAACGATCTTGCGAAACTGGTAGACATTAAAACCTTGCCTCAAGACGACAATACCATCAGTGTTTTTGTCGGAAGTGGTCAAACCCTGGTGGTTGGGGCTACCGCCAATGAAGTTATCGCAGAGCCTAAAACCAACGATCCAAGAAGTCTTGAATTATCGCTTCAGACTTCAGCTGGTCAGGTACCCATCACCGAGACTTTAAGCGGGGGAAAGTTAGGTGGACTATTAAGGGTGAATCAGGAAATCATTGAGCCGGCTTTTAATACCTTGGGACGGGTTGCGATTGGACTGACTGACGCGATGAATCAGCAACATCAACTGGGTATGGATTTAAACAATCAATTGGGAGGGTTATTTTTTACTGATATCAATGATCCCGCAGCGATGAGCCGACGCGTCACGACCGACTCGACCAATACGGGTAATGCCAACTTTTCGTTGCAAATTGATGATCCAAACGCTTTAACCGACGCCAATTACGACTTAAGACTCCAGGGAGGTAACTATGTTTTAACTAACCTAGATTCGAACACAACCGTTTTATCTTTCCCGCCTCCGGGCGCTGTACCCGCAACCATTGCCGTTCCCGGCGAGGGGTTTAGTCTGGTATTAAATTCTGGTGCGGCAAATAATGGCGATCGTTTTGCGGTATTCCCAACGCGAACCGGTTCGGCTGATCTGGGTATGGCCATTTCCAATCAGGAGCAAATAGCAGCGGCGTTACCGGTCAATGCGCAAAGTTCGGCGTCCAACGTGGGCAGTGGAGAAATTGCCAACGTTAGTGTTACTGATACAACGACACCACAGTTTACTAATGTGCCAGGCGATCTTGACCCGCCATTGGTGTTTGAATTTATATCGCCGACGTCCTTCAACGTACGCAATGCGAATACCAATGCAGTGATCACCGGTCCGGTGGCTGGTTATGTGCCTAATCAGCCTAATGATATGTTGGCTTTGGCCGGATTAAGTTATGGTTACGAAGTAACGGTAGAAGGTGCACCTCAAACGGGTGATACGTTTGACGTGAATTATAATACCAATGGCTTTGGCGACAATCGAAACATGTTGGCCATTGGTGATTTGCAACAAGCCAGTGTTTTGGACAGTGGCAACTCAAATTTTCAACAAGCTTTTGGTCGGTTGGTGAGTGACGTAGGAACACGAACTCAAGAAGCGAGAATCAACGGTGAAGCAGCAGAAAGCGTGTTGAATCAATCAAAAGAACGTCGAGAATCGATTTCTGGTGTTAACCTTGACGAAGAGGCAGCCAAGCTGATCAAATTTGAGCAGGCTTATCAGGCCTCTGCACAGATCATTCAGGTTGCTCGTACATTGTTCCAGACCATTATTGATTCTACCCGATAAGGCGCAGCCGTTATGAGAATATCAACGTCACAACTTAATACTTCTGGATTGCAGGAAATATTGAACCGTCAATCGGAGTTGCGAGAGCTGCAATTGAAAATTTCAACGCAGAGAAAATTTTTAACGGCTGCTGACGATCCGGTGGCTGCTGCCAGTGTTTTGAGTTTGGACACCGATATTGCGTTAAATGAACAGTACAATCGAAATGCCGATTTGGCAGCTTCAAACAATGAGCTTGAAGAGTCAGTGTTAAGTAGTGTTAATAACATCAACTTTCGATTGAAGGAACTGTTTGTAGGAATGGGCAACGGTACTTATAGCGCTCAAGAACTGGACGCGATTAAAGTAGAAATTGAAGAGCGTTATGACGAGATGGTCGGGTTGGCGAATACTCAAAATGCAAACGGCGACTATTTGTTTTCTGGCTTTCTCTCAAAAACCAAACCTTTCACTCCTGATGCTACGGGCAGTATCCAATACAATGGTGATCAGGGGCAGCGAGAGTTAAGAATTAGTTCAGGGATAAAAGTGCCTATCTCTGACTCAGGTTTTGCAGTGTTTGGTAGCGCCTTTAATGGCGATGGCGACCTGGATACAGGTGCAAATTCCGCCAATACGGGAACCGGTGTAATTCAGCCTAGAACCGATTCAAGCAATTCAATCGTTAACAACTACGAGATACAATTTACCAGTGCCACGACTTACGACATCGTTGATGTAACCAACGCAACAACGGTGGTCACAGGTGCGACCTATACCGAAGGGAGCGACATTAGCTTTACCGCAGGATCCGAATCTTTTCGAGTTTCGATTTCTGGTGAACCTCAGAATGCTGATGTATTCACCATCAATCCATCCCGAAGACAAAGTATTTTTGAAACCCTTGAGCAAGTTATCTCGGCGCTCGATCAGTACGCCGATCAACCGGATGTTCGGGCCGAGTTTCGCTCTACGATGATCAATGCTGGAGCATCGCTCAACAATTTTATGCAAAATGTGGATGTGACACGCTCAAAAATTGGTGCACGTTTGAATGCTATTGATTCAGAGCTCGATACCAATCGAGGTTTGATACTCAGTCAGAAAACGACTTTATCGAAGCTGCAAGATCTCGATATGGTTGAGGCGGCCAGCGAATTGTCGCGTCAATCAGCCGTATTGGATGCTGCACAGGCGAGTTTTGTTCGAGTGCAAAATCTGTCGATCTTCCGATTTCTTTAAATGATTTTTCCGGCTGTTATTGTCGTGGGAGAGTAGCCAGCTGATTTCCAATAATGTTCGGCGAGATGATTGTTACTGGTGTAATGGCACTCTACGTATTCAACGTTGCATTCTTTAAAACACGACTCTATGGCCTTGACGAGTTGATCGGCAAAACCACTTTTTCGATAGTCAGGCTCAACCCATAGAAGTTTTATCCAGCCTTTAATGGCTTGGTTAGTAAAGCCTGAAGGCATCGCTTCGATACTGCCTGATACAAATCCTATCGGTGTAGAATTAACTTCACCAATCAAAGCTAACGAGTTTTCATTGGTTAAATCATTTTTAAGCCATTGTTTTAGTCGAGAGCCAAATTCAGCGTGTGCTTCGAGCAGTTGAGGTTGCTCGTGCTGATGAAGTTTTAGTGACCATTGGTGCAGTCTTTCGAGATCGTTGGCGTCGGCCTGACGAATTGATAGAGTCATTGAGAGGAGTAACCAGCCTGGTATTGCTTTATGGCCTTAAGCGAATGTTGCATCGACAAGCCTTCTTGGATCGACTTTTTCTTCTGCTCATCGATCAGTTCTTTGATGGTTTCATCGGTATCAATGATGTTGTCCAGAATGGTTTGCATGTCAGGCTTTGAAATATCTGGCTGATCACTTTTGAAAAAGTTCTCTAACGCTTGCTGCCGTTTTCCTGAGTGCCTATGAAGTTCATCCCAATCCTGTGTCTTTGCCAATTCGAGCAAACGTGAATTAAATTGCTCAATTGTTTCTATTAAAGGGTGCATAATTAACTGTTTAATTCCTTTAAGGCTTGCTCACGAATGCCGTCCCAACCTTCTTTTATATCGTTCATTACTTTTAATACATCTTCGAGTTTTTGTTCTGAGTTTTCAATGTTTGCTTGCAATAAGTTGTAATTGCAGAACTCGTACAAGTCATCTAGCGTAGCGGCCAGCTCGCCGCCAGCTTCCAAATCAAGACTGGCGCGCAGTCCTCCGATAATTGAAATTGCCCAGCTGATGTACTGACCTTTTTCTGCAGTTTTCTTTTGCCGCATTAAAAACTTCGCACGGTTAACTTTTTCGATGGCACCATCAATCAACATTTGAATCAGTCGATGAGGGTCAGCACCTTCAACACCAGTATGAGTGTTGACTTTGTTGTATGCGGATACTGCGTTTAAACTCATAAGGGTTTACTCTCTTTAAAATTAATCTTTGGAGCTCTTGCCACCGAAGCCAGGCAAGTTAGCGAACTGTTGGGCAACGTAAGACTGTGTACTATTAAATTGCGCAACAGCAGCGTCCATTGCCGAGAATTGTTTTGTCAGTCGAAGCTCAAGTGACTGTATACGACGACTGAGGTCTAACCGATCATCACCGATGCGATCGAGCTGTTGGTTTAATGAATCCACTCGTGAAGTAATGACGCCACTGCTATTGGTGTAGTTATCGATGGTGTCTTTAAGTTTTTCACCGAATCCATTGTCACCAGTGAATATCGCTTCAAATTGTTCGAAGTTATTTTCGATTGCTGCATCGAGAACAGAATTGTCAATTTCCAGATCACCGTTTTGTTTGGTGGTAATTCCGATTGCGGACAGACTGTTAAAACTGCCACTAACTCCGTCGATAGGAGCGCTTAATAAAGAACGGACTTGAGAGTTAACCTGGCGTAAGGTGTAATCGCCCAATAGCAGTCCGGGGTCATTGCTGTCGGCCGACCCCAGTGCTCGACTTACTTCAGCAAAAGCATTGTACGTTTCAACAAAGGTAGAAATCATGGTCTTTGTTTTATCGGTGTCGAGGTCGATCGACAATGATTCGGTTTCACCGACACTGTTGGTTTTTAGAACCTCTATTGTGACGTCTTGAATGACATCGGTGAATGTATTGGTGTCACTGGTCGCGGTTAGACCGTCGACTTTTATCGACGCGTCGCCTGCCGTTTGCGTTGATGTTAAATTATCGGATAAATCCGCCAAAGAGGCGTCACCGGTATAGCTAACAACCAAATCATTTCCGGTACCGGTCGTGCTGGACTCAAAGGTAAGTACACTGCCAGTATCAATACCATCACTAACATTATTTAAAAGATTAACAGTAACAAAGTCGTTACCCGTTTCAGCATTGATGTTATTTCTTATATCTTCCAGGGTATCGGTTGCACTGACGGCGACATCAAAGGTCTCGCTGCCAACGGTGAAAGTAAGCGTACCATCACCGAAGGTTGTGCTGCTGCCACTGGTAAATATTTGTGATTGTGATTTGCTGCCCTGAGCCAGAGTTTCGACTTCTATATTATAGGAGCCTATGCTGGCATCGCCGGTTGCTGATGCTGTGAAGAAACTGTCATCGGATACTTCGACGCTTCGTTGTCCATAGTTCGACGCTAACGATAAATCGAAGGCTACGGTTCGCAACTCTGTCAAGGCCGACTTGAGATTTCCCAAACCGGTTAATGTTAGCGAAACATCGGCTTCTTGGCGATCGAGACTGTTTTGCTTAGGTGCTCGCTCGGCTTGAACTAACGCATCGACGATGCTTTGAATATCCAGTCCGGAGCCTAATCCACCTATCGAAATAGAACCCATAAAATCGGTTGCCTCTCAATTGGCTTTCTGAGCCAAGGGTTAATTTATTGACTTGCTTTATTTATCGGCTTT
Organism: Pleionea sp.; assembly: GCA_052032335.1. Lineage (GTDB taxonomy): Bacteria > Pseudomonadota > Gammaproteobacteria > Enterobacterales > Kangiellaceae > Pleionea. Next base: position 3,257 of record JBPEWV010000159.1, on the reverse strand, counting down.
AAAACGACCGACTTTAAATTTAAGCACAAAAAAAGACGTCATTTTTAGAATGAATTGCTCTTAAAATGCACTGATTAACTATAGTTGACGATTTCACTTTATTCCTGACTTGAAAACAGACAAAGCCACTTGAAATAGGGCGTTGAACGTTAGTCATTGGGATTTCCCAATGTTTTTAGATTAAGGTTGTGAAAACGCAACGGTTAATGTGGGAGGAATATGCAAAAAACAATCCATATTTAGAGCAGGCAAAAAGGGAGGGGCGATCCCTCCCTTTTTAGACTTTCTCCTGAAGGAAAACACCACTTTTACCGGGATTTTCCTGGTTGAGCTCCTTCAATCTTTTAGAAAGATTGATCAGTTCCTCTGGGGGAAACTGTCGAATTAACTCGTCAGTTTGCTTGTCAACCACACGGACTATGGTGACCCCTAGCTCTTCGTCAATTTTAAATTTCAAGCTGCGGTTGATGCTCAAATTAAAATCTTTGAACTCTTCAATTTGAGAGACAGCCGCGTCTTGCTCATTTTGTTGACCGTTCGGAGATTGTTTATCCGAGATTGGAACAGGATTTCCGACTCCCTGAGCTTTTGTTTCACTGGTCTCAACGGCCGATGAAGGTGCTCCCACCTCTTGTTGTGGCAAAGTTTCGCCACTTCTAAGGGGCGGCGGTTGAAAGTTGCCTGACACGTTGTTGATAGCCATAGCAAATTACCTTTCGTCGAGCGAATGAATAAGCCCGTGGATCACGAGCTTATTCGCCATTGCGCTAAATAAAGTTTTAACGCGTTTCATCAGCTTACTGAAGCAGTGACAGAACTGACTGGCTTGACGCATTGGCCTGCGCAAGTACAGATAGTCCAGCCTGTTGCAGTACCTGGTTTTTCGCCAAGTTTGCTGTTTCTTGAGCGAAGTCAGTATCTCGAATTCGTGAGCGTGCAGCCGAAACGTTTTCTACGATACTTCCCAGGTTGGAGATAGTGCTTTGCAATCGGTTCTGGATCGCACCCAGTGTTGCCCGGTTGCTGTCGATTCGACTGATTGCAGCATCGACCACTTCAATTGCACTTTGTGCGCCTGTTGCAGAACTGATATCAACACTAGCGACATCATCGAATGACGACGCAGTGATCGCCGCAGTATCGTCAATGGTAGTGTTCGCTGCAGTGGTTGAAAATGCTTCAGCGCTGGTTAAACGAATTGTACCGCGAGTATAAGACGCGTCATCGGTACCGTCGATTAAGTTATCGGTTTCAGTTGATACTGTTCCGTCATAGCTTAACGCTGTTGCAGTTAACGTTTCACCACCACCATCAGCGCCAACGTTGAAAGCAGTGATAACAATGTCGTCACCGGCTTCATTGGTCAGATCAAGCGTTGAGCCGTTAGAAACAGCTGTTATGCCAGTTGTACCACTGTTGTCATTAATTTTTTCGGCCAATCCAGACAGATCGTTGGTGTCAGTGATAGTGGTCGAGATAGATACGGTTGATGATCCTGTACCCTGAAGCGTAAACGATACGGCACCTGTCGCACTTAACGCACTCAAACGCACACCCGTTCTAGCATCGGCACTAACGCCTGTGTTAGGGGTTTCATCGTTGATCAAGTTAGCGTTTGCCGCCGCTGAGGCGTTGGTGATAGCAACGGTTGCACTGCCTTCGGAACCATCGATAGTGAGGTTACCTGCTGTTACTGCGGCCGCTGCTGCTGTAACCGCACCAAAACCGGTGTTGGCGTTACCGTCCAGCTCGCGAGAGTAAACTCCAATATCATCCGCACGTGCACTACGCAGGTTAACATTGATGGTTTCGTTCGCATTGGCACCTACTTGAAACGCTGATGAGCCGAAACTTCCGTCCAATAGTGTACGGTTACCAAAACTGGTGGTATCGGCAATACGATTTAATTCTGCCTGAAGTTGAGAAACTTCCTGCTGAAGAGCCGCACGCTCGGTAGCACCGTTGCTTCCGTTAGCTGACTGAATGGAAAGGTCACGAATACGTTGCAAAATGTTGGTTGACTCTTGCAGCGCACCCTCGGCAGTTTGCGCCAAAGAGATACCGTCGTTGGCATTTCGTTGCGCCTGATTCAGACCGTTGATCTGTGAAGTTAGACTGTTGGAAATTTGTAAACCTGCCGCATCGTCTTTTGCACTGTTAATGCGAAGACCGGTAGACAGACGTTGGAACGTGGTTTGTAAGTTGTTGTTGGTGCTGTTCAGTGATCGCTGTGCGACCAACGACGACACGTTGGTTTGAATAACATTACCCATGATAGATCTCCTAAACCTTCGACGTTTTGCTCTGAGAACAAAATCCACAAAGTGTTTAAATTTAAGGATGGCGTACCACCCACGACTGCTGAAAAAATGCCTGAGAAACACCTTTTCAGGGTTCATTGCTGAATTCAGGGAATGGAATCTGAGAAAAACTATTGCCTGAGAAACAACAATTTGTGTTGATTGCAAATCGCTGAGAACAATCTGCTTTCAAAAGGTTTATCGGCGCTGAAAATGTCGACTTTACAAAAGTGCAGCAGTTTTTTTTAAAGAAATAGGAAAGTGGCCTAAAAACAGAGGCTTAGGGAAGAAAAAAATTATAACGATGTCGCGTTCAGGAGAGAGGATGAGGCCCCGAAGGGCCTCGCGGTATCACACCTGACGTCGTAAAGTAGGGGGTTTTACCGAATTCATTGCTCTACCCTTGTAGCAATGATAATACGGACTGGCTTGATGCATTGGCCTGAGATAGCACCGACAATCCAGCCTGTTGCAGCACCTGGTTTTTTGCCAGGTTCGACGTTTCCGTCGCATAATCGGTATCCCGAATACGCGATCGAGCCGCCGATACGTTTTCTACGATGTTTTGCAGATTCGAAATGGTTGAAGACAAGCGATTTTGCACCGCACCTAATGCTGCTCGTTCAGAATCAATGGCTTTAATTGAAGCGTCTGCGATGGATAGTGCTGCTTGCGCGCCAACGTCGGAGCTGATATCGATGGAAGATACCGCGGTCAGGGCGGAAGCGTTGCTGCCGTTGGTAGCGAATAGCTCTCCATCGCCGGTGTTGACGGTAAATGCAGAACGAGCCTCTACCCGGAGTTCACCAATGACTCTACCTGAGTCCGTCGCACTTTGACTGGTGACCGTACCTGTAACAGCTGGACTAAAGGCTTGTCCTTCGAAGTCCAGTTTTTCCATAACAATTGCCCCGGTACCGGTTCCATCGTCAAAGTCTTCGATGACTATGTCGTCTC
>JBPEWV010000158.1:0-6117 GCA_052032335.1 Pleionea sp. | reverse complement strand
CGCCCAGTAAGTTTTCGAAGTCGTCCGCTACAGAACACCCGGGTGTTTCGACGCCCAGGGTTCCCATCGTATTGGCAGGAGAGAAACCATCAGCGTAATCACCGAAACCTTCGTCGTTTGCAATTTTAAGTTGAACTGTAAAATAAGTGGTTCCACAATTGTCGTTTGGATAAAAGCCATAGGGCTTTCCACAGGTGGTATCACCAATTAGAATCACCTCTACTCCAGCACCTCTTAAACCATTGATCACGGCTTCACTCGCCGAACAAGTACCTGAAGTCGATAAAACAAACACTCTATCCAAATTTAAAGAAGGCAATGGTTGGCCCGGTGCGACAGCCTCGCCCACAGTCTCGCTTATAAACTCAACTGGTTCATTCCGTGTTCCTGTAACCGGGTTAAAGACCGGATGTTGATCATTGAAAACATATTGGCTAAAGATTTTACCACTTGTATTTGATGCCCCTGCTATCATATAAGCCAATTGGGAAGCGATATAAACTCGACCTCCTCCGTTATATCTTAAATCTAATACAAGATCAGTTAAACTCGAATCAGCAAACTGTGTAAAGACATTCAATAAATCTTCTTCTGCTCTCGCGTTAAACGCATTAAAAACAACGTAGCCTACCCGGCCTGAATCGGTGTCAAAAGTGTTAGAATGAAGCACTGAATTAGAAGAAATCACTTCAGAAACTAGAGTTACCGTTCTTTCTTCGCTGGCTCCTAAGTCGCGAATTTTAAAAGTGTGCGATTCTCCGGCTTCTGACGGTCGCAAACCGGCACTCAAGACAGCTATGCCTGCCTCCGTGTTCACATTCACCACATCGACGCCATCAATTTCAAGCACCTCTGCGCCACGGGTAATGCCAGCGTTGTCAGCTGGTGTATCGCTTTCAGTATAAGCAACAACAATTTTTCTCGGTGGAGTGGCTTGTAAAACCGCCCATTCAACACCATAACCTGACGAGGTACCTGTTTGTGACAACTGCATGTACTCTTCTGTATCATAGGTAAAGTGGAACTGGTCTTTGGGCGCGCCTGAAGGTGTAGTTTGAGTGGATTTCAAAACATTAAAATACTCGACTGGCGTAGCATAGTTAGCTGGATCGCGGTCTACCACTTCGCGATACCACAAGTAAGTCCGATTATTCCACGATCGTAAATAAAACTTCTCATCTTTTAGCGACCCTTGCATATCGGGATAAGGCTGATTGTTATTAAAAGGATCATTTCCGGATCTTGGCGTCTCACAAAGATTTTTAAAGTTTTCTTCGTCTTCAAACACGCCAGAAACCCACTCGGTCTCCCCGATAAGATCATCACTTGAGTCGCTACTGGAGGATCCCCCACAACCAACCAAAACGGCCGAACTTATCGATAACGCAATAAACAACTTATACTTAGACATAACTACAACCTTCACTCAAATATATCTACTCGATTATCTTATCAAGTTTTGCTCAACAAAACTGCGTATTATTCACATTTAGGTTGGGTCTGGCTCACCTGGAAAATACCGAATATGGCATGGTTAGCGCGGCAAACAGAAGACGACTCGACAATCGGTGCACTGCACAGTCTATGACATACAACTGCAAAAACAATTGTCCACGCTAGAAGTTTCAGATTCTTATCGCGAAGTGTTTCGCCTAAGATAATTAGTGGGAAAATACTGCTGTATCGAGTTTAACTCTCTTATGGATAAATTACTCAACATTTTCTACTTGCCGCGACGCCGAAACGGGATTCTGCCAATAGGAATTCCCAGTATATTTACTGTCCAGCTGTTCCAAAGCAAAGTATTATGGTACTCACCGCAAGAGCATAGCGGGCATGATCGAGTCGATAAGTCATTCCACAACTGCCTTTTTAAAATGAAAAAGCAATACAAATGCTTTTAAAATTAAAAAGCCATTACGCCACTACACTTTTCGATAAAAATACTATTACGAAACCGACAGTCTCTTTACTTAAAACTTACATGTGTGATGTTTTAAGCGCTTTTAGACTTTCAGCCGCTTCGCGAATTAAACCGGGCCCTTCGTAAATAAATCCACTGTAGAGTTGTACCAAGCTTGCACCGGCCTCAATTTTTGCTTGCGCGCTGGGTCCGTTGTGAATTCCGCCTACCCCGATGGTTGGTATTTTTCCGTCCAGAGCTTTATTCAATTTGCGCAAAACGTCAGTGCTCGCGATTGAAAGTGGGCGACCACTCAGTCCGCCGGCTTCTTCTGCATGAAGTTGTCCTTTAACCGCTTCACGTGACAATGTTGTATTGGTTGCAATAACGCCGTCGATCGACTGTGCAATAAAACTATCGGCCACCTGCTCTATTTCTGCGTCGGACAAATCCGGTGCAATTTTTACCAGTACGGGTACCGACTTTCCATGCTGTTTTTGCAAGCTGGCCTGTTTTTCTTTGATCGATTTTAACAGTTCATCAAGCACCGCACCGAACTGTAAATCTCTCAGTCCAGGCGTATTGGGTGAAGAAATATTTATCGTTATATAGTCGGCATAGGGAAACACTTTTTCCATGCCAATCATATAGTCTTCTGCGGCTTGTTCTTCGGGCGTGGTTTTATTCTTCCCCAAATTAATACCCAAGACGCCATCGAATTGTGCTCGACGTACGTTTTCAACCAGATTGTCCACTCCAAGGTTATTAAATCCCATTCGATTTATTATCGCTTCAGATTCCGCTAGTCGAAACAGCCGAGGCTTATCGTTACCGGGTTGTGGCTTTGGCGTCACGGTACCCACCTCAAGAAATCCAAAGCCCAACGCTCCCAACGCTTCGATGAAGGCGCCGTTTTTATCCAGACCTGCAGCTAAACCTACGCGATTGGGAAAACTCAACCCCCAAAGTTCAAATGGATCGTCGACACGCTCTTCTTTCAGTAAAAACCGGAACGGAGAGTCTTGAAGTTTTTGCAGGGTCGACAAAGACAAATCGTGCGACTTTTCAGGGTCCATCTTGAATAAAATGGATCGGAGAATGGGATACAAGGCTTGCATAAGGTTCAACCTTTTGTCTCACAAACTGGGAACGATGATTCAATGCGGGCGATTAAATCATTTTTACCAGTTTCAGGCAACTCAACGAAAAAAGGCGGTGACACCGCCTTTTTCCTTTATTTTTTCTTGGACTTTGATTTCTTTTCTGACTGCACCCATTTACCGTCCTGGTAATGCGCTGTCCAACCAGTGGCCTTACCGTCCTTCTCACTCATCACGTATTGCTCTTTGTTTTTTCGTGAGTACCGGATCACGGCTTTATTGCCTTCTTTGTCTTTCACTGGTGCTTTGGTCAGATACTCAAATTTTGGATCGAGTTGATCTTTCACCATTAACAGTTCTTCAACCAGTGGCGGTCGCGTTTCGCGATTTTTCGGGAACTGACTGGCAGCCAGAAAAATACCCGACGCACCATCTCTTAGCACATAGGTGTCGTCCACTTTCTGACACTTTAAATTGGGCATCGGAATGGGATCCGCTTTCGGCGGTGCAGGTTCGCCATTACGCAATAATTTGCGGGTATTCTTGCAATCTTCATTTGAACAACCGAAGTACTTGCCAAAACGTCCGGACTTTAATTCCATATCCGATCCGCATTTATCACATTCGATTACCGGTCCGTCATAACCCTTAATTTTAAAGCTGCCTTCTTCGATTTCATAACCGTCGCAATTTGGCGAGTTTCCGCAAACATGCAGTTTGCGGTTTTCATCCACCAAAAATGAATCCATCGCGGTTTGACATTTCGGGCACCGGTGTTTCAGTCGCAAGTTTCTTGATTCTGCTTCGTCGTCTTTATCGACGTCTTCAGCTTCGTCTCCCGGAACCAGATTTACCGTGTTTTTACACTGTTCATCTTTGGGCAAGGAGAAACCGGTGCACCCCAAAAATACGCCAGTGGTCGCCATTCGAATTGCTAACTTGTTCTTCTGACATTTCGGACAGGTTATGTTGGTTTCCACAGCCTGATTGTTTTTCATGCCCCCTTCTTCAGGAGGTTTCTCTGCCGATTCCAATTTTTTACTGAAGTCCGCATAGAACTCGTCCAATAACTTTTTCCAGTTTTTATCGCCCGAGGCAATTTCGTCCAAAGTCTCTTCCATGTTCGCTGTAAACGAGTAATCCAGCAAATCGGTAAACGCTTCGCTCAAGCGGTCGGTGACAATTTCACCCATTTTCTCTGCATAAAAGCGGCGGCTTCGTAAGCTTACATAACCGCGATCCTGAATGGTCGAAATAATCGAGGCGTAAGTAGAAGGACGACCAATGCCACGCTTTTCCAGTTCTTTAACCAATGCCGCTTCGCTGTACCTCGGCGATGGTTTGGTAAAATGCTGTTTCGGCAACAGTTCTTTCAAGGTCACGTCATCGCCCTGTTTTAAATCGGGCAGTGTGACATCGTCATCGTTCTTTTTCATTGGCGGCTGAACTTTGGTCCAACCGTCAAAACGCATTACACGGCCTTTGGCTTTCAACTCATAATCATCAGCTTTTGCCGTCAAAGTGGTCACGTCGTATTCCGCCTGCGGCATCTGGCAGGCCACAAACTGACGCCAGATCATGTCGTACAGTTTGACCGCATCCGGCTCCATTCCCATTAAATCAGAAGTTTTGGTACCAACATTGGAGGGTCGGATCGCCTCATGCGCTTCTTGCGCGCCCTCTTTGTTAGCGTAACGCACCACGTCTTTGGTCAAATATTTTTCGCCATAATTGGACTGGATATGATCGCGACATGCGGCTAACGCATCGTCACTTAAAAAGGTCGAGTCGGTACGCATGTAAGTGATGTAACCCGCCTCGTACAAGCGCTGAGCCATCATCATGGTTTTCTTGACAGAAAATTTCAACCGCGTACTAGCCGCCTGCTGCAACGTCGAAGTGATGTAAGGCGCACCGGGTTTACTACGAGAAGGCCGATCTTCGCGCGAGACAATTTTAATGTTCGCATTCTCAATGGCTTTTAAATCTTGCTTTACTTCGTCTTCAGAAGTGGGTCGAAATTTTTTGCCTTCTTTAGTCGCAACCTGCATGCGTAGGTCGTGCTTTTTCGCCGACACATCAGCTTGTACTTCCCAGTATTCTTCTGGAATAAACGCTCGAATTTCTCGTTCACGTTCAACAACCAATTTTACCGCAACCGATTGAACGCGACCCGCCGACAAACCTCGGGTAATTTTCTTCCACAATAGGGGCGACACCATAAAGCCAACAACACGGTCAAGAAAACGACGTGCCTGTTGTGCGTTAACGTAATTCATGTCGAGATGAGACGGTTTCGAGAAAGCCGCCTGAATTGCTTTTTTTGTAATTTCGTTGAACACCACGCGCTGAAACTTATCGTCTTCACCACCAATAATTTCTCGAAGGTGCCAGGCAATCGCCTCTCCTTCTCTATCCAAATCCGTTGCGAGGAAGATTTGATCGGCTTTCTCGGCGTGTGTTTTTAATTCTTTAATGACTTTTTCTTTTCCGGGTAAAGTTTCGTAATGCGCTTCCCAATTGTTCTCAGGATCAATTCCCATACGTTTGAACAATTGTTCTTTCGCTTTACGCGCTTTGTGTTTGGCTTTTTCTTCCGGCGGCAGTTTTCGTGTGATCGCAGCTTGACGAGCGCGCTCCTTCGGATCGGTCGTCGATTTTGCGCCACGTCCTGTGGGTAGATCTCTTACATGCCCAACGCTGGACTTAACAATAAAATCTTTGCCCAGATACTTATTTATCGTTTTAGCCTTTGCAGGAGACTCTACAATTACCAGTGATTTTCCCATTTGCGATCAATGTGCTCCGAAAACTCTCATTATTATCTATGTGCACTAACGGTTATCGACTCAGCGTCACAACGATATAGTCACAACTGTATATATGTTGGCAGATACAACCGATCTTGATGTCGGCTAACTTAGACAAATCACTGCCTATGGCGATGCAGTGTAATTCGTTTTGGCGTCGAATCAAGTCAAACGCCTATTTATTTTTGAGTCAAAATTCTTTTGAAATCAAATGATTTTTTTACTGAGCGTAACAAACATGTCTCGCTTAGTACGATTTAATTCTTAATTTTCAGCCACTTAAGCCGAATTGAAAAAATTTCGA
>JBPEWV010000157.1:0-5406 GCA_052032335.1 Pleionea sp. | reverse complement strand
GCATCATTCGCTGATGTTTCAGTGTTATTTCTTGCCAAAAGTACAGTATTACAGTTTTACAATCCAGAATTTATGCGTGGTTTTGGCGACGGCGTGTTAAACGGCAGTTTGTGGACAATCTGCGTTGAGTTGCAATTTTATTTTATTGTTCCTATTTTCTATAAGTTTATTATCGAGAAAAGCAGCAACACTAACGCAATTCTAGCTGTACTACTTGTGATTTTTGTAGGATTTAATCGTTTACTTTACATACTGCAGCCCGAGTATGCTGATGAAGTCTGGTGGAAGCTGTACCGCGTTAGTTTTGCGCCATGGTTTTATATGTTTCTATTTGGTGTAATTGTTCAGCGCAACTTCGATACTTTTGTTAAGATTGTATTTAAGCTGCCTGTCGCGACTTCTTTTATTGCTTACTTTGCGTTTGCATTATTCCTGCACAGTTATGGGATTCCATTTGATAACTCAATTCCACCGTACGTTTATTTCCCGTTAGCTATTATGATCTTTCATTTAAGTTATCACTTAGTCGATTTCTCTCGTAGAGCGATTCGTGGAACTGACTTATCCTATGGCGTATACATCTGGCATATGCCCTTGGTAAACCAATTAATGTATTACCGTCAAGGTAATGAATCTGTGTGGGAGGTTATTGCTGTTTTGATGATAACAACAATCGTGGCTTGGACTTCGTGGCATTTTCTTGAGCGTAATGCTTTAAAATTGAAAAACTATACGTTAAAGCGAGTTTAATGCGATGCTAAGTAGAATACGAAACAATTATGGTGGTTTAAAAGCCTATATGAAGCATCTTCAGTTTAACCTGACTGGCTTTGCTACACTTCTCAAGCTCTCAAAAATAAAGTTCACTCCTAAAAACCGAATCGTTTTTGTATGTAAAGGGAATATTTGTCGAAGTGCTTTTGCGCATTGGTACATGGCAAAGCGTATTGATAATCAAGTCGAGTCTTTTGGGTTAATCACTGATACCGGTAAACCAGCGAACCACCGAATTCTAAGCTTTTCAAAGTTAATTGGCGTAGATTTGAGTGATCATTTGACCACCTCAGTTGAGGATTATCAGTACCTTGAGGATGACATATTGGTGTGCATGGAACCATGGCAATATGAAAAGTTAAAAACTATGTTTCCAAATGCCGATGTTACTATCTTATCGGCTTACTTGGATAAACCCAGACTTTACCTTCATGACCCCTACGCATCGTCCGAGGAGTACGCAAAAACCTCATTAGAGCTAATTTGCCAGAGTGTCGATAACTGGATAAGTCTATCCAAATCTGGTTGATAAGACTTTTTTTAAGCTGTAAGTTCGAGCGATCAGATAAAGTACACACAAGGGGATGCGACAAACAAAGTTATTAATACTTTTGTCCATTTTGAATACGATAAAATTAATCGTTAGAACTAAAGCCAGACTTATAGCCGCAAAAGCAATAAAAAACTCGAGTTTGATAAGTATCAAGCTAATTAAACTCGCGACAAGAAATAGAAAGAAAACTACTGAAATTAGTGCAACCTTTGATGAGAGAAAGGTATTGAGATTTAAAAAATCGCCTTTTCCGTGCCAAGCTTCTCGCTTAAAGAAGTTATAAGTGTCTTTCGGAAATCCATCGTGTATTGCAACCAGACCAGTGTTAAACACGATACCGGCACCTTTTCTTTTAGCTCGGTGACAGAACTCATAGTCTTCACCAGTCTCTAGCGACTCCGAAAACCCACCAATTTCGTTAAAGCTTTTTTTGCTGACCAGAATATTGCCACCGTTAATATAGGTAGCTGGCTTCTTGGATAAAGGTTCAAACCAAGAGCTCTCAACCCAAGTCGGGTTTTTATTGATTGCGTACTTGGCTCCAACAATTTGAAAGTTATTTAAGATATTGCTTTGAATCTCTCTTACCGTGTCAAACCAGCATTCAGTCAAAACAATGTCGGCATCGATGAAGGCGATGAGTTCATTGCTCGCTCGGGTAACACCAATATTTCTCGCACGAGAGATGGAGCCCCTTTCTATCCTATGAACCTGCGCGCCATGATCTTCTGCGATTTGAGCGGTGCTATCGGTTGAACCATTATCAATCACAATTACTTCTACTTTATCATTTGACTCAGTAGTGCATGACTTAATCGAATCGAGTAAATTACCGATGAAACGTATTTCATTGTAAGCAGGAATTATGATTGATAGTTCCATTATCTTAGTTGGCCTAATTTATTGGTGCGCTTGGCGCTGTGCAAGTTGTTGGAGGTTGCGAGCTCAGTCTGAAATTATCGATGTACAAGCTCTGCGTTTGTGGTGCGTTACCATTCCAGTAAGTGAATAGTAAGAAATGATACACTAAATCTGTCGCATTTATTAGCGTTGGATCACTGACGCTTTGAAATAATACATGGCAGTTCTTGCGAAACTCGACCCTTGGCTCGTCATCACTAAATGTAATATGGAAAATATAGTTCTCCCACTCACCTTTTTGAACTGAATTAATACTGCTGTCAAGGTGCTCACCTAACGGCGTAACTACGCTATTTGAAGAAGTCGATGCAACGTAGCCAACACGTTGACCGTTCGAAGTTAGCTCTTCGCCATCACGTAAATTAAGATTATTTTCTCCACGCTTTTTGATTACAATCGAGCCTTGTGTTTCGTTAAGTGCTTTTTTGGATCGGTAAACATCGTAACTTTGGCCCGACTCGTCACCCACAACGCCTTGTTCGGAAAGTACATTGGGATCAAAGTCAGTCACAACCACTTTCTGACTCGCGTATAGCTCACTTTGATACCGAAATGTACCATCTCGATTGATGTAAATATCCACATAACCGAGGTGTTGTTCATCGCTAGTGGCAACTCTAAACCGTAAGAACTTTAACGAAAAATTCGTTTCTAATGAAAAATCCGTTGGCACAAACATATCAAGACTGACCCAGATATCACTGCCTTTATCCAATTTGGGATCTAAAATCTCTCGAAAACCAAACTTGCCCCAGCCATCGGTTCCACCATCGATGGTGAGTTTCGCGGAATAACTTCCACTTTTTGCTCGCTCATTACTGTATCGAGTTTCAAATGGTTCATCGATCTCGCTAATGATTGCGTTATTCGTGCCTGATTCAAAGTCAACACTGAGTGTTGGGTATTCGGCTGCGCTGATGAATGCCGTAAAAACGCACATTGCAAAAAGGTAGATGTTTTTCATAGTGGACTCCAAAAGCAAAACAGGATTTAAACTAGTTTAGCTTGTTTTCAACTCACATTACTGAATATCTCAAAAATCGGATGCATTCTCTGAATCTCGGTCGTGAATGCTCTTAAGGGTAAATACCAGCATAGCTTGCACCCAAATGAATGGGTAATAGGCCACACTAATGAAGCAACTTGCGATGTTAAACGCGACTAGACCCAGTCCCAGGCCCAATGCTAAGAATTTTACTTGATTACTTTTCGAATTATTTTGAAGTTGATAGCAAGTCTTGTAAATTTTAAAGACGAAATAGTAATAAACAATGAACCCGATAGATCCTAACTCAGCCAAGACTGTGATAGGTGTACTGTGAGCCACCTCTTGTATTGGACCGCGCAATGATTCGCCAGGAAAACGTGAAGAGTAGTAAGGCACCCAGTTTTCGTAACCAATACCAAAGAAGGGGTTCTCTTGCCAAAACTCGATTCCCCTCGCCCAATAGGTTAGTCGAGACACAGAGGTCGTATCAGATCCAATGGTATAGAAACGGTCGACAAATTCCTCCGGCAGTAAGTGGTAGATTATTGCGCCGATCAAAGCGACCAAAAGAATCATCTTAAAACTCTTTTTTTGCAGGAGAATGGTTATTAAACTTGCGCCGACCAAACCGAGCAGTGTTCCTCTTTGGCCCGTGGCAACAATTGCGAGCAGTCCTGTTACGGGCATTAAGCTTGCGATAATCAGTTGCCATGGGCGCATGTATTTTCTAAAAGCAAATACAAATGCGAGTGAAAGCGGGAAAAATATCAACATTTGAGCACCCAGGTCTGCGGCATTGCCAAACCAGCCCGGAGTGCCAGCGATGCCCCAGCGTTCGAAAGAAAACCCTCGAGCAGCCCAACTGATCGATGCATGTTGCGACATTTTGAAAGAAAACAGTAAAAACAGGCACAGAAACAGAAAGTATTTGGTTTTTGTATCGACGAGACGGACAAAAAATAAAAACAGAAACGTCCAGTTCACCATGATGATCATGCGATCGAAAGCCCAGCTGGAATAAAACGACATCATCGAGCTAACAAGGCATACTAGAAATAACAAGATAACTAGAAACTTTCCATTATTATTCTTTTCAAGATCTGATCGATAGGTAATCCAAAAGCCACCAAGCATAATGAACAGAATTTGCAGCCAGGGAACAACCGCGATATTAGTATATATCGATTGAGGTCTAACGTACTCGAATAAAAAATAAACGGTAAGTACGATAAAGCTTAATGGCAGCGCAAAATACTCTTTTGCCAGTTTTCTTATACTGAGCTTGTTATTGGTTAAATATTTATCTTCAATAAACATGATGGTCCACTTCAAGACCTAGATGGTCTCGATAGGCTTTTAGCACTTTTCGTGTAATGGCAGCGGTGAGGTAGTTTTGCGCTGTTGCATAAGCTTGTTGGCCGATGCGGTCTCTTAAATCCGAGTCTTCTACCGCAAGCTTAAGTGCTTTTTGTAATGAGTCAATATTTCGAGCTTCGAATAATAGGCCATCCTTATTATGGCTGATAATTTCTTTTGGCCCACCTTCATTGGCCGCGATTACAAGCTTGTTACAAATCATTCCTTCGATGATGACGCGACCAAATGGCTCCGGATGTAAGCTATTATGAACAATTACGTCTGATGCCGAATAGTAAGCATAAACATCTGACTGAAATCCTGTCAGTATGACTTTCTCCTGGAGTTTTTGAGTCTCGATATGCTCTAAAATCGCTTGTAAATAACTATCATCCGCTGAGTCAGTGGCATCACCAACAATCATAACCTTAACGTTTTTCGATTCTTGTAAAATCGGTGTTATTGCTTGGCAAAATTCGAGCTGTCCTTTCCACTGAGTGATTCGACCAAAGATAGAAAATATCAGCTCTTCCTCGGATACATGATATTGCTCTCTAATTTTACTTCTAGTTCCGTTGCTGATAATAGGGGGCGTTATCGGGTTATAAATGGTTGCTATCTGGTTCTTGGGTATGCCAACATTTTCGATCGATTCGGTTACGGCGTTAGAAATCCCAATGCATAAACAATTTTTAGGAATCTTAGTATCGTCTTCGTTAACTGAGCGACTGAAATCATGCTGAGCGGCAAATCCACGATAGTGTATAGCGACGGGAATACCTGCCCAAAGCGCAGCGCGAATTCCATCGAACAT
>JBPEWV010000156.1:0-2009 GCA_052032335.1 Pleionea sp. | reverse complement strand
CAGCGGCGGGAGCGGTGACGGTTGGTCCTTCACAAACGCTTGATACAGTACTTGAAACTCCTGCATCAACACGCCCATTGACCAGCCGTCCGAGGCAATGTGATGCATGGTGACCAACAAGGTGTGTTCGTCTTCGGACAGCTTCAACAATTGCGCGCGCAACATTAAGTCGGTGCTCAAATCAAACCCGGTGTTGGCTTCTTGGGCCAAGCGGTCGGAAACCACTTCCGATTGCTCTTTCTGCGACAGCGAGGTTAAATCTTCCACCGCTAACGCTACCGTCGTTGCGGGCTGAATCACCTGCAACGGTTCGCCATCCTCGCCTTCGACAAACACCGTACGCAGACTTTCATGACGCGATACGATGGTACTGAATGTGCGTTGTAACGCCTTAGTGTTGAGCCGTCCTTTTAAATTGAAAAAGTTGGGCATATTATAATGAGCGCTGCCGCCTTCTATTTTATCCAATACCCATAGTCGTTGTTGCGCAAATGAAGTCTTTAAGTCCGAATCTCGGCTAACACTTTCGATACGCTGTTTCGTAGCCTGTTTTTGAGTCAACTCTATTTGCTGACTCAATGCTTTCACGGTTTGTTTATCAAAAAAATCCTTTATCGAAATCTGTACGCCCAATTGCTGATTAATCTTCGCAACGATACGGGTTGCCAGCAGTGAATGGCCGCCCAGTTTAAAAAAGTTATCGTCAATCCCGACTTTCTCTAACCCCATAATTTCTTGCCAGATTGAGCAAATAAGTCGTTCTTGTTCGGATGTGGGAGCAACGTAGCGCGACAACTGACTCGTTAAGTCCGGCGCCGGCAATGACTTTCGGTCAACCTTTCCATTGTTGGTCAAAGGCATTCGTTCAAGTATGACCAAAACATCCGGAATCAAATAATCGGGTAATTCTTGCTTCAGTTTCGTTCGCAATTGTTCAAGAAAATCAGATTCATCTGCGATGGCATCACGATGAGCCTCTGATGGCTCAAGCACCAGATAGGCTATTAACTGCTTGCCCATCTTCGAATCATTGTGCACCGTGGCGACTACGTCTTGAATGTTTGGCTGTCGAGAAAGAACTTGCTCTACCTCACCCAACTCGATTCGAAACCCTCTGACTTTCACTTGAAAGTCGGTTCGTCCGATAAATTCAATTGAACCGTCATTTTTCCGCCTGACAAGATCGCCGGTTTTATAGATTACTGCATCACGAACTTGCCCTATATCGGCATATGGGTTGCTTAAGAACCGTTCGTTCGTTAAGTCATCTCGATTAAAATAACCACGTGCTATTCCGGCACCTCCAACATACAACTCACCGACAACGCCTTGCGGTGTTAGCGCCAAAGCATCAGTAAGAATATAAGCCGTTCGATTCGCTAACGGATGTCCGATGGGAATACTATTGGATTGCTGACAAATATCGACGGGTTTAACAGAATGACAACAGCTGAAGGTTGTGTTTTCGGTGGGACCATAGCCATTTATAAATTGAATGTCGGGATTAAGCTTTGATAGCTTTGCTATCGACTGCTTATTCACAACATCACCACCGACCAGCAAATATTTTAAACACGAAGCCGGATGTTCAACCGTCGCCACAAATGCATCAAACAAACCTGACGTCATCCATGCCGTATTGACGCTTTGAGTCTGGATAAGTCGATTCAATGACAGAAGATCCAGTTTCGCATCAGGCTGAATGACCAGACGACCACCATTTAGCAAGGCCCCCCAAATTTCAAACGTTGCGGCATCAAAAGCGATGGGTGCGTTTTGCAGCACAATGGAATCCGATGATAAGGGAACATAGTTATTGTTAATGACCAAAGAAGTCACTGGCCGATGTTCAATCATTACCCCTTTGGGCTTTCCGGTGGAACCAGACGTGTAAATAATGTAAGCCAGATTCTCGGGGGTTACGCCGCTTCGTTGAACTGAGACATTGGCTGCATCGTACTGCCGAATCCGGTTTTGCACACTGACATCGTCCAGGCACACCGACTGCT
>JBPEWV010000155.1:0-5250 GCA_052032335.1 Pleionea sp. | reverse complement strand
CGCGAAACACAAAGGGACAATCTCTTACGTCAAAAATCGGTAAAACTGAGTAGTAGACAACATTTTACTGACTATAATTTGTTATCATTAGTTAACTAGGGACCAGAAGGCTAAAATAGATGGACTACACTTTAACAAACGACGACAAAGATTATATCTGGCAAGTCGTTCACCACGCTGCAGAATCAAGTGGCGGGTACCATCAACTGTTTGCAACACCTCTTGAGTTTTCAGAGAGTTCCGATCGTGTTCAATTCAATTGGCCGGTATGGATGCGCGCCATCAAAGCTTACATCACAAGTCGCTATGGTGAAGACGCTGCCAGAAAAATGCTTTTGGATATTCTCTCAGAAGTCTACGATCCGCAAAAATATCAACGCTACATCGAGCGACAAAAAGCGAGAAAGTTTATCGCTGAAAACACCAATTTTCATTTCAAGCAAAAAGCCTAATGACAAAGATACCGCAGGGTCGAATCGGTACGACCCTGCGTTTACTCTTTAACTAAAATATTCGTCCAAGGTTACTTCACATGTTCTTCGAACAATAAAAAGATACGAGTGTACTCATCTAGCCAACCGCTTGGCGTACGAAATCCGTGAGGCTCGACCGGGTATATCGCCGTTTCAAATAATGCCGTTTTCTCTAATTCGATAAGCCTTTGCACCAGTCGTACCGAGTCTTTAAAAAACACATTGTCGTCAACCATTCCGTGAGCAATTAACAAGGGATCTTGGAGCCCATCAGCAAACTCAATCGGAGAACTTCGGTTGTACGCTTCGGGATCAACTTCCGGTGTGTTTAAGATGTTCGATGTATAACCGTGGTTGTAACTGGACCAATCGGTTACCGGGCGCAAAGCGGCCCCTGCTGCAAACTCTCCTGGCGCTTTAAACATCGCCATAAAGGCCATAAACCCACCGTACGAGCCGCCATAAATTCCGACCTTTTGTGGATCGACATTAACGTTTTTCACCAACCACTGCTTACCATCAATAAGATCTTCCAGTTCGGGCGTTCCCATTTGTCGGTAAATGGCCGTTCGCCAATCTCGCCCATAGCCTTTGGAAGCTCGATAATCCATGTCGAGAACAATATAACCGTGGCGGTTCAAAAGCGTATGAAACATAAACTCTCGAAAATAACCCGACCAACCATGATGAGCGTTCTGCAAATAACCGGCACCATGAACGAACATAACAGCCGGATACTGCTTTGCTTCTTTTACATCGAACCCTTCTGGCAAATACAAACGTGAATAAATCGGAGCCGATGTATGAGACGACGGCACTTCAATTACCTGTGGCTGTGTCCACGCGATCGATTTGAACTCATTCGTTGTGGTATTGGTCAACTGTATCGGTTTTCTGTCGGCTAACGCCAACCAATATAATTCCGAAGGTCGGGTTGTGGTGGAATGCTCAATGATCAGTTTTGACTCATCTGGAGATAAAACATAATCATTACTGCCACCCATTTCAGTGATGGCTTCGCTTTTTCCATTCAGCAAGTTGACGCGATAGATTTCGTAGATGCCAGGGTGCCGTTTATTCGCACGGTAATACATATACTCATCGTTATCGGTCAGTGTTAAATCGCTAACTTCGAACTGCCCTTTGGTTAACGCTTTCGCCCGTTTTCCCGGACGCTTCAAATACAAATGAGAGTATCCACTTTGCTCCGATAAATAATAGAAAGTTTCATTATCGTTCAACCACCCCATTTGATTAAACGTCCAGTCGTTGATCCAGGCCGGATCGTTGAGTCGATGCAATTGATTAAACCGATGCTGCTTGAAATCAACACTCGCCATCCAACGATCTTTATTGTCATAGGCAAACAAATTAATGGCCAACTTTTCACCGTCATTACTCCAGGCGATACCATGCCCGTAGCTGTTATGAATGTAGACAGCGCGGTTGGCATCATCGGACTCATAGGTTTCACCTTTCGCCTGCGCGGCTTTCTCTTTCATGCCTTGCAAGGGATCGTCGTCGATGTCATCCAGCCTGTCCAGAGAAATCAAGTGTTGTTCATTGTTGGCTAAATCGAGAATAACAAACGATTCAGACTCGGGTTTTCGTTGCCCTACTAGAGTGCGAACACTTTGATTCTCAACATACCCGTCTTCCGCTACAAAGCGAGGCATATTGTCATTACGACCCGTTTCAGAGTCTTTATCACTTAGGGCAACAAAGACACGATCGCCTTTCGGAGACAAACTGTAATGTTTCAGCTTTTTGTTTTCGCCCAAATAAAAGTGCCGTGTGCGGTAAAATTCGTTGGCTTCATCCAGCTGATTTTCTCGCTGTTCTTGAAACTGCTTTTCATCCTGCTCATTTCTAACGTAATCGAACAACCGCCGTTGCTGAGCCGACAAAAACGATTCCGATTTAGACTCGCCTTCAGGAGCCTCTTGAAATTCGATAGCCACCAGTTCTTGTGTTTGACCAGTCGATATATCGTAGGCAAAAAAGCTTAAATTTCGTCGAAATGACAGCCGACCGTCGACCAAAAACTTAATATCGGACTCTTTCGCCAGGGTTTGTGTAACCGGAATGATTGTATTCTTGGCCAAATCTTTTACCAGAACATCGCCGCGATAAAGGTAAGCTTTGTACTGTTTGTCGTTACGATAGACTTGATTGGCTACTCCGACCGAATCGAGTGCGGAATCTTCAACCGCCGAAATCGCTCCGCCCGAGATGGGCACCTGCATTAACTGATTGACAGCGTGGCCCTTTATTTTTTGCTCAAACAAAATGTGCTTGCCATCATCGGACCAATAGGGGTTTTGTGGCGCACGTCCAATCCAATCAGGATCGGACATAATTTTACTTAAAGTCAGCTCAGAAGTGTCATTGGCAACTGCGCAGGAAAGCATCAAAAGCAAACCCAACTGCCCCATCCATACCATTACTTTGTTCATGTGTTCTCTCGGTTCTAGAATAGCGGAACGCCATAGCATAGCACCAGAAAATCCAATCCCCAAGCCAGGAAAAGTAACAAACTATCAAGCGCGGAATGCTCAAGAATCAGTCAGCTTTTTAAACACGACTTTATTTCGGCCTGTGCTCTTGGCTTCATACAATGCTTTATCGGCAGCATTGAATAACTCCGAAAAATCTTTAAAGCTTCCCTTCTCCAATGAGGTAATCCCAAAACTCGCAGTGACATCTATAGATTCAGGCTTCAATTTTTCTAAAGCCAGACGTAAACTTTCAGCTTTATCTTTCGCTCCTTCGAGGGAGCACTGATAAAGCAAGATTAAAAATTCTTCTCCGCCAAGGCGAATTGCAAAGTCTTCTTCGCGACAGCGAGCTTTTAATAGCGTTGCCACGGCCTTCAACACCAGGTCCCCTTTTTCGTGACCGTAATTGTCGTTGATTTTCTTAAAGTGATCGATATCGACCACCATCACACTCAGGTCGAGTTTGTGGCGTCGCGCTTCGGCTAATCGTTTTGGTGCCATCTGAGTTAAGAAATGTCGGTTATATAAACCGGTCAGTTGGTCGGTCATCGCCAGATCTTTGAGACGTTCCTGCTGGCTCAAAACCTTATCGAATAATTTTTTTAGCTTTATTAAATTACCACTACGCGCTATCAACTCTTGCCCAACGATCGGCTTAACCAGGAAATCATTGGCACCCTCGGTTAAAGCTTCGATTCTGTGCTCCACACTGTTTTCAGCAGAGAGCATCAATATCGGCGTTTGTTGAACGGAAAGATCCATTTTTCGCACTTGCTTGACGATATCCAGCCCAGTACGATTATCTGACAAATAATAATCCAAAATTAGCAGATCATACCTTTTGCCTTTGAGTTGTTCCATTGCCTCTTGAAATCCGGATACCTGAGTGCATCGAGATCCCTGGGCACTCATGAGGGTCGAGATATTCAACGCCATCACCGGATCGTCTTCGACCAGCAGCACTTCGCCTTCCGGTTGGCGCAACCCCTCAAGAGAATCTCCGATTTCGTGCGCCAGATTCTGTAAGGCAACAGTATCGGCTCGTGAAATAACTCGAGAAACACCTGCCGCTAAAGCTTCGGGTAACAATACTCGGGGGTTTTCTGAGGTTAACAAAACAAATACAGTTTGATTGCCATAATGTTGTCTGGCGAACTGAGCGATTTCGATGCCCTTCCCATCGGGAAGTTGCGCCGCAGATATCACCGCTCCGTAGCTGACGGCCTGAATACTTGCTTTGGCCTTATCGACCGAATCAACAAATGAAATGGCCACGGTCGAATTGCGAAAAACAGCTTCGAGAATCAACTGTTGAACTCGCGATTTTTCGACAATCAATATTTCCACTAAATCTGTCCCCTTAAGAAGACTCTTCACGTTTAATTATAGAACAGCAACTTTCTCAAATCCGAGTTGCGTACTTTAGAACCATCTCATAAACTGGAAAAATCATAAACACAAAAACTAATATTATGCAAAACTCATCACCTTATCAGGCGCCCGATGCCGAGCTCAATAAAAACATGCAATCACCCGACGACTCGGTGACCATTAACCGCATGCCGGCAATGAACGGTGTTCACTGGTTTTTTGCTGGTTTTCGAAGAACTTTCGGTGCCTTTTTGCCCTGGACTGGCATCGGCTTTATCAACATGTTGTTAATGATTGTGCTGACATTGTTTTCGCTGATTCCGTTAATCGGCTTTGTCATACCCTACTTGTTTTATCCCGTGTTAATTGCTGGCTTTATGCAGGCGGCATTCAACCAGGATAAGGGAACACTGTCTGTCGCAGATTTATTTGCTGGCTTCTCCAGACATACTGGAACGCTTTTCATCAACGGCGCACTCTATCTGGTAATGATGATCGTCACTTTTGTTATCGCGGGAATATTTCTTGTTTTAATTGGTGCAGGCGTCGCTGGCATGGGATCGTTCAATAACATTCAACCAGGCGGCATCCAATTATTCGTCTTATTAGGCGTTTTGATATTTTTAGCCCTGCTGTTGCCGGTCATTATGGCTATCTGGTTTTCCCCTGCGCTCATCATCTTGCGTGGTGCCGAAGCCATCGAAGCCATCAAACTGAGTTTTAAAGCCTGTATGAGAAACTTCATGCCTTATCTTATGTACAGTTTGGTAGCTTTGCTGTTGTTGGCCGTCTTTGGCGCCATTTTTTATTTCACCCTTGGCCTACCAAACTTCAATATCAATAGCGGATTTGAAAATGCGCTAAGTACCATGCTCAAGTTCACAGGAATCAGTTTTGTGCTCGCTATC
>JBPEWV010000154.1:0-24868 GCA_052032335.1 Pleionea sp. | reverse complement strand
ATTTTTAGGTACGTAACCAATGCCCTCACAACCACATGTTTGATATATAGCTCCAATTGAGTACATGCCTTTAATAATATTCCATCCCTTAACATTACTCGTTTTCGGAGATTTAAAGTCCATTCCCATATTGAACATTTGTCCACCGCATTCAGGACAAACGCTAATTATTTGATTATATTCTTTTTCCAACGCATCTAGGTTAGTACCAAGTGTCCTCTCTAATTCATCACTTTGCTTCTTATTGATGCACCGTCTTAGTTTTTGAACAACATCTAGTTTACCTTTCTGCTTTAAATAGTCATGGAAAGTCGTCTTTTTGAAGGTCTTACGACACTCAAAACATGAGTAGCTTTGCTTGTATTCTTTAAATGCATACCTACACATTATTATTACTCATCTCACAGCCTAGCGATATAATATGTTCATTCGAACATAAATGAACCGCTCAATATTATTACCGAATAGCCTACATCCCTTTAACCACAATAACCATAGCGATATTCACGTTCTCAAATGGTACGATACAGATCGGTCGATAGCATAAGCTCCCATTATGTGCGCCACTCTTTTGCTAAATATCTGATAAGGTTAGTGATTTATCCACAAACATAAATACGAAACCGAAAAATGAGTTAAGGTCATTATTGCTGGTTTACTCTTTTCTGAGACTACCACCGAAAGTGGACCGTCAATCATTCCAAGAGAAGCGACGCTTTTATTACAGCTTGATATCCTCCAGGTAAAGGGCTCCTTACCGAATACATTAACAAACCCTAGCAACAACACGTTGCCAGAGCACTGGTTATCTTTATCGTTTCGGCGTCCAGGCCCAGATCATTTCGCATTCGATGGGTTGCTTACCTTCGCTGTCAGTGACTGTGACAGGAACCAGTAACTCGCCCTTTTCATTGTCGATGATGGCTTGAATCTGTTCACCACTCAACTCAGCAACTGCTCTCAAATCGCCGGTTGCGCGTTTCAGGTAATTAACTTTCATCGACTTGATAACTGGTGTGCGGTCGTCAGGTACATTCATTCCCACCACCATGCCGGTCGCCGTTTCAGCAAGCAGCCCCATTGCCGCAGCATGGATACCTTTTATATGATTACGCACCTTCTTGCGATTTTTTAACGTCCAGACACTTTGTTCGCGAGATAAAGATTCGCATTTAACACCAGCGGTACCGACGAATTTAATGGTCGAGCCCAACAAGTAATTCAACAACCAGTTTCGATACAACTTGGGTTTATTGTTTATTTTCTCAACGATATTGGCCAAAAAGTTCTTTTGCATGAGGTTTCTCTACCTAATCCTAGAATGGTTCGTATTCTAATAGCTTTTGATGCATTGGCAAATACAAGCCGCATTTTACACTGCGCTTGTCGATTGCTGACATAATCTCGGAATATCGCTGTAGTTGCTCGCGATACTTGTCTAATTCAGCAGCAAAAAATGCATCGTGATCATCGCTACTGTTTTCACTGGTTTTATAATCAATGATCCAGCGAACATCGTTTTCGTCGACAAAGGTTCGATCGATGACGTAACTGGCAAACTGGTCTTGCGATCGGGTTGATAACTCGTATTCACAGGCGGCTTCTTTGTGCGGCGACAAGATCCAGCGCGCCACCTCATCAGTTAACGAGCGCTTCAGAGCTTCAACCGTTTTCTCTACACAACTTTCGATCGCATCGTCAGCCACAAATTGTTGTTTGAAGTATTGCTTAAATGCATCACTTAACTGTTCGATACGTGAATCGCTCCAATGCTCAAGCCCCTCTTCGGCCATGCTCTGCAAGTAGCGATGAACCAGCGTACCAACAATGGCCGCATTTTGGTTTATCCACTGATAAGGTTGTGGTTCTTTGTCAGAGCTAATCGTTGTCAAGTACTCGGGCAGCTTAAACGGACGTTCGGGCAAAGATAGTTGCGCATCGGTCACTAAACGATTAACCGCTCTCGATACCACTATCTCGCTTTGTGCAATTGGGTCGGGCTCGTCGTAAGCTTTCAGTTGTTTGCGTATTTCGGGTTCGACGACAGGCCAGAGCTGTGCCAACAGCGACCCTTTGTGCGGCAATTTAACATCGAAATCGTCACCCGTGTCTTTAACTTTCGACTCGGCTAGTAAATACAGTTTTTTCTTTGCCCGTGTTGCCGCAACGTAAAGCAGTCGACCATTTTCAAACAACTGCTTTTGCTCATTGATCGCATTTAACAAGTTATAAATTTTATCTTCTTGTTCTTCGCCTGTTTTCATCGGTGCAACTAGAAAATCGGCCTGCGTGTCACGGCTATCGGGCAGCTCTTGCCACAACACCAGCTGCGACATTTCGTTGCGTGGCTGCTTTTCAAGGTGAGGCACCAGCACGTGATCAAACTCGAGACCCTTCGATTTATGAATACTCATCACCTTGACGCAGGAAGACGCCTCGGCAGGTTCGGACGCCGAAAAGAGCTGTTCGATAATTTGATCGATTTCCGATACAAGATTGAGGGGTTTATCTGACAGACGAAGCTCCAGTTGTTGAAAATATTGCTCCGCGTCTTTCAAATCGCGAGGATTATTATTCAAATGGGCACCGCCCAATGCGATCCAACATGCCTTCACCACTTGCACAAGGGGTTCACTGTCTGACAAAGCCAGATACGGATGAAGTCGAGTGTAAAAGTTTTTTAATCGAACGCGATCATCGTTCGGGCCATCAAACACAATATCATCTCGCGTTACTATCGCTTCGATCATTACCAGTGCCGGTTTGGCCTGATTAAACAGCGTGTGCATCGACGCCAGCGAGATCCCACACCAGACACTGCGAAGTAAAGCGGCCAACGCGATGTTATCGTGAGGGTTGATCAACAAGCGCGTCAAACTGCGTAAGTTTTTGATCATGGGTCGTTCGGCCAATCGCTCCATTTCGATGGCTTCGACCGCCATATCGTGAGTCTTTAATAACGCGATAACCGCTTGTGCATGCGACTTGTTACGTACCAGAACGGCAATCGAATCTTGACGGGTTTCCTGGTTTTCCCGAATGGATTGAATGATCGACAGCATTGCGTCAGGTTGAAAGTCGGGGCTGGCATTCAATTGATGAATAAATTCGACGGCTGGATCGTTATTATCATTTTTTGGGTCGGCAAGACTGACAGGGACTGCGCCAAGCATGGCGTTTTCGGTTTCCGGAAATACTTTTTTAAACGCCCGATTTACCCAATCGACGATTCCCGCTTCGGAGCGAAAGTTAGTGGTTAAAACCAAGGGCTCAAGCGCCACCTGATGCAGACCATGACTTCGACAGTTTAAATACAAGCCAACATCGGCCTCACGGAAACGATAGATCGATTGCATTGGATCGCCGACCACAAACAAGGTTCGACCATCGTCGGGTTGCCAGCCCTGGGTCAACAGTTTCAACAGTTCAAATTGGCCGTGCGAAGTATCCTGAAATTCGTCAACCAGAATGTGTTTGATCTGATAGTCGAGCTTCATTGCCACATCGGTGGCACCGACTTCATCTTGCAAGGCGTAAAGCGCCGATAACGACAACTCGATAAAGTCAACTTTACCGCTCGACTGAAACTCCAGCTTTAAGAAGCCCAACAAAACATTCAGACAAAGGTTCAATGACTCAATGGTATCCCACTGCCGCTCTGTGTATTGACTCGATGGCAAACCCTTTACCAAACTCAACTGTTCGATAAACTGCGGGTAAGAGGTCAGCTCTTCCAGCAATTCTTCACGCATGGCTTTTTGAAGCGTGGCAATTTTTTTCTGTTCATTGCCTTTTGCGTTACTGGGTGTTAACACCCCTTCTTTTTTCGTCCATCGTTTGCGTAATTCGCCTTTGCCAGTTAATAGAAAGCTGGCTAACGCCTGCCAACTGTCCAGCGCTTCGACGTCACTACCCGGCCACTGACTCAGACTTGCCAGTTGCCACAAGGCATGAGTTTGTGGCAGATCTTGAGCGTGTTCGGCGGTGAGTTTAACCCATTCGAAAAATCGCGCTTCGCAGGCTTTCGGCGCTTTACTTTTTGCCTCGCCCAACTTTAACGACACAAACTGTCCCAGAGCCTGTTCGAGCGAATCGCGATCGAGTAACCGCTGATTGGCAACAAAATGACGAATCCACTGATCGCGTCGACCAAGTAACGTTTTAAACAAGTCGATTAAGGTTGGCAGCTGATTGTTCAACCCACGCAACAAAGTTAACACGGCGGTTTCCAGATCGGGCAGTGCACGTTCAATCAACACGGATTTGATAAACGATTCTGCGGCAGCGGTGTAAATTGCGTCGGCATTTTCTTCGATACCTGGCTGAGCGCCAAAACGGGACAAGAGCGGCATTTGTTTGACAATCGACGCACTCAAACTATCAATGGTTTGCAAACGCAGCCGTGCCGGGTTATCGATAAGTTGCCAGTTCTGTTGTTGATCCTGCTGCAGTGCCTGTTTCGCCAATCGCCAGGTTTTTTGCTCATGCGGCTGCTCGGGCTCAGGTCCTCGGGCCGACTCCAAGGCTTCGACGATTCTTTCCCGCATTTCATTCGCCGCTTTGCGGGTGAAGGTGATCGCCAGAATATCTTCTGGTTGCTCACTGTGCGCCAACAAGTTTAAAAAACGTTGGGTGATCAGCCCGGTCTTACCCGAACCAGCAGGCGCCTGAACAATATACGACTGATGAATGTTAATGGCTTGCTCACGAGCCAGCTCGTCTCTTAATGCCATTTATCTGGACTCCTCGGCTTGCTGCTCTTGAGTAATCTCGGTAATTCGGCAGACGCCGTCAAAAGGACAATAATCGCAGGCTTTCAAAGTGGTATCCGGATCGACCGCCGCGTAACCCGATTTAATTTCATCGGTCACCGTTTTTAAACCGGTTTCAACCTGATAAATAAAATCTTGCCAATTATCGATGTCGGCGTTGCTCTGCTCAATCGATTTGATCGCCGGCAATAACTTGTCTTCTTCTGAAACACCGGCAAACTTAACGCCTTTATGATGCAACTGTGCAAACGCCAACGCGGCGACATTGGTTTTGTCAGATAATAGATATAGCGGCATTTGCGGTTCGCCAAGACGCTCACCAAACCATTTGTTGATATCCACTTGTCCAGTTTTATAATCGATAATAATACGGCGACCATCGTCCAGCTCATCAACTCGATCGAGACGGCACTGAATTTCGAGTCCATCAATAGTAATTTGTTGACTCAATTCGCACCCGGCAACGCTAAAGGGTGCGCGTTTTTTTTCCAACTGCAGCAACTGAAAGATCAATTGTGCGAACTTTTCTTTTTCCAATTGTGCCAATAAGGAGTCAGCATTCATGCCCTTATCGGTGCTCTGTTCAAGTGTGCGATCGATTAATGCGTTCAACTCCTCGTCAGAATAACCGAGCAAATTGGCCTGGTTGCCCAGCTCTTCCCATATTTGCTGCATCACTTGATGCACAAAAATACCCCGATCGCGAGGATCGATCCCAAGGATCGTTTCCTCCTGTTCGATCAACTTCAAACGATAGCCCAAATAACCTTGCATCGGGCACAAGGCTTGCGCCTGTAAAAACTGGCTGCCACCGGATAAAACGACTTCGGTAATGGGCAGTCCGATATCGTCATTAAATTGTTCGGTTGCAATCTCTGGCAGATTTAACAAACGTGATGCGACTGGTTCAACGGGCTGCCACTGCTCCACCAAAGAATTAAGTAACGGCGTTGGACTCAACTCCCGTTCGTTATCTAGAGCGTAAAAACTCGTAGTGATACGTTCACTGGTTTTCAACAAATGATCAATAAGCGAGCGGGCATAATCCAGTTCGCGTTCTGGCCCCGAGCCAGGCATACCGTGTTGGCGCGCCAGACTGAGTGGAATAAAAGGATTTGGATTGGGTGACTCGGGCAGAACTTCATTCGACAGACCCGAAATCCAGACCGCATCGAAATGTTGTCCAATGCCCTCGTAAAGACCCATAACCTGAATCGGTTCACCGCGACTTTTTGGTTGATAGACTTCGCCCTCAAGCAAACTCATGAGCCACTGAAAGGCTCGACTGAACGATACCTTCGGCTTTACAAAGTTAAATTGACGCAGTTGTTGGATGTAAGCGATCAGTTGCTCTCTTAACTGATACGACTGACTCGACAGGGTTTTCGTACCGGGCCACTGCCAAACTGATAGCCAGTCTAAAAACAGATGGGCCCACTGTTCGGCGGGCACTGCCTGCTGGCTTTGTTGTAACATTCTGTCGAGTAAATCTGACTGCGATTGCAGCCTTTTCAAACCGTCTTTGTCACCAATTCGTATGACTTCTTTTTCGACGAGCGAGAAAATTTGCGCCAATGTCCAGCGCTCCTGTTGTCGCTCGGACAATTTGAACGCCGAGCTTGCCAGGCGGTTGACCAACGTTTTGTCGCCAATAAGCTGCCACATTCCGTGGCATTTGGTCTTCAAAAGTTCAGCCGCATCATCTCGATCTATCGGTTGATTGATTAACTTAATCAGCGATACGGCAACGCGAGTAAAGGGGTACTGAAATAAAGGCGTTCCAACCGACAAGTTAAAAGCAAAAGTAGCGGAATCCAGCTCAGCCAATGCTTCGGGATGCAGTTGCTGTTTTAATATTTCGGCGACTTGAAAACGCCGCTTGTCCAACTCGGGGATGATCAATGCTATACGCGTATCCGCATTCTGCTTCAAATTTTCTATGCACCACTCACAGGCCAGCTTTATTTCGTGATCAAAATCGTTTGCCCGCACGGCATCGAAACTTGATGGCGGCTTGTTAACGTCACTGGTGATAATGCCAATTCCTTTGCTGGCCAAAAGCTGAATCAATTGTTCAAAAACAGGATCTTGTTGATGAAAGCCTGACAATTCGATTTCTTCGGGTAAGTCGAGACGTCGCAACATTAGGTCATCATTAAGGTGGTCCAACAACAAACCGCAAATACCGGCCGGGTCCAGGGCTTTTTGTCGCGACAGAAGCGCCTGATATTGCTGCGCCCAATCGATGAAGGCTTCATGATCTTCAGACTGACTGACTATCTTGTCCAAAGGGACGTTCCAGCGCAGCAAAATTTGAAACGCTTCTTGAACCTTTCTCGCGGTGGCTTTGGTCGATATTAAATACTCTGAGCTGGCACTTTGTTCGATAATGTCTTCCCACAGCACCAGACTTTGCTGCGGACTGAGCAACATCGGCATCGGTTGGAAATAGGACAGTTCTTGATACAGTCGCATTAAGAACGCACTGACCGGGAGAATGGTCGGTGACGGCCAGACCTCGCAATTGGTCGCCTGAAAGGTATGGTATTGCTCTGCCCAGAAACGCGCTTGGCGATTACTGGCGGTGACCAAAATTCGTCGTTTACTGGCAAGCTGCTCCACTTGCAGCGAGTTTATCGTCATATAATTATTCTATTTTAGAGATTTTTTTATGATAAATGAGAACTGGTTATGCATTTAATAACTAAGTGCTTGTTTTGCATGGTGTTTAAAATTTAATCTATTTTCATCATTAAATTGTGATGCATCTTGTTATGGATCGATGATAGTCTAACTCAGCAGAGGTCGGGCTTCGACTCTAATTCATGATTTCTTGATCAAAAATCAACAAACACAAAACTATAAAAATAACGTCGGTCTTGCCCATCAGGGGAATTCACCGATTCAACGATATTTTGCAGTGTCCGCTGCCACAGTGCAGCTCAGTAAAATGCAGCAATCGTCAATTTGACGCTTGCGCAAAGGTACTCGCTTGTCGAAAGCGGGGTATTGTATATACCGGTTGAGACACTAGAAATATTATGTTGGCCAATAAAAATAAGATTCTCGAATTAGTCAACCAGCTTGATCCAGAGTTGGTTAATCGTTCAGTGACGGGCAATCAGATCGATCTGTACAACCTGCTCCAGGATGTCACCCACGAATATCTTAAGCTTATCGATAAAACCACAGTCGACACGGACACCACGGGTGAAGCCATTGTTTATGAAACTAAAGCGCCTCACTATGACCCTCTGACCGAATTACCCAATCGAAACTTTTTTCATTACTATGTTGAACAGGCAATAAAACGAGCGTCGCGCCAACATAAAAATTTCGCACTGGTGTTCATCGACATTGATCATTTTAAAACCATTAATGACTCTCATGGCCATCAAACTGGCGACGCCATTTTAAAACAAGTCGCCAAGCGTATTTCGCAGGCGATTCGAGACAGCGATGTGTTCTGTCGTTTGTCGGGTGACGAGTTTTGTTTGTTGGTCGAAGACCTGGATCAAACCAATGCCATTCTTGGCATAATCGATTCGATACGCCACAAACTGAATTTGCCGTTTCAGTGCGACGATCTTTCTCTGCTAATTACCTGCAGCATAGGCGTCAGTATTTATCCCGACGACGGAATGTCTTTTCAGGATCTTCTGCATTTCGCCGATATGGCGATGTACGAAGCCAAACGCAATGGTCGCAATTCGGTCAGCGTTTTTACTCCAGAAATAGCAGAGAAAGTGCAATTTCTTAACACGCAACAAAAACAACTGACCAGCGCACTGCACCTGCACACGCTGGAATCAAGAATTCAGCCAGAGCTGACCTTGAACACGGGCGATATTTGCGCTTTACGTCAGATTTCGTTTGTTAA
Source organism: Pleionea sp. (assembly GCA_052032335.1). Lineage (GTDB taxonomy): Bacteria > Pseudomonadota > Gammaproteobacteria > Enterobacterales > Kangiellaceae > Pleionea. The sequence continues at coordinate 16,216 of JBPEWV010000154.1, read as the reverse complement.
CGCACCCGGACTCGAAACTGAGCTATCACTGTTTCAGGCTGCTCAATGCGGTCGCAAAGTGTCCATGCTCAACATTGAGTTGATACGCATTGCCCTCGAGCAATACAGCCAATGGCAAAACGATCATGTTCACGTACCGCAGGTTGTCGTTCCCCTTTACCGCGACCTTTTATGTTCCTCACGCTGTGTCCTGGTGGTGGAAGATTTAACGACCAAGTTTCAATTGGCCGGCAATGCTCTCGAATTTGAAATAAATGAAGTCGACCTCTCGCACGACTGTGAAAAAGGCTATGCCACACTGAAAAAGTTGGCCAACCTGGGCTGTAAAATCAGTTTGATCAATGTTGGAATCGGTCCACTATCACTGCAACTTTTGTCATCGGGTTTTATCAAAAAAATAAAAGTCGATGGCACTCTGGTACACAATATTGAAGAAGATGAGCAATCCAGACTGATGATGGAAGCCATCATCAGCATTTGCAAAAAGTTTGAAATTCGAGTGGTCGGCCTCGATGTTAGCTCTACGGCACAACTGAAATTGCTGGAGCAATATCAATGCGATGGCATTCGCGGAGACGTTTTAAACTCGCCCGTAGCAAGCAAAGATTTTAATACGGTGTTAGAAAATTACAATCGCCAACTAGTCACTCCGACCAACGACTGGAAATCTGAAACCCCAAAGCCGACTAATTTTGCAGCATCAAACCAAGGCGCATCGCGTTTCGAGGCCAACAGTCCGAAAACAACCGAGCTTCGTCCAAAGCCCAAAAAACAAACTTAAGATTTAGGCTTGTAACCCCAGCGCGCCATCAGATTTTGATCGACTCCCAGATGGTCAAGAACCCTTGCTACCATAAAGTCAATCAGATCATCGATCGACTCAGGTTTGTGATAAAACCCGGGAGCCAGTGGCATAATAGTGACACCGATTTCAGACAGCCTGGTCATGTTTTGCAAATGAATGGTCGAAAATGGAGTTTCACGCGGCATTAGAATTAATTGGCCGCGCTCTTTGATAACCACATCGGCTGCCCTTTCTAACAAATTATCGCTCGCCCCTGTTGTAATGGCCGATAAGGTGCCGGTGCTGCATGGGCAAACCACCATTTGTTTCGGTGCTGCCGAACCGGATGCAACGGGAGACATCCAGTTGTGGCTGGAAAGGACTTCGATATTGCCCTCGCCAGAGGTTTTCTGCTCTAGTTGAGCTTGCGCTTTGGCCAAGTTATCACTCACCGACCAACCAAGTTCTGTCGCCAAAACCACTCGCGCGGCATCCGACAACAAGACATAAACCACGTCATAGTGTTGCCGCAACTGTTTTAACAGTGCCACCCCATAAGCAGCGCCTGAAGCGCCGGTAAAGGCCAGTGTTATCGACGATTGCTGCATAATCTTGCTACCTTGTCTTTGTCATTCTCATTTTAGTGTGAATTCAATGCCGATAATAATTTATCGTAAATTCCGCCAAACGCGCCATTACTCATAAGCAACACATGCGTCCCTGGCTTTGCCGTTTTAACCACCGAATCGATCACTTGATCAACGTCATCAACCACGTGCAACGACTCATTACCTTTCCAATCGATGTGTTGTGGATCATGAATAATCTTGGTATCCGCTTTGGCCAAGGCCGGAACCACACTGTCTTTATGATGGCCCATTCGCATGGTGTTCGAACGAATGTCGACCACCGCAATAATTGGGGCATCGCCAACACGCTTGCGTAATCCATCGAGCGTCAATTCAATTGCCGTCGGATGATGCGCGAAATCGTCATAAACGCTAATGCCATTGATTTCACCCTTCAACTCCATGCGTCGCTTTACATTTTTAAAGCGACTCAGGGCATTTATGGCATCACTTGTTGGTACGCCAGCATGGTGGGCAGCCGCAATAGCCGCCAAGGCGTTATTAACGTTGTGCAATCCGAGTAATGACCATTCCACCACGCCGGTTTTTTGTTCTTGGTGCCACACCTCAAAACAGGATCCGTCGTCTTTTAACAACTGAAAACGCCAATCACCCTGCGCGCCAAAGGTCTGCTTTGGCGTCCAGCATCCTCGCTCTAATACACGATCCAGAGCCTCGCACTCATTCGGGTGAATGACCGAGCCATTGCCAGGCACGGTACGAATAAGATGATGAAATTGTGTTTCGATCGCTTTTAAATCATCAAAAATATCGGCGTGATCAAATTCAAGATTATTTAATATGGTCGTTCTTGCGCGATAATGCACAAACTTAGAGCGTTTATCAAAAAATGCGGTATCGTATTCATCGGCTTCGACAACGAAAAAGATGGAATCGGTTAGCCGCGCAGAACAACCAAAGTTTTCAGGAACACCACCAATTAAAAATCCGGGATTGAGACCACAATCTTCAAGAATCCAGGTAACCATACTGGCCGTTGTGGTTTTACCGTGTGTTCCGGCAACCGCAATAACCCATTTGTCGTGCAAAATATTTTCTGCCAACCACTGCGGACCCGAGCGGTAGTTCAAGCCTCTTTCTAATACGTATTCAACTTCCGGGTTTCCGCGACTCATCGCATTACCAATGACCACGCAATCGGGCGCGGGGTTTAAATTCTCAGCAGCGAATCCTTCAATCAATTGAATCCCGGCCTGCTCCAGCTGCGTGCTCATGGGCGGGTAACAATTCTTGTCCGACCCGGTGACGGAAAAACCTTTTTGCTTCGCCAATTGAGCAATGCCGCCCATGAAGGTTCCGCAAATTGCGGAAATATGAATGTTACTCACTTAAATTTTCTCCAACGCTTGAGCCACCAGTGTGACACAAAGAATATTCAGTATCGACAGTCCTAAAACCAACAATGCGGCCTTAATCCAGTCGAGGTCCAACGAGCATTTGTAAATAAAAACACTAACAATAAAACGCCAGGTTTGTACCAGCAAAAATAAACCACTGAGCAGCATACTTTGTTGAGAAGCGTCCATCACGACCAAAGCCAGCAAAAGTGGAAATGAGATGATTAGGTCGCTGCCAAATAATGCGGTTAAACTTTGTACGGCGCGAGCTGTCTTGTTCAAGAGTATAAATGGCACCAGTCGCACTAACACAAGAATCACGATCAAACTGGACCACTGCAGCATCGAAGCATCGGGTATGGATTGTTCCTTGGCGATCCATTGACCGATAAAGACCAACACCAGACACAGAACCAACATCGTTCTTGAATAAGCAAGGTCTTCGGGGGATCGACGAAGGATCACAACCCACCATATTTTTCGAAACTCGTTTAATAACACAGAATCGCTTTTCCACGATTTAAGATGCGACACGAATGCTCTATAATACCCGACATTAATCATCTGTCGCCAATGTATCAGAGGGAAGAAATGGCCAAAACTAAAAAATATAACGCGTTTTACGCTCAATCCGGTGGTGTCACGGCAGTAATCAATGCGTCTGCCTGCGGTGTGATTGAAGCTGCGCGCGACAATAAAGACAAAATTGGAAAAGTCTATGCAGGACGCAATGGAATCATTGGCGCTTTAACAGAAGATTTAATCGATACCAGCAAAGAATCCAAAAAAGACATTGCCGCACTCAAATTCACGCCATCGGGCGCTTTTGGTTCTTGTCGCTATAAATTAAAGAGTCTGGAACAAAACCGAGCCGAATACGAGCGCCTTATAGAAGTGTTTAAAGCCCATAACATCCGCTACTTTTTCTACAATGGCGGCGGCGATTCGGCCGACACTTGTCTTAAAGTCTCACAATTGTCGGAACAAATGGGTTACCCAATCCAGGCCATTCATATTCCTAAAACCGTCGATAACGATCTGCCCTTTACCGATAATTGCCCGGGATTCGGTTCCGTCGCCAAATACATTGCGGTATCAATTCGAGAAGCGGGCTTCGATGTCGCATCGATGGCGAAAACCTCGACCAAAGTGTTTGTTATGGAAGTTATGGGACGCCACGCTGGCTGGATTGCTGCGGCCGGTGGTTTGGCCGCCGAAGAAGAAGGTGATAGCCCGCACATCATTTTGTTTCCAGAAATTCCTTTCAACAAAGACAAATTTTTAAAGCGTGTCGATCGATGCGTGAAGAAATTTGGCTACTGCGCCATTGTTGTTTCTGAAGGCGCGCAATACAAAGATGGCTCCTTCCTTGCCGACGCGGGAACGACCGATGCGTTCGGCCACAAACAATTAGGCGGTGTCGCCCCCTTTGTGGCACAAATGGTCAAAGACGAATTGGGTTACAAATACCATTGGGCGGTCGCCGATTACCTGCAGCGCGCAGCTCGCCACATCGCTTCAGAAACCGATGTAGAGCAGGCCTACGCGGTAGGAAAAGCCGCCGTTGATTTTGCATTACAGGGCAAAAATTCGGTCATGGTCACCATTGACCGAAAGAAGACCAAACGCTACGGCTGGACCATTGGCGAAGCGCCGCTTGAGAAAGTAGCCAACGTCGAGAAAATGATGCCGAGAAACTTCATCACCCGAGACGGTTTCCACATTACCGATGCCTGCCGTGAGTATCTGGCACCACTCATCAAAGGCGAGTCGTACCCGGAGTTTAAAAATGGCTTACCGCAATACGTTAAGCTAAAGAACACACCGGTAACTAAAAAGTTGAAAAAAACGTTCAAAGTTTAAAATTGAGCCGCACCTTTTGAAATGGATTCAAAAGGTGCGGCGTCAAGATTCTGACTTACCACAGAACATTTTTCCCGCGGCCCTACCCTAATTATTTATCCTACTGATTTCGTTCAATAAATTCTTTCTGGCACGCCCCCTGCTTACATAACTTCAAATAACGTGAAATCACTTGCCCGACGATACACATAGGGGAATGGTATGAATCGCACCACCGAGCAGGAACGTCAGTTACAACAGATGCTGAAGGCAGCTGAAGCAGGCAATTGGCGAAAACGCCAGTCTAAAGGGTTGCTTACTGTTCTATATTTTATGCCGTTGATTACCTTTGCCACCGGTATTTTTCTCGCTGATTCGCCAAAGTCACAGCAATCAAGAACCGCAGAAACGACCGACTCAACTCAATTAGGCGCCCCCCTACAACAAGAACACACGGTATCGCATCACCCTTCGACAGAAAAAACGTTAGCAAAAACTCAGTCGCAACCACCAGAAAGCGAAGAGCCAGCAGAAATCGCATGGCGACAAACTTCACTCACGTCACCAGACGAACAAGGCACAAGTATCGATCCGACAACGGCCCCCACAAATCCATCGCATCTTGCTGCGAAAAATAATTCAGAACCGACGTTAGAACAAACTTCAGTAAACAAACATCACTACACAGTTCAACTACCAGCGCCCAGATCAACACCCTCAACGGTTTACAAAACGGCCAATGCGACGATATACACCACCGGATCAACTTTCGATTCTCAGCCAGTTCAGATGAATTTTAGCAACACTGTCGACACAGGCTGTGCTCTATTCACAAACCATGCTCAATCCAAAATTCATCATCGAACCACAAGTTGTCATGGCAACAATCACTCGGTGCTTCACCTGCATTATCGTTTGAACCGGTCGCAGAAAGCTCATTGAGCTAGCCCAGTCTTTTCACCGCATCCCCAAACGGGAATGTAGTGTAAAATTTCGCTAGTTATTTAATCGGTTTACCTGTAAAGTTCGCCCACTTTGGTCAGTGCCTTGCCTTGCAAGAAAGCTGCTATAGCTCATTAAAGGTAAAGTACACTGTGTCTCCTCTTCGTTTTCGATACCAGACCATCGAGTTTGGTGACATTGATATCCATATTCGAACGCTTCGCGATAACCAACAGTTTTATGATCCAGAAGGCATCGCCGAAAGCCTGGGAATTAACTCGACCCTCTGGCCGATATTTGGCATCGTCTGGCCGTCCAGTGTGGTTTTGGCGAACCATGTACTTAATGTCGACTTTACCAATCAGCGAGTTCTAGAGGTGGGTTGTGGTATCGGTTTTTCGAGTTTACTTTTGAACCACCTAAAAACGGACATTACGGCAACCGATTATCACCCTGAAGTCGAAACCTATTTATCGTTGAATGCCAAATTAAACAACGATAACAATATTCCCTTTTTTCAATCAGATTGGAATACCGATAACAAGAAGCTTGGCAAATTCGATACCATTCTCGGCAGCGACCTTCTGTACGAGGACGAACACATAGAGTTGTTAACTCGATTTATCAGCCACCATGCCAAAGACACTTGCCGGGTGATTCTGGTCGATCCGGGTAGAAAACGTCACGCCAAATTCAGCAAGCAGATGGAACAGCTCGGCTTTGAGTTTACCAAAACCCAACCCGACACATCCGGTTATTTGAATACCGTGTTTAAAGGCTATTTACTGCAATACTCCAGAATTCAACATTAGTGCCTGAGCAGGCGAGTTATAAACTCGTTGCCCCCTCTTTGCTGAACAAGACACGTCGAAATTGATTCGGTGTTTTCTTATTCAGCAGTTTCACCCCACCCTGTTGCTCGATCAGTTTGCGAAAATTCAACTCTCTATTGGCAAACTGGGTTTCATTCTGGTAACTGGTGATTAGCATCAGATGAAATGGCGCATCATCATCGGCTTTGGTTTGAAGTAACCGAAAAGAATGAATGTAGCCTTCTTGCAATGCCTTTTCTCGCAAAACCTTCCAGTTGTTTTGATAGTAATAAAGAGCTTCAGCCTGATTCTCATCGAGAATTCGGACGAAATCGATTGTCGTTCTAACAGGTGCTGAATCACAAAATGCATTAACACAGACCAACAAAATAAGCGACGCAAACAGTTTACTCATAACCTTTCCTTTTGTAGGGACCCGAAAAATTAGCATACCCCATATATCGATACCGAAAAAGTATTCAACGTAAAACACTCGTCGCGAAACTGCTAGAAACTGTGAATTTTGTAAAAAGAGATTTACAAATCAGAGCTGAGTAAGCCTTACTCAAACGCTTTAAATTGTTGCTCTAACTTTTCCACTTCACCTTCGAAGTTATTATCGGCCAGTGGATTACTGTCTTCCAACCGGGCGTTGACGTCAGGTAACTTGATGGAGAATACGACGCCGGTTCTATCCAGCGCAACAAACTCGACCCGAAACGCTTTACGATGGTTGTTTACTCGTAATAACCATCCCGGAATATTCGGGCTAAACACATCTAGAAACGAATGGTCGGTTTTAGCATCGAGCGATTCAAATCGATGAGTTTCTGAATGTGAAGTTACCGAAATTTCAACATCGACAATGGGCACCGCGTATTCCCAACTCAGCTTTTCATGCAATACCAACTCGGTGCTTCCTTCGTCCGATTCGGCGACCATCGGAAAACCGTCGTCTTCAACAATATGAATCAATTTGGTGATCACCATGTCGTTCGAGGTCAACATTCTCAAAGTTAATGTTTGTCCTGGGTTGCCCACATTGTGTACGTCAATGCGTCCTTCATAACCCTTGACAATTTCATTGACAAAAAACAGCCCGAGTCCTTTGCCATGATGCTCTTTTTCTCGTCGTGTGGTATACCCAAGTTGAAATAACTTATCTTTATTTTCCTGCGAAATAGTGCTGCCACGATTGTAAACAGAGAGCTCCACAAACCCTTGGTGCTGCACTAACTGCAAGCCGACTTTATCAGAAGTTTGTTTATTTTTTCGTTTGTCGAAGAAAAACAGACTGTTTTTTATCAGGTTCTCCAACAACAAAACCCAGTGGTTGGGATTGCCCAATAACGGCTCGACCGAATCAAAACGAAATCGAAATTGCTCTAACTCAATAACCACACGGGATTCATCCGACATCAAACATTGCTGACGAAGGCTGTTCAGAGACTCCCTTTCGAGAAATCCCGACATGGCCGTTAAAGTCGCCGCAACAGGATCGAACGACGGTGTAATCGGAATTGCCGACTGACGTGAAAATTCGTTTTGTTTATTCAGTTCATTTTGATAATAGTATTCTTCGCAAGTGATCAGGTGATTTGCGATATGTAAGGCGATATTATCCGCCGTTGACAGATCGAGTAGATCCCACAAGTACTGCATAGCCGCCAAGGCTTCGCTGTATATTTCTCTCGACTGTTCAATCTCCATCCGAGCATTAGGCTGTGGTTCGCTGTCCGAGTGCTCGCTGGTTTCAAAGTTTGAAACAGTGCTTGGCGTATCCAATTGCTTAATTGAGTGGTGCAAGGCGCTTTTTATTTTGTCGTAGCTGATAACGCCATTGTGTCGAACTTCAGCCGCAATGCTTTTAAAGTGTAAAAATTTTTCGTCGTACTCAATGTACTCTAATAACTTTTCACTGATGAATAACTTTAACTTATCGGCGTGCCCCGAATAGACGTGGGCACGCTGCTGCACTTTCTTTTTGCTTTCCCATAAATCGTCAATCTCGGCATTCAATCGCTCAAGGAGCTGGCGATTCTTCTTCAATTGTCGCGTAAAGAAAATAACATCCGACAGCAGGATATAAATAAATAATCCGATCATGGTCCAGTAAAAAACATCGGAACGTACGGTCTTGATCAATTGATACGGCTCAATCAACTGCGGATGTTTCAGAACAACCAAATACGCAATCAACGCCAATGCAGCCACCATCGATACCCAGGGGTAATGATATCGAAGTGACGCATTCAGTTTTTTACTCTGCTTTACTACCCGGCTTTTTTCCGACATGATTGATTCGTTACTTATTCTCAGGGTTTCGCCAGCAATAGGCGTGCTCATCACCAAAAGTGACCAAGCCAATATCGCGTTTACACAGCGACAGAAAACTTTCTTTATTTTGTTTTAACGACGCATTATCCAGTGAATGTCTCAAGGTTTTGATATGTTGACGATAACTCGCGTAACTCAACGATTCCATCGATAAAGCTTCCGCCATCTGATCGGTATTGACCGCCCGAGGACTGCGCTCAACCAGTACTTTCAATATTTTACGCGGTGTTGGTGCTAACGGCCGTTGCGCATTGTTTGGGTTCATTAACCGTTCGCCATACCAGTAAACATGCCAGCTGGTAAGATCGATGGTCAATGGACCACTGACCAGAGTTTGCTCTTCGCTGCTCGGTGTCTGTTGTTGCATTTTTCGTTGCCGCAAAACGGCTTTGATGCGCCAACACAAAACTTTCTCGATGTTGGTTTGATGCTTGGCTATAAAATCCTGAGCAATCGCCTGTTCAAAGGCTTGCTGCTCGATGCCTGTTCCGCTGTGCTCCGACAGATAGATTATGGGCAGTCCAGGCCATTTATCGTGCAACGTTCTGGATACCTTGAATCCGGCATTATCGTTGCCGCCCATGTTGGCATCAAGAATCGCCAGGTCTGGAGCTTGAGACATAGTTTGAATCGCCTGACAGGCTGCTTCGACGAATTTGAATACATCGACCGTATTGCTGCCAGTTCCATCACCAAAGTCGGTGGTCTGCAATACGCTTCGAAACCGGGTCACCCAGTGCGTTTGATCTTCGACCCAAAATATATGTGCCATGCAACATCTCTTAGGTTGCGTTTAAAGATAATGACGGTTCAATCTCAGTGTAAACGAAAGCGTTGCCAACAACGAATCCTCAACCGTTCAAATCATGGAATTTAGCTCGTTAAACTATGAACCGGTTCACACTTTATCAACCAGAATGAATAAATTCTAACAAGATAAAAAATTCTCACCAATTTTTCACCGACCTTTTGGATACTGGCTGCATCATAAATTCCTAGCGTTGGAGGTGGAATATGAACAACGAACTTTTACTACTGTGGTCAGACAACCTGACGTTATCGATAAGCATCTGGTTTGCTTTAATCGTATTTGCTCTTTATCTCGGACGTAACCAGGCACACCAGGTATTTCGGAGTACCGGCCGAGTGATCTTTACCAGTTTAAGAGTCTGGTCTTTAACTCTGCACAAGCTGGAGCAAAAACTGGTCAAGCGGAATCGTGAAATTCTAATCAACGAGGGCACCAAGGCATCTGAAAAAGCGATTGAACGGGAGTTTGAACGCGTCAACGATTTGGTGAAACGGGACTTGAGTCAATACCCAAGCCTGCACCGTGAAATCAGTGAAACCATTGAAAAGGTTGAACGTGATTATCAAAACTCGTCTGATGTGACGCCTTTACCACCGGCGTGGGGTGACGTGGTTGAGACGATTTCTAACCTACCCAACAACGGTGACTCAACGGTTAATAAAATCTTGAACAACATTAAAAAGGCCGTTGAAGATTCGCATCAACAAACCTTAAAAGCTTACAAAAAAGCGGCCAATCAACGACACAGTCTTTTGGCGGCAATGCAACCTGACTGGCGTAAACTGAAGAATAAACTGGAATCGGTGGACGAGAAAATTACCGGGCTGGATGAGCGAACCAAAACCATTGATGGCCAGATGAAAACCTATCAAGCAATCCGCAACGAAACGGATGATGCGGTTAGCTCACTGGGCTCTTCGGCTCTGACGCAGTTTTTCATATCTGGATTGGTATTAGTCGTTGCTGCCATGGGTGGTTTGATTAACTTTCAATTAATCGCGATGCCGATGTCTGAAATGGTCGGTGGTACCAGCTACATCGGTGATATGAAGACATCCGATATCGCAGCGCTAGTGATCATACTGATCGAAATAGCCATGGGATTGTTTTTATTAGAATCGCTGAGAATCACGCACCTGTTCCCAATGATTGGCAGTATGGACGATCGGATGAGAAAACGCATGATGATCATCAGTTTTACCATACTTGCCATTCTGGCAGGCATCGAAGCGTCTCTGGCCTACATGAGAGACTTGTTGGCGCTGGATCGTGAAGCGCTTCAGCAATCGTTGACTGGCGTTGGAGCCACTCAGATTAATGCTGAGTTTCGCTGGATTCCATCGATCGGACAAATGACCATGGGTTTTATTTTACCCTTCGCATTGGCGTTTATTGCGATTCCTCTGGAGTCTTTCATCCATTCGCTAAGAACCGTTTTGGGCAGTTTGAGCATTGGGTTATTAAGAGCACTTCGAGTAACCGTTCGAATGACAGGTGGAATCGCCAATCATTTAAGCAAAGTGCTGGTTAGCCTTTACGACTTGGTTATTATGCTGCCGCTCAGCATAGAACATCTGGTTAAGAAACAACAAGGATCTAAAGATCCCGATCCAGAAGGTTCAGCGGCGGTGAGTAAGAAAAAAGTTGTTAAGAAAAATCGTAAATCAGTATCGGATCTGGCGGCTACTTACAGCGATAACCGTTAAGAAATCTAATGTAAGTAACCTAATTTACGAAACCAATTTAAGAAACACGATCAGGCTCACCGCAAAAACGGTGAGCCGGGAGGACAACATGATTATTCCAAAACCCATTTACAGCGCCTTACTTGTCTGCGCACTCACCCTTCTCATAACAGGTTGCGGACAAACGCAACCGAAAAACCGTGCCGTCTTTTTTCTGATTGATACTTCGGGAACTTACACCGAAGAACTGGACAAAGCTCAGGCCATCATGAATTACCTGTTATCAACTTTGGACAGCGGTGATTCGATTGCCATGGCTAGGATCGACAGTGGTAGCTTTAGTGAAAAAGATATCATTGCAAAGGCAACGTTTGATTCACGCCCCAGTACTGCAAACGATCAAAAACGACTGTTTAAACATCAGGTTGATGAGTTCGTTAGCAACTTGAGTCGCGGTAGTGCCAACACCGATATCACGGGTGGTATTTTGCAGGCGGCCGAATTTGTCAATGAAACCAAGGCGGGTGAAAAATACGTGCTGGTATTCTCTGATCTCGAAGAAGACTTGCAAAAGGGACACATCAGAGATTTCCCCATCGAGTTAAACGGTATAGAAGTGGTTGCGTTAAATGTAACCAAGCTCCGCTCGGACAACATCGATCCACGTGACTATAAAAGTCGGTTAACCCATTGGGAAGAACGGGTCAGTAACGGCGGTGGCCAATGGCGCGTGATAAATGATCTTGAGCGCCTCGACAGCCTGATTCCACATCGATAATCATCTTTCTGGTGCGCAGGTATCTCTAATATCCAGATCAAGAGATATCTGCGACTAAAATATTGAGATGTTCATCATATGAACCTCCAAATAGTGTTTTATATTGACCCTTTGATCTTCTGAAGTATATTTAAAAATCAGCTATTCAGTCATATTGGAGGTGATAACAATGAGTGAAACCAAAATTGCTGTTGCGGCGTCTGACGTTGCCAAGAACATGGCATCGGCTCTGCTTAAAAACAGCGACTACAATGGATTGCCACTCGAAGACTTGGTCGATAAAGCTTGCCATCTGGACCAGACTCGCAATTACTTTTTAAATCACGGAATCGACCTGAATGACGACACCATTCAGCTAGAAGCTTTGTGCGAATTTCAGAAGGCTTTAACTGAAGAAATTATCAGTCTCGAGAACTAAAGGCTCGGATTGCTATTCGCTTATCCGGCGATCAGCCATAAAGTTGTTCCGCGGTAAAATGCAACTCCAACTGCGTTCGGTCTTTTTTACTCAACGATTTAACCACCAAGCAGTAGGAGTTGTCGATCATACGTTGAATTTCTTTTTCCGGAACACCGTGATCGAGTATGACCGTGTTCCAATGTTTTTTATTCATATGATAACCAGGAATCACACTAGCAAAAATATCACGTAACATTTCTGCTTCAACCGGATCACATTTTAAATTAATTCGTGCAACGCCTTCATGAGTTCCCAGAGTAGCAAACATTTTTCCCTTAATTTTAAATACCATGACATCCGGGCCGAAGGGGTAGTCCTCACGTGCGCCGGGTTTTGACAACATGTATTTTTTTATCAAAGCTAAATCCATTTTACCTCTCGCTTAAGCAATGAATGAAGGTTTTGCTTTACCAATCATATATTGAATTCTCCTTTGGTAACAGGCAAACTGACTAAAAAAGGAGCGACCATGAATAATAATAAAAAGTTTGGCCTTCCCATTACCACTTCGCTCATCGTCGGCACAATGATTGGATCCGGGATTTTTCTGTTACCCTCGTCACTTGCACAATACGGCAGTTTTAGTTTGTTCGGTTGGCTGATTTCGGCGCTCGGCGCGGTTTCATTAGCTTGGGTATTTGCCAAACTCAGCGGTTGGACACCAGGACTGGGCGGACCTTATCACTACACTCGCGTCGGCGTGGGTGAATTCCCCGCTTTTCTTGTTGCCTGGGGCTACTGGATATCGATCTGGACCGGCAATGCCGCCATTGCAGTGGCTGCAGTATCTTATTGTAAACTGGTGATTCCTGGACTCGCCGAATCGAAATTGGCAACCACAGCACTTGCTTTAGGTTTTGTTTGGTTGTTCACCATCATTAATGTGCGCGGTTTAAGAGAAGCCGGCGTTGTTCAGCTTTTAACAACCTTGATGAAAGCAATCCCGTTAATTCTGTTTGGTGTTATTGGGTTGTTTTATATTGAACCGACTCACTTCGAATATTCTGCTGGCGATACGCCGTCAGTGACTTTGTCGATTGCATCGGCTGCCGCACTTTGGCTTTGGGCCTTTCTAGGCATTGAATCTGCCAGCATACCCGCAGAAAACATCGACACACCGCAAAAAACCATTCCTAAAGCGACCTTGATTGGTGTCTCACTGGTTTCAATAATCTACCTACTCGGATTTATAGTTGTCTATGGTGTCATTACACCAGACAACCTTGGCCAATCAGATGGCCCATTTGCCGATGCGGCTCAATTAATGTGGGGCAGCTGGGCCAGTATTGCAATGACGGTGGTCGCACTGGTCAGTACCTTAGGAGCGTTAAACGGCCTCATATTGCTCGGCGGCCAGATGCCTTTAGCTGCTGCGCGAGACCAGCTTTTTCCGGCCTGGTTTGCCAAGCAAAATAAACAGCAATCGCCCAGCGCTGGCATACTTTTGTCATCGTGTTTGACCTCGGCACTGGTTATTATGAGCAGTAGTGATAACCTTTTAGTCATCTTTAACTTTGCACTGCTGTTGTCTACCACCTCAATTTTAATACCCTATTTATTTTGCTCTGCGGCGGCATTTCGTTTTCAGATAAGTCGTGGTGATAAATTTAAAAATCTTTCACTCATGGTTATCGTTGTGGCATTCTTATTTTCCATTTGGGCATTAGCAGGCGCAGGTCAACAAGCCGTTTACTGGGGTTTTATCTTAATGATGATTGGCTTGCCCGTTTATACCTTTATTAAAATTGCACAGGATAAAAAGGACGCGAAAACATGACGCGCAACGCAGATAACTTTTTTATGCAAACCGATGTCGGAAAAATAAAACGCATTCTATTAAAGCACGCAAAAGATGCCTTTCGAGATGACGATCAAATCGACAAAGAATGGCAAGCGCTCAACTTTCTCGGTCGACCCATTCGTGAAGCAGCCATTAAAGAATACGACCAATTTGTCGAGCTGCTGAGCAAGTTTGGTATGGAAATCGAATTTCTGCCGCAACAAGACACCACAACCTTAGACTGCTTGTACCCGAGAGATAATGCTCTGGCAACCAACAAAGGCATGATCCTGTGCACCATGGGCAAAGCCAATCGCGCCAGTGAGCCACAATTTCATCAACCGGTTTATCAACAGCTCGGAATTCCAACCCTGGGTGAAATCACCGCGCCCGGTTCAGTCGAAGGCGGCGATGTTACTTGGTTAAAAAATAATGTGTTGGCGGTTGCCAATGGGTATCGCACCAATCCTCAAGGCATCGCCCAATTAAAAGAAATGACTCAGGGTCTGGTCACCGATTTCATTGAAGTCCCGTTGCCGCATTTTCGTGGGCCCTCCGATGTGTTTCACTTAATGTCCATTATCAGCCCCATTGCTGACGATATCGCCGCGGTGTACTCTCCCCTGATGCCCGTACCCTTTCGCAACTATTTGCTCGATAACGGCTATCGGTTGGTCGAAGTTCCAGAAGAAGAGTACGACAGCCAGGGCGTGAATATTCTGGCGGTCGAGCCCGGTGTTGTGGTCGCGGTGGAAGGCAATCCAATCACCCATCAACGATTGCAAGATGCCGGGGTCGAAGTTCATACTTTTAAAGGTAAGGAAATTTGTGAGAAAGGCTGTGGCGGCCCGACTTGTTTAACACGGCCACTTGAACGAGAATGCCCGTAACCCAACTCACACCCCAAATTTGAGACCATAACGATGAATTCAACCAGTCACCTATTTCAAGCAACAACTCTGGACGACGCAGTGACGTTACCGGCGGCTTGTTATTTTGGCGATGAGTTTCATCAACGCGATCTGGCGACAATTTTTTCGAAGTCGTGGCAATGCGTTGGGCATCAAGCCCAGTTAAGCAACAAAGGTGATTTGATTGTTGCCGAAATCGCTGGAAAGCCGATCATTGTGGTTCGGGATCACAACCATCAACTCCGTGGTTATTTTAACGTCTGTAAACATCGAGCAGGTCCTTTAGCCACCACCAATGGTAATGTCAAAGTATTAAGTTGCAAATACCACGGTTGGAGCTACCAACTCAGTGGCGAATTACGAACCGCTCCTGAAATGTCTGACACACCAAACTTCGACTTGTGCCAGGTTCATTTAGACGCCATTCAAGTTGCACAATGGGGAGGCTTAATCTTCGCGACACTCGATCCCTCCCCCGTGCCCATCGAAACCGTTTTTTCCGGCATCGACGATATCATTGTCCCGGTGAAACACGACACCATGTCGTTTCATCATCGAGAAGAATATTTGATTCACTGTAACTGGAAAGTCTATCTCGACAATTATCTGGAAGGCTATCATCTGCCTCATGTGCATCCGGGTTTAAACAAGTTACTGGATTACCGCAGCTACACCACGCACTTGTCAGAATGGTATTCGTTTCAATACAGCCCACTGGAATCTGAAACAAACTTTTACGGCAACGGAAAGGCGCACTATTTCTGCGTTTACCCAAACTTATTATTGAATATATTACCTGGCCGAAGCCAGGTCAATATCATTCTTCCGGTCAGCCATAATAAGTGCAACGTTATCTTCGATTATTATTATCAGGATCTCGAATCGCCTGAGACGAAAAAAATGATCGAGCAGGATTTATCATTCAGCGATCAGGTCCAAAAAGAAGACATTGAAATTTGTGAGCACGTGCAACGCGGCCTAGAATCAGGCGCTTATCATCAAGGTCGATTATGCGTTAAGCGCGAACAAGGGGTTTGGCATTTTCAGGAATTGGTTCGACGGGCGTATCGAACTCACATAACTGTGT
>JBPEWV010000153.1:0-22781 GCA_052032335.1 Pleionea sp. | reverse complement strand
GGCCCCACTCGGGGCCCACTTCAATGCCAACCGGTTCACACTTTCCTCGCTTCCAAGCTCTGTTCACTACCGCCCGATTGCCTTACAATGCTGCATTCCAGTGCAACAGGGGACTATTCGTGACAATCTTCAAATCCTGCTTAATGTTTTTAATGATTACCGCCAGTGGATTCGGTTTTGCCGAAAAAACCATGTATGTGAAAGACAGCCTGAGTACAGCGGTGAGAAGTGGGACCAGTAACGAATACCGAATCATCGATTACATTCCTGCAGGCTCTGCGGTCACGGTGCTCGACGACGCACCAGTAAACGGCTACATCAAAATCAGAACCGACGATGGCACCGAAGGCTGGACCTTGAGCCAGTTCATTACCGATGAAAAAGGTGCTCGAATAAAGCTGGTAGAAACGCAAAAACAATTGTCTGACGCACTGCTGGAAATTGAAAACCTGAAACAGCAGCATGCCAAAGAAATGCAGACGATTCAGGAACGGCTTGCCGCAGCCAATGAAATCGTTAAAAAAAGCGAAAGTTTTCAAAAACAGTTAAGTGAACTGCAAACCCGGAACACCACTCTGGAACAACAAAACAAGCGTATGGCGGATCGTTTTCAACAAGAAGTCTTCTTCGCGGGGGCAATCGTTGTCGTTGCCGGCGCTTTAATTGGGGTTATTATCGGACGGATCAGCCGCAAAAAACGCTCCGCCTGGAATTAAGCGGCGCGTCCAAAAGCGTATGTCGAACCCAGCCAATAAAACGCTGCGCAGCCCCTGCCGCTCAACGTGCAAATTGAATCAACACGATATTTGTGTCGGTTGTTACCGGCACATGCGCGAAATCGCGAACTGGAACAAAATGGATGACAACGCCCGGCGACGAGCCTTAATTTTTATTCAAAAGCGACGCTGGGCCAAACCTTATTCTGAGCAAGATCTCGAGCAGCTAAAACCCATCACCAGCCAAGAATATCGAAAATACAAAGAGTGAAAGTCACGACTCACCGAGTAAACGAGCCAAAACCTCAATCAACCGATGTTCGTCAATCGGCTTCTCTAAAAATTCATCGATGCCGAGCTGCTCGGCTTTATCGAAGGTTGCCTTAGAGACATCACCGGAAATAATAACTTTAGGAAGATGTTTTAAATGCGATTGTTCGTTCAATCGTTCAATTAAATCGAACCCACTGCCATCAGGCAGTCGTAGGTCAATCAGTAGAATATCGGGACGCCGCGAATCAGCAAGCTCAAATCCACTTCGGGCCGTTTCTGCAAATTCAATGTTAACTTGTGTTTTCGATAACAGGGCCTGCAGTACTAACTGGTTAACGCGATTGTCTTCAACCACCAAAACACGCTTGCTTTCAAGTTTCGGCAATACCGTTTTGCCAATATCAATCACGTTTGAGAGTTCGCCCTCAACCAGAGGAATTCGAAACGAAAAGGTCGACCCTTTTGCCAACTCACTTTCAACCGAAATATCGCCCCCCATAAATTCGGTCAACTGCTTACATATGGTCAAGCCCAAACCAGAGCCGACATGCATTTCTCCTTGACGATTTTTAATCTGCTCAAACGGAACAAATATTTTTTCCAGATCGTCTTTACTAATTCCGATACCTTCGTCCTTAATGGCAAATAGTATCTTGTCCTCATCACGCTCAATTAACAATAATACAGACTTCCCTTCCGGAGTAAATTTATAGGCATTTCCTAAAAGGTTCATCAGTATCTGCAGTACTTTTGCTTTATCGATCCGGATAACCTTGGGCAGGTTATCTGAAATTTCGCAAGATAGTGTTATCGATTTGCTTTTCGCCCGTTCGGCATTCACCAAAACCAAGTCATCAATAAATTCTTTTAATACTATGTCGTGTTCCTGCAAATTCATTTTTCCAGCTTCCAGCCGTGAAATATCCAGAACATGGTTTACGATATCACTCAAACTCTCAGCAGATACTTTTAGAATTTCCAGCATTTTTCTGTCTGAAAGATCGTGTTGTCTAGCGTCGGCATCTTGATTAGATAACACCCGACTGAACCCCAAGATCGCATTCAATGGTGTTCTTATTTCGTGACTGACATGATTGATAAAATCAGAGCGGTATTTCGCAAGTTCTTCTAGCGCTTTATTTTTTTGTTTCAGTTTTTTTTGCGCTGTCGCCAGTTGCTTTACTTTTCGACGCAACTCAAGTTGCGACATGACCTGCCGTGATAAGGCCCTTAATGCATTTCGTTCAGCCGACGTCAACTGATTCGGCTTCGAATCGATCACGCAAAGCGTTCCAAGCGGCATATCGTTGTGACCATAAATCGGGGCACCGGCATAAAAACGAATTTTGGGTCCCTCTGTGACCAAAGGATTGTCACGAAAGCGGTCGTCTTGGTGAGTATCAGGCACTTCGAATATTGCATCCTGATGAATGGCATGAGCGCAAAAGGCAACCTCTCGTTCAGTCTCTTCAGCGTCCAGACCATAACGTGACTTAAACCATTGACGATTTTTATCAACCAGACTCACCAAAGCAATTTCGGTGCCGCAAATGAGCGACGCTAATTCGGTTAAGTCGTCATAATTTTGTTCCGGCAGCGTATCGAGAATATCGTATTCTCTCAGCGTACTTAGGCGCTTTGATTCCTCTGGATGGTCCGGTGCTTTTTTCACTGGCGACTCCTATTTACTCTTCCTCCATTCTAGCTTATCAAGCGCTTGACGCCAATTTGCCAGCTCTGCCGTAGATTCTATGAATCACTTTGAAACACAATGACACGCATCTAAGTCCTTCGACCCTTCTCGATATATTAAAGGTTTCATTGTTGTGTTTTAGATAACTCTGTCTTTTACTTCAGAAGCCCCTGTTCAATCGCCAGTAAAACGGCACGCGTGCGATCGCGAACACCCAGTTTCGACAGCAGGTTAGAAACGTGATTCTTAATGGTTCCCTCTGACTTACAGAGTGCTTGAGCGATTTCTTTATTGGAATACCCGCTTGCGATCAATCGCAAAACCTCCGTTTCTTTTGAAGTTAGAGACTCCATAAATTCTGGCGCCGAATAACTCACGTCAGTGGCTGCACAGTTGCTCAGTAGATTCTCTGTGATTGCCGGTTGAATGTAAGACTCACCTCGGTGCACGGCTTCAATGGCATCAATCAACGACTCCAACGATATATCTTTTAACAGAAATCCTTTAGCCCCTTTTTGAATCGATTGCAAAACCCGCTCATGATCATCAAAAGTAGTGAGTATTAACACAGGCGTCCGGTTTTGCTGCTGATTCAATAATTCCAGCGTCGCAATGCCATCCATTTTCGGCATCGACAGATCGAGCAAAATAACATCTGGCGCCAGCGACTCGATTGCCGATAGGACCTCAGTCCCATTAGCGCACTCACCAACCACTGACACCCTGTCACTCAATTGCAGAAGACTTTTAATCCCATCGCGAATTAATTTTTGATCGTCCACTAAAATCAGTTTAATCGTCATGCTTGTACCAAGTCCGGATTTTCGAATTGAAAAGGCAGTTTAATTTCATAATGTAAGGCATGGTTGTGTATTGAGAGCAAAATAGAACCGCCCAGTTCAATGACTCGTTCTTCCATGCCGGTAAGCCCATTGCCCTTTTGCCAATGTTTACCTACCTTACCATCATCGAAAATGGTGACCTTGATTTCATGTTCATCGTTTTCCAGGCTGATCCACAATTGGTTCGCACCACTGTGTCTGAGCGTATTGGTGATCGCCTCTTGAATGCAACGTAAAATGGTTTGTGCTAAATCGATTTTTTCTATCGAAATTCGTTCTGGCAAATTCAAGTGCACGGACAGTTGAGGCACATTGTTTATCAATAAACGAACGGCTTTCTCAAAATCAATTGAGTCGGAAGATCTCAAGGTATCCACGGCTTCTCTGACATCACTGAGCAGCAGTTTGGCAATTGAGTGACATTCGTCGACTTGTGACTTGGCTTCACCCTCGGTTAATCGACTTGCTACTTGTAGCTTGATGGTCAAACCGGTTAAATGATGCCCGAGTAAATCGTGCATATCACGCGCGATGCGCGTTCTTTCCGATTGCTTGGACACCTCCGCCAGCAAATGCTGAGTTGCCAATAGCTGATCATTTTTAGCGCGTAGCTCGGCCGAAGTTTCTAACTGCCGCTTATTCGATGATGCCAAAAACAACGCAAACATATGAAAGGTGCCATACAAAATGGCTTGAATCCAAAGCGCCTGATCTTGACGCCAACTCATCATCAAAAACCACAGACAGACCACACCCACAGTTATCAGTATTGCCCACATGGATGGCAAATAGAAAGCCAGCACCGCAACCCAGATAATGGTCAATATCGCCAGAAAATCAAAACTGAGCAAAAAACCGAGGGCAAACGCTGACAGCAACATGAGTGCCAATCCGATGCCTCTGAGTTGGGGGGATAATCGCCAAACCGGCTCACTTCGTGTCACTAGCACAAACATTACGGCGTAGAGCAAAAATAAAGGGCCATATAAGTAAAGCGGTGCTTGAGAAGTTTCAGGCAACCGGGGCATCAAGACAATGCAAAGAACGAACACCACTGCCCAGGTCACCAATCCAGCCAGATCGCCAGCATCAAACGACGCAAAAAACTTAGTTAACTTGCTCACAACTCATCCAATCAACACTTTAATCATCCAAGTATGACAAACCTTTCAAGATCTGACCAATAGGCCAAAAGTCATGTTTTAAGGGCATGACCTGTGGCACAAGTATCCGACTATTGAAAGGCGTATAGTTTTTCTAACCCAGTCGAATTTGATTCAGATCACGCAGGAGAAAATCTATGTTGATGGTTCATAAGTTATCGCTTTATGTTCACATATTACTCGGAGTTGTTGCTCTGGTAGTTTTTTGGCTGCCCGTGGCTTCTCGCAAGGGCAGCCCGTTCCATCGGCAAGCGGGCAAGTTATTTACCCTATGTATGTGGACCATCGGCATCACTGGCATCATTATGTGCGCCATTGTCTGGTACGATCCCATTGCCATACGGTACCCGGAGCAGTCAATTGCACTCGATAAAATCGATCAGCTGATACAACGGCATCGACTCATGTCGGAATTTTTAATGTTACTGTCTATTCTGGTACTGGTCAGTGTCAAACACGCAACCTTAGTGTTAAAAGCCAGAAATAACCGTCAGCGCTTAAAAAGCTGGCATCACCTGTCGCTAAATAGTGCACTCGGTATCATGGCTGTGATGGTGCTGCAAAACGGACTGGCCAGCAACTTTCTTCTCTACACAATTTTCGGTGGCGTCGGTCTGTTCGCTTCGGCAGGCACTTTTTATTACATCTTTAAGCCACAGCTAAAACAACGCGAATGGTTGATTGAACACATGAGCTCTATCGTCGGGGCGGGTATCGGTGTTTATACCGCCTTCTTTGCGGTCGGTGGTCGTCATTTGCTCAATGAGTTACTGACGGGAAACTGGCTGTTGATTCCATGGACCGTTCCGAGCATTGTCGGAACGCTGGCCATTGTGATTTATAAGAAGAAACTGGAAAAACAATTTCGCGTTCAACAGACCGCTTAATACCTGTTCAACTGTTGAAGTCAGTGGCGTCAGGACATCTCCCGTTACGCGGTTACCAGTTCGATAAGTAAATTGAACCGACTGACGCTGCTTTATTCTCAAACAATTTAGTTTTCTGAAAACGAATATGAAAACCTCGCGAAATCACACCAACGGTAAATAAATGTCGGTGACCGATTTTGCAGCAGGAACGTCCGGGTAAAACTGGACGCGCTCTAAAAATAACGGAAACTCGGCCAATTGCTCATCACTGCTCGATAACCATTCGGTGTATAAATACCGAATGGCCGGTTCAAGTAAGGCATCGGTACCGATATGACGCAACTTGGCGTAACGTCCAAAAGGAATCTCAAGCTTTGCAACCTGCGGATGATCCAATTGAAAGTTTTGCGGAATCTCGGCTGCCAGGCCCATTTTAAACTCTTCGGCAGGTACACTCGAAGGATCGGTGTAAAGAATATTAAATGTGCGACTCTTAGCCGGTGGCAACCGATTATTTCTTCTCCAGTCGATAAACTGGCTCAGGGTTGTTTGCAGTTTCGCAGGTTCGCCAGTATGCAGCCACAAAGCGGTATTGACTGCTGCGCACTGTTTTACCTCAACGGAATATTGTTGACTCATTGATTTTACCCTCATCTTCTCAACATTTATAATCGGTAGCAGTAGCTCATGATAGCCATCCCATTCAGGCGATTGTCGAAATTGCATTGGAGTAACCTTCATTGCTGATTTGAAGGCGCGTGAAAACGACTCTGCCGACTCGAAGCCGCACTCCAGTCCGATATCAATCACCTTAAGCGCTGGACGAAACGCCAATCGATTGGCTGCGCGTTTGATACGTAAACGACTGGTGTAGTCGTGCAGTGTTATTCCCGTAGACTGCCGAAACAACCGGTGCAAGTGAAATTTAGACAGTTGCACACGACCACTCAGTTCATCCAGCGATAAGTCCTCGCTCAACGCCGCGTCAATAACCTGCAATAAATGAACGATTCGTTTCGATAACATGGAGTAACTCTTGGCCACTGCTAAGAAAAAGAGAGATTAACCGATAGGACAAAGAACAACTTGATATATCTTGCGGAAAATCAGAGATTCCACTCACTGAAGGGCGATGCAATCAGCTGCGAATTGTAATACCGTTTGTCGCCTGTCACTTGTTCAGCTACCCAGTTCGGACGCTCAAACGCCTCATCTTCATCGCTTAATTCAATTTCCGCTATAATCAATCCGTCATTCTTTCCTTGAAAAATATCCAGCTCCCAAACATGTTGACCGTGAGAAATTTCGTAGCGAATTTTTTCTATCTTCGAGTCACAACAAAACTCATCCAACATCTGTTGCGCATCCTTCAGTGGAATTTCGTACTCAAATTCGCTTCGGGAAACGCCGTTACTGATGCCTTTTAATGTAAGAAACGCCTGTTCGGCCTTTACTCGAACTCTGACGGTAGTTTTATCGGCAGTTGGAATGTAGCCCTGTACGATTTTCTGCCCATTGGAAAGCTCGGGCAAGGCTGCCCGGTCAACTAAAAATTTTCGCTCTACTTCTACAGCCATCTCGTTTCTTTCCTAGTTCTGAACTTTCTTCTGATTATTTGATTCATGGGTGGATTTCTTTTGATAGTGTAGCGTGAATTGCTCTCCCGAATCACCCGACACCCTTACCTTGATTTCATCCTCCTGCTCGCGTCGATAAATGATCTTATTGGGAAAATCATGATCTGGATTTTCAAATATCAACCGCCGATCAGCACAGGAAGTGAGCTTGAATGCAACCGGGAACTCGTTATTGCGGACCTTGGCGATAAAAAAAACATCATCTTGCATACTGACGATTCTTAAAACTTCGTCATTAACTACCAGCTCCCTCGCTATAGAATATGTTTTTCCCTTGCCTTCAAAGGTACGATCACTGATTCGTTGCCAAGATTCAGAGATGACACGATCTTGTCGTCGGTCCTCCCAGTCCCCCAACAACCAATTCGCTACCGAGAGACTGGAGCATTCAGCGCCGACCTTTTGACAAGAAATCAGAGCTAATAAAAACCATGAACAAATCGAAGCATTCATCGAAATCACTATTATAAAAGGTTAATTCTGGAGCGCATCACTATTACAGTGATAAATCTGGGCCATTCTGCAATATATTAGAATACTCATCATTGCTTAGACGTCCATCCTCTTGTGGACCACCGTAGTTTTTGGTCCGGTTAATTTCTTTAAGCTCGGCACGCAGCGCATCCAATTCAGAAGCACTTTTTATCGAAACATCGTCTTTTAGTAATGATTGCGGCAATGACGCTCCACAAAACTCACAGACAGCAATACGGCGATTGAAAATTGTCTTATCACAACTCGGGCAACAGTATTTAGATTTAATTTCCACTATTTATCCTGATAAATTAAGTTTCGCTCCACCGCTTTCTTGCGACTGAATCTTTCTCATTGGCTTCAACCCAACGCTCGCCATCTGAGGTCGTTTCTTTTTTCCAAAAGGGTGCTTCGGTTTTTAAGTAATCCATAATAAACTGAGCCGCCTCAAAACTGGCTTCACGATGCGGCGACGAGATCCCGAGAAAGACGATTTGATCGTTCACCTTTAGGCTACCCACGCGATGAACCAGGCGCACTCGACCCAGCGACCAACGCTGTCTTGCTCGTTCAACAATCGACAAGAGCGCCTTTTTTGTCATGGCCGGGTAATGTTCAAGGTGCAATCCTTGGATACAGTGTCCCTGATTCATATCTCGAACCAGACCCACGAAAAAAACGACAGCACCGTCCTTCGGATTTTCTTCCACCAGCGCCTGATACTCTTCGGCAACGGAAAAATCGCTTTCCGTGACATCGATGTTTGTCGATTGACTAAAGTCCAAGTCATTAACCTCCGGTAACCGGTGGAAAAAACGCCACTTCGGAACCGTTTGCAATGCAAAAACTATCATTTACCATTTCTTGATCGACCGCAGTGAGCACGTTACCGTTCAATGCCCGTTTCAAGCAATCATTTTTTTCAATCAGCTTTCGTTTTAGCTCGGCAACGGTTATGTTGTGGTCCAAGCAAACCTCTAAACTGTCGCACTGCGCCTGTTCTCTTAATGACGCAAAAAATAAGACTTTAGTCACGCTGCCAGTCTCCGCTTTTACCGCCTACTTTACTTAATACTTTTACACCCTCAATGGTCATGCTTTTATCAACCGCCTTACACATATCAAATAACGTAAGTGCCGCAACGCTGGTCGCCGTTAAGGCTTCCATTTCAACGCCAGTCTGTCCGGTTAACTTGCACATACTCTGAATTCGAACTCGGTTATTTTCCTTATCAAACTCAAAGTCCACCTGCACTTTCGACAGTGCCAGTGGATGACACAGCGGAATCAAATTGGCGCATTGCTTTGCTCCCTGAATGCCGGCGATTCGTGCGACCGCAAGTACGTCACCTTTGGCGTGGCCACCCTTTTGAATACGTTCGAGCGTTTCAGCTTGCATAGTGACAAAACCTTCGGCCACGGCAACTCGGTTGGTGGCTGCTTTTTCTGATACGTCCACCATGCTCGCCTCACCTTGAGCATTCAAGTGGGTCAATTGATCGGTTGCATTATCGAGCTTACTCATAGCGTTCGACTCTCACACAGTTGCGCTTCGGTTTTTTTCAGATGCGGGACAAAATTGCACGGCTTATGAGTTGAATCGAGTTGTTGCTTAATCACATCGTCCCAACCGGTGCGACAGGCGTTGGTCGACCCCGGCATACAGAAAATCACGGTACCGTTTGCCAAACCGGCAATAGCGCGCGATTGTATGGTCGATGTACCGATCTGTTGATAGGAAATTTGTCGAAATAATTCGCCAAAGCCTTCGACTTCTTTATCAAACAACACGCTCAAAGCTTCAGGCGTCGAGTCGCGCAGGGTAAAACCAGTACCACCGGTTACCAAAACCACTTGCACCGTGTCCGACGCAATCCAACGCGACACCACGGCACGAAGTTGATAAACATCATCTTTTACAATGACATGGTCAACAACATTATGCCCCGACTCGATTGCACGGCTAGCGAGTAATTGCCCAGACGTATCATTATCTGAGGTACGCGTGTCGGACACGGTTAAAACCGCAATATTCAACGGAAGAAATTCAGAAGAATTTAGATGCCCCATAAATTACCCTTGTTCATTATCATTGTGATCTTCTGCCTGGTTAAATAACTGCCACTCTTTCGGCGTATTGGTGTTGATTAATTTCTTCGGTGACGGGCACTTGATTGCCCGTGCACCGATCGAGCTAAGAAAAGTCTTAATTGATCGGTCGGCTGACTCCAGTGTCAAAACTTTTAATAAATACTCTTTTGTCGAATCATTGACCGATAGCAGTATTGGTAACGGTGCGTTATCAAAGAAAACCGATTGCTCATCACTAGCTTGCTGCTCAACCAATCGAGCCAATAAATTTCGATCGAGTAAGGGCATGTCCACCGGAATAATTAAATACTGGGTGTGAGACACTTCATTGAGCACACTGTAGATTCCGCCGAGCGGTCCTTTTCGATAGTACGAATCGGTGACACCATCGACATTCGCGCCGCTGAGAACAACTTTTTCGCATCCCAGTTCGAGCAAAATTTTCATGGCGTAATCCAGCATCGACTGATGCGCATACACCGGGTGTGGCATATTGGCCTTATCTTGTTGCATTCGTGACGATAAACCACCCGCAAGAACCACACCTATCATAATGTTTTCTCTGCTACTCTATGTTCTGTTTCCATTGCCCAGTATTATTTTTCCAGAATCGCTTATCCAGAATCGTTCGCCCGAAGTCAACCGCCGAGCATCGCCAGATGTCGAGTAGCACCGGTTTCTCCCTGATGCAAAAAATGCGACGCTTTTTTGGTGGCAACGTAATCGACAATTTTTTGTTCTAATGGCGCCGTGTTGTCATCTTGGCACAGCTCTCTTAAAGGAAGCCCTTGCTCACCGAACAAGCACAAATGCAATTTTCCACTGGACGCAACTCTCAGCCGGTTGCAACTATCACAAAAATCTTTGCTGTACGGCATAATAAGTCCAACGCGTCCGAGAAAATCGGAGTGTTGAAATTCTTGCGCCGGGCCTGCGCTTTTTTCTCTCAATACACGTGTCCAACCTTGTGCCAGCAATTGTTGTTTAATGCCTTCACCATCGACATGGTTGTTGTCAAAAAATTGTTTATTGTCGCCCGTTTGCATTAATTCAATAAATCGTAACGTGACCGGCTTGTCTTTAATCCAGTTTAAATAGTTATTGAACTCGTTAAAGTTATACTGCTTCATTAACACGGCGTTGATTTTTATTTGCTGCACGCCCAGAGACGCAGCTTTGTCCATTCCTTCTAATACTTCTTCAAGACGGTTGTGCCCGGTTATCGAATGGAACATTCTCGGATCGAGGCTGTCGATACTAACATTCAATCGATCCAGCCCTGCGTTGACCCAGGATTCAATTTTTTGCGGTAATTTATACCCATTGGTGGTAATTGCCACCGTTCGAATACCAGCGGTCGATTTGCAGATTTCAATGATTTGCGGCAGATCGCGACGCACGGCAGGCTCGCCACCGGTGATTCGAATTTTTTGAGTGCCTAACCGGGCAAATGCGCCAGTAATGCGCGATATCTCGGACAGACTTAGCTGAGGAACGCATTCGGTGTCTTTCGGTTTCTGGTAACCATCGGGTAAGCAATAGTTGCACTTAAAATTGCAAACGTCAGTAATCGACAGCCTCAAGTAATGAAACTCTCGGCCAAATTGGTCTTGTAACATATCACGCCTTTCCAAATACGGGAGGCTCGGCAATTTCTCGCACAAACCCTGGTAACACCACTCTACTTTGACGACTCTTTGTCTAGATAGCACCTTAACTAAATGGCACGTTACCTAGATGACTCATCAAGACGGATGTTACGGCTGAAAAATCCTATTCCCGAAAGAACTTAGACTGGACAGCTCGGTGTTGATGTCAAATCACTATACTATTATAGATTGGAGAACGAAATACCCCCAATGGCGTCGCACGCATTCTCCGTGACTAGTAAAACGTTCGGTCTACAACCATCGCATGCTCTACCTTTGTTAAGCTAAATGGCCGGCTTTACATCTTCAACCAGAACACTACAATGGTCGGCCGCAATTATGTCTAGACTAACACCTGTGATTCGACTGCTCTTTTTCACTTTTTTACTCGCCGCAACGCTGGCTCAGGCAGATTCGCCTAGCATAAAGCCTTTCACCAGCGATGGCTGCTCCCTGTTTCCGGATGGTACGCTGAAACACAAACAGTTGTGGCTGGATTGCTGTACTCAGCATGACAAGGCTTATTGGGCTGGCGGCACCTATCAGCAACGGCAACAGGCCGACACCGCGCTAAAACAGTGCGTCACCCAGGTAGGCGAGCCGCACATTGCCCAGTTGATGCTGGCGGGGGTTCGCGTTGGCGGTAGTCCGTATTGGCCAACGCAATTTCGCTGGGGCTATGGCTGGCCGTTTGGCCGTGGTTATCAGGCGCTCACTGATGATGAACATCAAGCCGTCGAGCAACAGTGGCAGCAATATTTAGACGCCCAAGTATCGAACGACTAAGCCACAACCGATCTTTCTGAACGTCCAAAGGTTGCTCAGAACAACGCCTCACATTTTTTCGATATTGTTCTATGCTTATCGAAGGAGAGCGCGTAATGGACAAGGTTTCTCAAAACTTACCCCACCAACCGGACGATTCCTTTTGGCTGAAAGACAACCTTCGGCAAGAAAGCGATTTGCGGCACAAGCTGGAGCAACGTGCGACAACGGGGCATCCCATGCAAGGATTCAAACTCGCTCGCTGTGATTTGTCGGGCATTAATCTGGTGCGGCATAACAAAAAGACCGGTTATCAACTGAATAACTCCGACCTGTACCGCACTAAAATGGTCGGCGCTCACTGTTTTAAACTCGACTTGTCGGGCTCCTCTTTGATGAAAGCCGACTTTACCAACGCCAATTTGCACTGCGCCAATCTTACCGGCTGTAACCTGTTAGGAACCATTTTCGAAAATGCCAAGATCGAACACGTCAATTGGGGCAAAGAGGTCTGCCAGGAAACACAGGCTCGCAATGCTAAACGACGAACCGATCAAAACGACTATTACGAACAAGCCGAAGAGATTTATCGCAATTTACGAAAAACCGCCGAACGACAAGGGTTGTTTGAAATGGCCGGTCGGTTCTTTCAACGCGAAATGATCATGCGGCGCAAACAGATGCCACCCTGGTCATTCGGCCGCTTTATCTCAAAAATAGTCGATATCTTTTGTGGTTATGGTGAGAAACCGATACGGGTAATTCTGTTTTCAATCGCAACCATAATCACCTTTGCTATTTTGTACTTTCTTTTAGGTCTGTCCTTTAGTGGCGACTCTCTGGCGTTTAACCCCGAGCTTTCTGCCTGGCAAAACACTCAGATCTTTTTCAGCAGCCTGTATTTCAGTGTAGTGACCTTCACCACACTGGGTTATGGTGATCTCGCCCCCATCGGCATTGCCCGGGCACTCGCCGCACTCGAAGCCTTTATTGGCAGCTTTACACTGGCCCTCTTTGTCGTCGTATTTGTAAAAAAAATGACACGCTAAATTGCTCCAAGGATTTTATAATAGGTTACTGTTTCTATTAGTAAAATGTTGTGTTCAGCCGTATCTGAACTATAGTAAAAAGCAGTGACTTGAATGATAATAACAATCGGAGCGCCATGTTCGGCACTGCTTATATCAAAGGATTATTGCTGATATCCACTTTGACGTTTGCCACCGTTCTGGCGAAGCCGTTGGACGATCCCGCCGATCCGTCAAGTCGAAACCTGATAATCGAGCTGACTCGAGATACCGATGAACGGGTCATCGATGCGGCTTTGCCCACGGCCAGACAACCCGAAAACATCGACTGGTCTGTCTCTAAGGTTCATCGAGAGGTTCCATTTGATCCTTTCTTGCACTCAGAATCGATTCTTCCGGGCGATACCACTTATTGGCAACGATTGGTGTTTCAGGGAAATTTTGAGGATGCCAACACCCATCAGTACGTACTGAGTTTTACCAATCCGATAATCAATCACCTCGAAGTCTATTTGCTGGACGAAAATGACGAGCTTGTTGCTCAAAAATCTCTGGGCCTTCTTGATGACGACTATGATGCCAAAGCGGCGCACGGTGCCCAAAGCCTGACCTTTAAGATCAGTCAGAAACAAAGGTTAACTCTGTACCTGAAAAAACAGAGCCGCAGTCCGGCAATTTTGTTAATCGACCTGAAAAAAGACGATGTCTATCGAAACGACGAGTTGAATCGCTACTTATTCTGGGGCGGTATCATTGCCTTTTTAATTGGCATGGCCATTTACAACGGTGCCATCTACGCCATGTCAAGAAGTCGCTCCTACCTTTGGTATCTTTCATTCTATGCAGTAACCTTTTTTTACTTTGGTGCCATTCATGGCTACGGCATATTGTTGTGGTCCGAATCGCTGCAAATTTGGCTCGGAACACACATAATGACCCTCAACTTTGTGTTGTTGTGGCTGGTCATTCGATTTGCAGTTTCATTTCTTGATGCCCAAACCCATGCGAAAAAACACTTCGCTCTTTTACACTGGTTTGAGGGTATTCTCGGTTTAGGCTTCATCAGTTCATTCTGGATCGCAGAGCACAAAATGGTGCCTGTATTCTCTGTACTACACATTGCCGGGCTGACCTACTCGATCTGGATGGCGGTAACGGCCTATCGAAACGGTTTCTACCCGGCACGATTTTTTCTTTTATCCTGGTCGTTTGTGATCTTAGGGTCAACCATCGGATTGGCAACTTATACCGGAAATTTACCGTTAAATTTTTACACCATGCACGCCTTTTTCATTGGCTCAGTGTTTGAGCTGTTATTATTGTCCATCGCACTGGCCGACCGCATTCGTTACTCAGAGGCGCAGACGATTACTCAGGCCTACACCGATCCTCGAACCAACCAGCCCAACTTGTCATTTTTTAAAAGTGATCGCTTTGATTTACTAAAAAGTGATTTTGAAGAGTATCAACGACTGGCCGTTCTACTGATACAGATAGAAGGCGTTAAAAATCTGTTAGGGTTACTAGGTCCGAACCAAATGGAAATCGCTTATCGAAAGCACATTAATGAATTCGAAAACTTTTTAAAGACTAAAGATTGGATTATCTCGTATCGGTTAAGTGAAAACGAGCCTCGATATATGGTCACACTACCCGGCAATCAAATTTTAATTATCGTTAAGTACGAAACGAGCGTTGACTCGATTGTAAACCAGTTACTGTCGATAGCTGATAAAGCGGTTAAAATTAATGAAATCGAAACAAAATTCAACTTCCGCATTGGCGCATCAGAGTTGTTCGCTCCCAAAAATGGCGGTAGCAAGGTGTCTTTTTTCTCCGTCAACGAAAGCTACCGACAAGCGCAACTGGCGTTAATCCACTGTGAGCGGGAAAAACTCAACTGGATGCCGTTTAGTGACGATCAAGATGAAGCCATGCGCTCACAGTTATCAATTTTAACAGACTTAAGAAAGGCCATTGTTAACTCAGAATTCACCATATTTGTTCAACCTCAGTTTTCGCTCAGTGACGATGCCCTGATGGGTGGCGAAGTTCTGGTGCGCTGGATTCATCCAGACAAAGGCATGATCCCGCCGAACGACTTTATTCCCATCGCAGAACAAACCGACAATATTTACCCGATCACAAAAATTGTGATTGAGCTGTCTTTACGCTGGCTGTCAGATTTGTTCCAACAATACCCCGATCTCAGAGACAACTTTCGCTTGTCGATTAACTTATCAGCGCACGATATATACCGCGACGACCTCATCACATTTATTCAAGAAAAAACCACATCGCACCGAATTCAACCTCAATCGTTAATCTTTGAAATGACAGAGTCTGCGGCGATGCGTGATCACGGAGAGTTCATGCGTGTGATCAATCAATTGCACAGCCTCGGTTTTGGCATTGCGCTAGACGACTTTGGAACAGGTTACTCCTCCATGAGTTACATACAAGAAATGCGTGTTGATGAGATTAAAATTGACCGTAGTTTTGTTAAAGACATCCACAAGTCGAAAATCAATCAGAAAATCGTTAAGGCCATCATTCAAATTGCCGACTCGACCAACGCAATTACGGTTGCCGAAGGTATTGAAACTGAAAAAGAACGAACCACCATCACTCAACTGGGAGCGAATTACATGCAAGGCTTTTTAACTGGAAAACCCATCGATGCAAAAGAGTTTTGCGCGCACTATTTAAGCAAAGTGCCGACGGTGTAAACCACCACGAGCAAGCCATTTTAAAAAGCAGCTACTTATAAAAAAGTAAGTCAAAAAATACTTTCACCTCAAATTATTATCGTAGAAAAACTATCACACTGGCAGTCGAAGTTGTGAAAATGCCACATATCCGTGAAAAATAATTGATTCAAACGCAAAATTCCGGAACTATTGAGCAGGTCAATTTTGACGACTTCATAATAATAATGACTTTTTCAGGAATCGATAATGAAAAATACCTTACTGTTAATTAGCCTGTGCGGACTTTTGTCAGCCTGTGGGGGTGGAAGTAATTCTAGTAGTGACTCAGAAGAAACACCTGTCGAGCAGGTGGGCGAAACATTTAAATTAACACTCACTCAGATCGATGATTGCAATAACATGGTGCCTTATTCGGGTCGTGATGTATTAATTTACGACCAGAGTCTCAGTGCCAATCCCTCATCGAACTACTCGATTGAGACGACCGATGCTCAAGGCAGCATCACACTCAACAATGTTGTAAACCCTGTATCCTTTACTTTAAATAATCCAACCGACAATGGTGATCGATTGCTTTATACCTTCATCGATATCGAGCCGGGCGATCACAGCATCAATGTTGGTTTCAAAAGTAATGAGAATACCGCTGAGTGCAGCTGTGCCGATTATTCGGTTCGACCCACCATTTATACCGGTCACTCGATGCAGGACGTTGTAGAAGTTAACTTTAACTGGGGAGCAGGCATTTCGGGTTACACAATCGACAATGATATATATCAGGTCACCATGTGTAATGACCCAAGCCAGCAGATCAGTGTTTGGATGCGTACCAATGTCGACGAGTATTTATACGGTCATCTTTCAATGCCCGATACCAGTGCCGGCATTATTGAACTTGAAGTAAACCGAGTTGCGGACAAGATGCCATTGCCTGACCATGCAGTTTACGCATCGGTTTATACCAGCAATATCATTGATGGTAACGATCATTTGTCAGAAAGTACCAACAATTATCGAGCAAATGAGTTTCCGGTGTTCTCCGAGGTTAACGAAAGTTTTATTCGTTACTCCGGTACTGCCGATATCACGACCTCCTATACTGGCGCTGCCTTTGAGGGACGTGAGGCATTCAGTTACTCTTCAAACAAAACGCACCAAATCGATGCGTCGATACCCACTGACTTTTCGGCACTCAATACGGCAAGTATTATGGAGCTAAACGCGCTGGATAACAAAAACTTCAGTATTACGGACGACTTGGTTGAGGCAGTCACGCATACCGAGATCAGCGCAGTTTTCAAAGAAGCGGGCGGCGAAGAAATTCGTTGGTACACTTACGCTCCGGCAACTCGCACCATGACGCTTCCGAATATTCAAGCAGAGTGGGAGTCGAGAATCCAATCCGCTGATCTCGATTTTCTTTCGTTTGAACTGGTTCGTGTAGTGAATGCAAGCGACAGTAACGAATCGATCATTATGCGTCGCTTCGGCAACGTCAATAGCTTAATGGACTTTCAGCCATATCAGGAAATGTCCACCAGTGTTTCGGCAGGGGTTATTAACGCAAAAGCAAAGAAAACCACTCTACAACGACTGGAACAAAACTACCGAGATCTTGGGAAATAATCCAAGTCACCGACAGCGCTCGATATCCGGGCGCTTTTAATTTTTATACCAATAGTTCGCTTTACCAATGATCATTGAAATTTAGAGCGTTGTATTTTTAGAACGTGATTATCGTTCTCAAGGTGAAGACTAAAGCATCGTCTAATGCCTGATTCAGCCCGGGATTGCGTATGTATTGCAAGTCGGGCTGAACGACAAAATTCTGTGTTACCGGTTTGCTGTAGAAAATCTCGAACACGGTTTCTCTGGGTTGTAATTGTTCGCTTAAATAAGCACTCGTATCAACCCGTGTTACTGCCAATCCCAACCTCGAACTTTCGATATTGAATGGATCGTACAAAACGACGCCGCCGCCCAAATGATGACTCAAGGCGCTGACGCGTTGGTCGGTGTACCCAGCCTGCAGATACCAACCGAGCGAACTCGCGTTTAACCATTGAGCACTGACGTCGCCTTCGGCAACCATATAGTAGCCGCGACCTGCGTCTTGCGTTTCATTACGATCAAAGCGTTGCAAAGGTCCCGAATAATGCCAGACACCCAGTTTGGTTGAGAAGTATTCATTGCCCAGTTGATATTCCGCTAAAGCGTATTGGTTTTCCAGTGAATCGGACTCGTCAAAGAATACCGCGACAGCGGCACTCTGATTTCCACTTATCGGTGCAAACACCACAACCCCCAAGCGAGGATCAGGATAGGTCGGAATCGTTAATACCGTCGGAGAATAACCCATCGAAGAGTTTAAAAAGGAACTGGCGTGTGACGCTACAGCAAAGTCAGAATTGGCATCCATTTGGCCGACTTTGGTTCGAAACATACCATCCATCCAACCGGTTTCAATCCAGACTTCGTTAAACTGTTTAAATTCTTCAGCATCGATGTTGGAGTACCCCTGTATGTCACCCAGCTCAGCCGATCCATTGTTGCCCGTGAACCAGGCAACATCCGCATAAACCTTCCAACCGTCTATAACTTCTTCTTCGTAGCCCAGAATGAATAAGCTTCTTAAACTGTCAACGTTCGATTGCTCAGATTGCTGAACGTTCGACCAATCCGTCGTGACATTTACAAATAAAGGGGAAGCATGTATTGATCTAGAAAACAGGCCAACCAATAGTGTCGTAAAAATTATGGAAAAGTTGAGCAAAAAATTTGGTTTGGCCAATGTCTGGTCCTTATTCATGACTCAGTGATGTGTTTGCGATCTATTTATTGTTACTTAGATTTTCAGCTTTGCAAGCCGTGTAGCAATCTATTCTTGTTCCGATGGAAAATCAACGTTGTCGATCACTTATTGAATCAGAGGCTCGACAACAATAAAACACGCTTCAGCGCGGGCGTATCCACGGCGATTTATTTGACGTAAAAAACGAGGAGTCAAACCAAAACGGAGAAGTAGCATGGAAAACGCGAACAGTAATACCTACTTTATCGCACGCGACCTACAGACCGCCAGCTCGGTTGTGAATTCCTTGAAAGATCATAAAATTCCCGAAGATGCTATCGGCGTAGTGGGTGACCAAAATACCCTTGCCATCGCAAACCTACCCGAAGCGGACTTAACGGAAACCACCGACGCTACCAACGCGGCAAAGCGAGGCACGGCTTTAGGCATAGCGTCTGGCTTTTTAGCGGGTTTGGCAATCACTGCCTTTCCACCCGCGGGCGTTGCACTTGGCGGTAGTACCGTTGCGGCTATGACTGCCGGAGGAGGTGCCTTCGGCGCTTGGACAGCCACCATGATCGGAGTGAGCGAAGACAGCCCCTTGGTCGACAAGTTTTCAAACGAGTTGGACGACGACGCCATTTTAGTCTTTGCCGACATAACTCACGATCAGGACAAGGTGATGAAAACCGTCGCAGAAACAAACGCCATTCCACTGGACGACTTTGGGTCCATTTAACCCGAAGCTTGAGCCTCTCTCTGTCTTCCACGGATGAGCACAGCAGCTCTGACGCGCTGCTGTGCTCATTGTGAGGCTTGAAGCCGATGTCCTGGTGTAACCTTATGCCTTAATTAATGACTTGAAGAGTAGAATAAACACCTGAACACATACCTGCCAATAATATCCTCTCTTATTAAATAACTTCACTGCTTTAAAACAGTCAACGAAAAACTAGAAATACACCGGTGCATGCTGCGTTACCTCGAGCTGCAATTTTTTCTTATCATCCAGATCGATCAAGACATATTGCTCGGCATCGAACGGCAGTATCAATTCCACCTTGCTTTGGTCATTGGCGCATTCGAGTTTCATCTGTTTTCTGTTGCCTCGAAGAGGCAACACCAGCTTCTTTGCAAGACCGGTTGAATAATCGGTCTCAAGCTTGGTAATCGTTTGTTTTTCTCCGTCAAGAAAAAGTTCGACGGAATCCTTATTAAATCCAGTTTGAAACAACAAAGTCAGCGTTAGCATAGAATCCAATACCCCTCTCAAGCGCCCATAAAAATGAGCGCCTGAGCATTAACAGCGTTAAGCGGTTTGTTTGAGTTTGCGTTTTGCTTTTCGTTTGGTCGAGGTTTCAATATTCGACTTGAGTAAATCGAAAACCTGAGGAATAAACCCAGACTCTGCCGGCTGAGAGCTTGCGACTTTTTTCAGAAGTTCATCCGATTCGGTTTTATTTTGTTTTTGCAGCGTTAGTTTATTTTCAGTATCGACCTGTAAGAAGGTGCGACGTTTTTTCAATCCTTCAACGTACCGCACATGGTTGGCCAACGGATGGTCGGCAAAGCGATCCAGAATTTCGGCAAATGCATCATTGCCTTTTTTCAAAGACTCGGAATAAGAACCTTCAACAAAAAACAGCATGCCCTGCTCACGACCCAACATGAGCTCTGCCAGAACTTCTTCTTCTCTGGTGCGAGGAGCGCTGACGTTTATTTGGTCCATCGCCGAACGTATCGCAGAGCCGTCTGGTGAATAATAGGTGGCAAATAAACGATAACTGCCGGGCATATTGAAAATTTGACCGTCGTCGTTATCAAAGCCGATGTAGGCGCTCTCTTCAAGTGTATCGCCAGGTTCAAGGTATTGCAGTTCGGGTAACACCAGATAACTCATGGGTGGGTGATAAACAATAACTTTCCCATTGGGTTTTTGCAGCGTTACCTGAACCAAACCACAATTAGGGTGCAGATCCATAGCCACTTCGCGAGGTTCGTTACTGACGTTGGTCAGTTCAATGCCAATGTGAATCGGCGTACCCAAGCCGACAAAATGAGGCGATGTCAGCTTCAATTGCAACCCACTTTCGTCGCGAACATTGTCGAGGAACCCACCATGATGCTCCAATGCCGCGCCTTCGCCAAACGGATTGCCGCCGAGCACGATATCGTTCCGATAGGCGTGACGTAAATGCTTCAGTTCCAGCTCATCGAATTGAAATGGGAAATTATTCCAGAACGCCGCTTCACCACCCGAATACATGCTTGGGTAATTCATCCACGACAGGGAGCTCGGACGATTGGGCAACGGAGGATTCATATACTTCTTATGGAACGAATGGAATAAATTAAAACAATGCCCTAATTCGTGCACGTTAACGTAGAGTTGGGTGCGTTGATCAGTGGCGCTATTCGAATCGATGGCCTGATAAAAAGACGCACAGCCCTGACGTTGCCGATCTTTCTGGTCGAACATAATGCCTAACAGCCCACTGCCATACTCATGCGCGTTGGCGTGGAATAACCAGGCTTTCCAATGCGGAATGTTTTGCCACAGGCTAAAGTGTTTTTCCATGGCATCGTGCAACTCGGCGTTGTTCCACTTGTGATTCGAATCGGCTTCCGAGGTTGGAATCGAGTTACTGTTCATGGAACTTTGCACTTCAACACCGGCTTCGGCGTAGGCCTTGCTCACGCTAAGATCACGAGCGGTTCCTCCTGAAGGCAGTGACCCAGTATTGTACGAGGTAAATGGAGTAACCCCGGTTTCATAATCCTCTTCCAACTGGATAGTTCGGAAGTAAGGCGAGTCGTACAGGCAGACGTAATCGGCACCTTTCTTATTGGTTAAAGTGTACCACTGCAAATAAGCATTAGCCGAAGGCTGAAAAATGTTGTGTTTTGGAATAACAATGCGAACTTTTCGATACGGCGTGTTCCAGGTCATATCAGCAATGCCAATTATGGTTACCTGACTGCTGCTGACATAAATCGAGGGCGCTTCTAACTTAAACGAGCCGAAATAACTGGTGGTTGAGCCAGAGACGTAATAATAATCGCCGCTGACCATCTTGGTAGGACGATAACTATCAACATCCACTCGCAACTCCAATTTCCAGGGGCGTGGACAATTCGAATAGCGACCACTCACTTTTCGTTGAATATTGCGCACCCCGAAATCTTGCTGACTTTTTTGCGTCGTCTCTGGTGCTTTCATTGTCATCTGAACGACGTCATTGGGTAATTCGGTCGCGGTTGTTGATTGAGGCTCAGGTTGTCGCCGATCAGTTTGCGCTAACGCCTCCTCAGAATCTTGAGGAAAAATATCGCGTTCTTGAATGTAGCTTTCAATTTCGGAAACTTCGTCAACACTCAAAGCACGATCAAACTCTGTGGTCGGCTGTACTTTGGGATAACAGGGATCAGTATGGTTCATAGTATTCACCTCCATGGAATGCATACACGCGAGAATTCACGTGAAGAACAGCCCTCCTAGGCTAGAAGATTATACTGTGACAGACCATCCAAATATTGAGATGAGATTAGTTTTTATTGGACTTAAAAAAACCGCATTAATCGCTGAAAAAACTTACCTCAAGCGACTTGAAAATCGGTGAAAGTGATAAGCAGGTACGCTGGCCAACAACAATCAGTGAGTATGAGCATATCGAACAACTGGCTACTCAATTTGAAAGCGCTAATAAGTCTGCGGAGCCGATGTTTATCCTTTAATTTCTCTGGAGCCATTCTGCTTGTTAAAAAAGGAATAGGCTCAGAAAAACAGTTTATTACTATGTTTAATCCCTCAAAACTGATTCTATCTTTTATCATTAACTTGGGTTAAAAGAGAAGAGTACCACGTTGCCCTTCGTTCTCAACTAGATTTCAGATCGGAAAATCATTCTTAAGATCTGGGTGTCCACTTGTTTCTACTCTTCATGAAAAATCGTCTGCCGTCCTCGACCACGATTCATAACATGGTAAATAGCATTTTCGTATTTTATTCGTTCGACTCTAGGCATAGCAGAAGCCTAGGGCAAGCCAAATCATTTGTCTAGTGACCTGACCCTTTTGAC
>JBPEWV010000152.1:0-13657 GCA_052032335.1 Pleionea sp. | reverse complement strand
TCATAGTGTCTTATCAACATACCCATCTTTTGGTGACTTTCGCTAAGTGATGCAGGTGGCTAATTCCCTGAAAATCTTCGCAAAGCTAACAATATCAATGACTTAAGAAAGTGGCGCGAATGCTGCATTAGAACTGTCACTTCAAGTAGGAGCCGTTGGTTTCGGTGCTTGACACGATTGGGTTGTGTACAAACCGTTACATTTTCCAGATTGTGCAAGGTGAGGTGGTGTATTATGTTGGTATAACACCAAGTATTGAGCGTAAACAATGGGTGCAACTAGCTGCCCCAAATTAGATTGATTGAAGCTTCGTCGTTTTTCGACAAAATAACTCAAAGGACTCAGCATGCAAATATCAAAGTGTTCAACTTTCTTGATGTCTCTGCTACTTAGCACGTTAATCGTTACAGGATGCAGTAATGCACCCGAAGAATCGTCGTCGGCTGAGCAAACGAATGAGGCAGAAGAGGTTGCGGTACCCGTTGAAGTTTCAGAAGTGACCATCGGTGACATCAGTGCGGTTTATAGCAACACCACATCGCTGCAAGCCGAACAGGAGGCCGTGGTGGTTGCCAAAACCAGCGAACTTATTTCTGATATTTTCGTAGAAGAAGGGGACGTAGTTGAAAAAGGACAAGTGTTGGCACAACTGCAAACTGCTCAACAAGCGTTGGAACTAAAACAGGCGGAAGTTAATTTAAGGCGCTTGAAAGCCGAGGTGGCTCGTAATAAGCAGATTTTCGAAAAGAATATGATAAGTTCCGATGTGTTCGAGAAACTGAAATACGATTATGAATCGCAAAAAGCGGCCTTTGATTTGAAAAAGTTGCAGCTAGAGTATGCAACCATAGTCGCACCGATTGATGGTGTCATCTCAGAGAGGATGATTAAAGTGGGCAATATGGTGAAGTTGAACGACCCGTTATTTCGTATCACCGATTTTGATCCCTTGCACGCAATCATTCATGTGCCAGAGCAGGAACTGGTCAAATTGTCCAAAGGAATGCCAGCTATTGTTGGCGTTGATGCACGTAAAGATAAGGTTTATCAGGGCAGTATTTTAAGGATCAGTCCGATTGTCGATTCTTCGTCGGGCACCTTTAAAGTGACCGTCGAAGTGAATGATCCGAATCGACAATTAAAGCCCGGCATGTTCGGTCGTGTCGGTATTGTCTACGCCAATCACTCGGATACCTTATTAATGGATAAAAATGCGCTGATTGCCGAAGAACAAGTGCCATCCGTTTACGTTATTTCCGAAAATAAGGCGATAAAAACGCCCATCGAAACAGGATTTGAAAACAGTCAACACATCGAAGTTTTGTCTGGGCTGAGCGCCGGTGACCGAGTGGTTGTGGCTGGCCAGAACAGTTTAAAGCAAGACTCATTGGTGGACATACTCAATGCGAACAGTGATGGTTCGACCCGACTTGCCAACTTAAGCCAAAACTAAACCGACACACTGCGTCATTTAAACTTGGGGTGATTAAATGAATTTTACCAACGGTATCGTTGAAGTATCAACGAGACGGCCAGTGACTGTCTCAATGTTTACCATTGCCATGCTGGTGTTTGGTTTTGTTTTGGTCGATCGTTTGGGGTTAACGTTACTTCCCGATTTATCCTACCCAACACTTACGGTTCGTACCGACTACACCGGAGCTGCACCGGCAGAGGTTGAAAACCTCATTTCCAAGCCGATAGAAGAGTCGCTTGGTGTGGTAAAAAACCTGAGAAAAATTCAATCCATCTCTAAAGCGGGTCAGTCGGATGTTTTACTCGAGTTTAACTGGGGCACCGATATGGGCATGGCGGGCCTCGATGTTCGGGAAAAACTCGATATTGTCCAGTTACCGCTGGACGTATCGCGTCCTTCTTTATTACGTTTTAATCCTTCATTAGCCCCAATCGTTCGACTGTCTCTCTCTCGAAATACCCCGGTTGAGCAAACTACTCCGGGATTTGATGAACAAACGTTAATTGAATTGCGCCGCGTCGCAGAGGAAGAAATTAAACGGCGTCTTGAATCAATCGAAGGCATCGCCGCGGTTAAAGTGAGTGGTGGTCTGGAAGACGAAGTGCAAGTGTTGGTTGATCAACAAAAGCTCGGCCAGCTGAATTTAAGTATCGATCAGGTGGCAACGCGGTTACGCGCAGAGAACGTGAATTTATCGGGCGGACGATTAGAAGAAGGTACACAACAGTATCTGGTTC
Organism: Pleionea sp.; assembly: GCA_052032335.1. Taxonomy (GTDB): domain Bacteria; phylum Pseudomonadota; class Gammaproteobacteria; order Enterobacterales; family Kangiellaceae; genus Pleionea. The sequence goes on along the minus strand of JBPEWV010000152.1, from coordinate 11,443 downwards.
GTACCATCAATCAATATCAAAGTGTCGATGAGATTGCCAACTCGGTCATTCATAGCCTCGATGGGAAACCCATTTACTTAAGAGACATTGCAACGGTACAGCAGAAATACAAAGAACGCGAAGCTATTACTCGCCTTAATGGCAGCGAGGCCGTAGAGATTGCGATATACAAAGAAGGCGATGCCAATACGGTGTCGGTGGCGAAACGGTTGAATCGTAAGTTAGCCAGTTTGGGTAAAAATTTGCCGTCTTCACTGGCGTTAGAAGAAATTTACAATCAGGCACAGTTTATCGAGCAAGCCATCGATGAAGTGATGAACAATGCTATTGTCGGTGGCATACTGGCCATGCTGGTTCTGTATCTGTTTTTGCGAAATTTTCGTGCCACACTGATCATTTCTTTGTCCATTCCCATATCCATAATTATCAGTTTTAATTTGATGTACGGCTTTGACATCACCATGAATATCATGTCACTCGGTGGCATTGCTTTGGCCGTTGGTTTGTTGGTAGATAATGCCATTGTGGTGTTAGAGAACATTGCACGCAAAAAAGAACAGGGACTTAATGCGATTGACGCCGCAAGAGAAGGCGCTAAAGAAGTGTCCGGCGCAATATTTGCGGCGACCATGACAACCATCGCCGTGTTTCTACCGTTGGTATTTGTTCAGGGTATCGCTGGGCAACTGTTCAGTGATCAGGCGTTAACGGTAACCTTTGCACTGCTGGTGTCTTTGCTGGTGGCACTCACCTTTATTCCCATGGTCGCGTCCGCTCGTGGAAGGCAGCATGTCTACTCAGATGAACGAAACGAAACGGTGAAAGATCGCAACTTCTTTTTGCGCGGTGTTCGATTCGTATTTGTGACAGTGCCGACCTTTTTAATCGGTTGGGTACAAATTATCGCTCGACTTGTGAGTCGTGGTGCGTATTACCCGATGCTGCTTTTGGCCGTGCCATTTAATTATTTTTATACTGCAATTGAACGTGGCTACCGACAGCTGTTGCTTTCTGCCTTAGGTAATCGTGTATTGGTGTTGGCAATTGCACTAGTGACCTTTTTGGCAACTCTGGGATTGGTCAATCGACTCGGAGTTGAGCTGATACCTCAGTTATCACAAGGCGAATTAAGAGTCGAGTTAAAAGCGGCTACGGGTACGCCTTTATACAAAACTGATGCCTTGGTTAATCGGGCGCAAGCGCTTGCCAACGACATCGATGACATCGAACGCACCTATTCGGTTGCCGGAAGTGGCAATCGTCTCGACTCCAGCCCGGAAAAAGGTGGCGAAAATCGAGGTGAGTTAAATATCGTATTATCCAAACCGGTGAGCCGTGAAAAAGAACAACGTGTGATTCGCGAGTTAAGAAACAAGCTAAGCGTTATACCCGGCATCGAAGTGAATATCGAAAGGCCTGCCCTGTTCACCTTCAAAACACCGCTTGAAGTTGAAGTGGTCGGTTACAATCTGGATAAGGTGACCCAGCAAAATCAACGCTTGATCGAGCTTATGCAAGCGAATGATCGCTTCAGTGATGTTAAGTCGACCATTCGCAAAGGTCATCCGGAAATCCAGATAAAATTCGATCACGAGAAGGCGGCTTATTTAGGATTGAACGTTCCTGAGGTTGCCAATCGTCTGGTTCAACAATTGCGGGGTGATGTGGCAACCAAATACGCATTTCGCGATCGTAAAATTGATGTTTTGGTTCGGGTGCAGGAAGACGACCGGGCATCGGTCGCCGACGTTCGCCAGTTAATCGTTAACCCACAAGCGGAAAAACCGATAACTCTCGACAGTATCGCAGAGGTGACCGTTGACATTGGCCCGAGTGAAATTCATCGTATCAATCAACAACGGGTTGCCATTATCAGTGCCAATCTTTACTACGGTGACTTGGGAGAAGGCGCCAGAGAATTACAAACCTTGTTGGATCAGCTTCCTGATATTCGTGGTATTGAGACGCGCATTGCCGGGCAAAATGAAGAAATGGAAGTGTCTTTTAATTCACTGAAACTGGCATTGTTGTTAGCGGTTTTTCTGGTCTATCTGGTTATGGCGTCGCAATTTGAATCACTGCTGCACCCTTTTGTAATATTATTCAGTGTGCCTTTAGCACTCGTTGGAGCGGTGCTCGCCCTTTATGTGACCAACACTACCATCAGTGTGGTGGTGTTTATTGGTTTGATCATGTTGGCGGGTATCGTGGTGAACAACGCCATTGTCTTGATCGATAAAATTAATCAGTTGCGCGACACGGGGCTGGAAAAACTGCAAGCGGTCAAAGAGGCTTGCCAATTACGTTTGCGTCCTATTGTCATGACCACATTAACAACTGCGTTGGGTATGCTGCCGTTAGCGCTTGGGTTCGGCGAAGGCGCAGAAATTCGCGCGCCCATGGCGATTACGGTAATCGGTGGGTTATTGGTCTCGACCTTATTGACGCTGGTGGTGATCCCCGTTTTATACACTTTGTTCGATCGTACTCGATAGGTGGCGACCATGAAACTGACTTCCTTTGCTTTGAAACGTCCGGTCACCACCTTTATGTTGTTCATTTGTTTTTTGCTTACCGGTGGGATTGCGTCGCGTTTGTTACCACTGGAATATTTTCCGTCGATTAATTTCCCCGGGATCTTCATTAATATCCCTTATCCCAATTCGTCCGCTGAAGAAATTGAACAATCGATAACCCGACCGGTGGAAGAAGTATTGGCTACTATGAGCTCGGTGCAGAACATGTGGTCACAAACGACCGATAATAATGTGCAAGTGTTCCTGCAATTCGACTGGGATCAAAATGCTCGAATCAAGGGTGTCGAAGCGCGTGAAAAAATTGACGCCATTCGCAATGAATTGCCCAGTGATTTGCAGCGGGTGTTTGTATTTACCGGTGGAACGGGCGACATGCCGGTTCTGACATTGCGGATTTCCAGCCAACGAGATTTATCCGACGCTTACGAATTACTCGACCGAAAACTGAAACGGCCCATCGAACGCATCGAAGGCGTTTCGAAAGTTAATTTGTACGGCGTCAGTAAAAAGGCCATCAAAATAAAACTGCTGGCCGATCGCATTGCTGCCTACAACATCAATCTGGCCGAGTTGAACCAACGTCTTTTGCAGCAAAACTTTTCGCTTTCAGCTGGGCAGATTACCGATGGTGAGCAACGATATCGAGTTAAACCGATCGGTGAATACGCAAGCATTCAGGAAGTTAAAGATCTGATCATTAATAAACAAGGGTTAAGACTGTCGGATATAGCGGATGTCACGCTGGAACAACCACGTCAGGAAGAAGGGCGTCATCTGGATCAAAGCTATGCGGTGGGCATGGACATTTCGCGTGAGGCCAATGCCAATCTGGTTGAAGTCGCATCAAAAGTTATCGAGCGAATTCAGCAAGCAGAAAATGATCCCGCGTTTGAAGGCATCAAGTTATTTACTATGGATAACCAAGGGGAAGGCGTTACCAATTCATTAAGAGACATCAGTCTCTCGGGATTGATTGGTTTTGTACTGTCCATCGTGGTGTTGTACTTCTTTTTAAGAGAAGTTACTGCAACATTAATTGTTGCATTGGCTGTACCTTTTTCACTGACCATCACCCTGGCATTTATGTTTTTCTTTAACGTATCGTTAAACATCTTGTCGATGATGGGCTTGATGCTGGCCATTGGTATGCTGGTCGACAATGCTGTGGTCGTTACCGAAAGTATTTTTCGTTACCAGGAAAAGCACCCCGACGATCATCGCAAAGCGATTCGACTCGGAGTCAATGAAGTTGGCGTGGCTGTATTTGCAGGAACAGTCACCACCGCCATCGTATTTCTTCCCAATATTATTGGTGAAAAGGTCGATATCACCGTATTTCTGTCGCACGTGGCAATTACCATTGTTATTGCGCTTGGCGCGTCGCTGTTTATTGCCTTAACCATAATTCCGCTGCTCTTATCGAAGTTTAAAATTAAAAGTCGCGAACGTTCGAGCCGCTGGATCAATCATCTGACCGATCGTTACGAAACCTTTTTACGATGGTCGCTGGCCCACCCGAAAACATCAGCGTTGGTGGCGATTTTAACCGCGGTTAGTATTGTTATTCCGATGAACTTTGTCACCAAAGACAATTATGTGGATGATACGCAGCGACGCTTGTATTTACCTTATTTTATCGATTCTCAATACACCATCGAGCGAGTTGAAAAGTCGGTGGATACCATTGAAGCATTTTTATACGCGCACAAAGAAGAACTCGATATCGATTCGGTGTACAGCTATTACACCAATCGTTTTGCCGCATCGACCATTATTTTGAAAGATAAAGACGACGCAACTCGATCGGTGTCTGACATTCGTAAGTTTATCGAAGAAAATAAACCGCAAATAGCCATCGGGCGTCCCAGTTTCGAACGCAATCGCGGTAATCAAGAGGGTGTGAAAATTTATATATCGGGCGATTCGACGGAACGACTCGAAGAATTGACGCGCGAAGTGGCACGTATTTTAAACTCGATCGAAGGTGTGTACGACGCCCGTTCGGAGGCCGAGTCGAACGATCGTGAAATTCAGGTACGCGTCGATCGAATTCGTGCGCAAAAAGTCGGCCTCGATCCGTCGCAGGTGGCCAATATGATTGCCATCGCCATGCGCGGACAACCACTGCGTTCTTTTCGCGGCGATGATCGTGAAATTGATATGGTACTGCAATACAGTCAAACCGATCGCCGTTCGTTGTCCGATTTAAAAGGTCTGGTATTAACCACGCCACAAGGAGAGAAAGTCACTCTGGCGAGCATTGCTGAGTTTCGTGTCGAACTGGCCTCGAATAATATTTCACGACGCGACCGACGAACCAGCATAGGCATTACTGCAAATCTCGATGAGATCACTCTGGATCAGGCCAAAGAAAAAATCACTCAGGTTATGGACAAGGTGGCGCTTCCGGCAGGTTACCAGTGGACACTGGGACAGGCGTTTGAACGTGAAGCGAAAACCGATAACTTGATGCTGCAAAATATGTTGCTGGCCTTATTGTTAATTTTTGTAGTAATGGCGGCGTTGTTCGAGTCACTGTTATTTCCTTTGGCGGTCATAACCTCCATTTTGTACGCTGTCGTGGGCGTGTTCTGGTTCTTCTTATTGACCGGCACAACGTTTTCCTTCATGTCGGGCATTGGCATATTGGTGTTGATGGGAGTGGTGGTGAACAACGGGATCGTGCTGGTGGATCATATTAATCACCTCAGGCGCAGCGGGCTTCCGAGAAGCGAAGCCATCGTTCAGGGCGGGCGCGATCGGTTGCGACCTATTTTAATGACGGTGTTTACCACCATTCTCGGGTTGATCCCTCTGAGTGTTGGTGACACCACCATAGGCGGAACGGCCAATGCACCACCATACTACCCAATGGCCCGGGCAGTAATTGGCGGACTTGGGTTTTCAACCGTGGTCAGTTTGCTGATATTGCCGACCATTTATGTGGGGCTGGATAATCTAAGCCATTGGTCGCGTAATGTCTGGCGTAATGGCCGGTCGATTCGCGAAAAGTACATCTCCTAGCGTCGGCTAGGAGAATTGACTCACGTACTCTTCGATCAAACGTTGTTTCTCGGGGTCTTCGTCCATAAAGGAGACTTTGAGTTGGATCAGCTGACAGTCGGGTTTGTTTTCGGTTGCCATAATGGACACGATAAACCCGTTAATACGCATGACCTTCGACTCACCTTCCTGTTTAAATTCGATGTCCACCGATACCTGATCTAAAAGTTGCGGCAGATAGTCGGTATGTTTGAAAATGCCGAGGCAATAATCTTTGGTCAGTTGTTTTATCGCACAGCGAACTTCGCCATTGGGCGTGCGAACCGATGCGACCCCTTTGGGCAGCGGTTTTTTCGGTTTTTTGGCTGCGGGTGATGCGGTGGATTTTCCGGTAAGGACTTCGAGTGACGACGATGCCGCACGCTCGGGTTCGACCATTTTTCCTTTAATCCCATGCCGCCGTAAAGCACGTTCGACTTTTTCTGAGAATTGTTGTCGGTTGAAAGGTTTCACCAGGTAGTCACTCACCCCTGCTTGAACCGCTTCCATCACGTATTCTTTATCGCCGCGGCTGGTGACCATGATAAATGGGAGATTTTTGTAGCGATCTTCTTGACGAAACCACCCCAGTAATTCAATGCCATTCATCTCTGGCATTTCCCAGTCGCACAACACCAGATCGATTTCCTGATGCAGCAACACCGATTTTCCGGACGCACCGTTGTGAGCATCGAACAGTTGAGCGTTTGGAAAGTAATCTCTGACGAATTTTTTTATCAGGTCCCGAATCATGCTGGCGTCATCAATGACCAGAATATTGTATTTTCTCATAGCTGACTTATTAAAAAAGATTCTTTAATAAGTGTAGCTGAAATTATTGGAGTCGCTTTACCATCACATAATCGTCCATCACGTAGCCCGCTCCAATGTCGAACACGGCTTCTTCTACCGTTTCGAAGCCGAGTGCGTTGTACGCTTTTATCGATCCGGTATTGTATTTGTTGACGGTAAGCCGAAGTTGGCTTAATCCCAGTTGATGGGCGAGTTGCTCGATAAACTGTTGCGCTTGCCGTGAGTAGCCCTGTCCTCTGGCAGACTTGTCCAAATACAACTTACTTAAAAATAATGCGCTCTGTTCAGGTTTGACTGCGAAGTAACCGATTAACTCAGCGTTTTTTAAGATGGCGTAGTAGCGGTAACCTTCGTCTGAAATTTGACGCTGCATTGCGGCCATTGACTGAAACTTTTCCAGCATATAATCGACCTGGCCTTTACCAATAATCGGGGTGTAGTGTTCATTCCAAATGGTGTTGGCCAAGCGTTCGATGCGCTCGAGTTGTTCTGCCGAGGTGGCTTGTTCAAAATTTAGTGTCATAGTCGGTACGTTGAGTTTTCATCTTGGCCCGATGGTAACTTGAACCGACACTGTCGTCACCTGAAAATTACTGCACAAATAAATACTACTTGCATAAGTGCTATCTGTTTTGCTACTCTTATTGAAACAGCAAACATCATGTTTAAAAGGCAGGGGTGTCTCGGGTGGTGTTTGCTGGTTTCAGTTTGGTGCTCTGAGGCTTTTCGGCATAGTTAGGCCTCAGCGTTTGTGAGTTAATCCTTTAGCCATTTCATTTTGGCAATACCCTGAAACTTAACTCACCCTCGAGCCTGTAGCGAGAACGAGCTCTTTGCTACAGGCTTTTTTTTGCCTGCGCGTCATCCAATTCCCGTTGCGAAAGTCTCTTAATTAATGAAACTTATTAATCTTGGAGAGTACAATGGATGCGGTTGAAGTCATTATTCCGGTAGCGTCATTTTTCATGGTCACCATTATCGTTGTGACCTTTCTGTATTTGAGTCATAAGAATAAACTGGCGATTCAGGACACCATTCGAAAATCGCTGGACCAGGGTAATGCATTGACTCCGGAACTGCTGGAGAAACTGGGCACAACACCCTCACCGCGGATCAGAGATTTAAGGCGTGGTGTCGTATTATCCGCAATAGGTATTGCAGCGATCTTGGCGGGTTTGCTGATTAACGATAACGATGCCTCCACAGGATTTGTCATTATTGGCCTGTTTCCGCTTTTGATGGGGGCCGGTTTTCTACTGGTTTGGAAAATGAATCGCTACAATGATTAATCATACAACTGCAGAAACCCAATGAACCCTGACAGCGAGCTTATTGCCCGGGCGCTCACCGAAAGCGATACCGATGCTTTCGGTGAACTGGTCAAGCGGTATCAGTCGACCATTCGCCAATTTTTACGCCGGCTGACCGCTGGGGATCATGCGCTGGCCGATGATATTGCTCAAGATACCTTTATTACAGCGTTTCAGAAGTTGGGGCAGCTCAAAGGTACGGGCAGTTTTAAGAGTTGGTTGCACACATTGGCCTACCGACGTTTTTTAAGGGTCATACAAACCGGCGCGAACAAATACGAAACGCCTTGTGATGTGAGTTGGCAGCAACTCAGTACCTTTGATGCGGTGGAGGCCGATTTGTTGGCTGAAAAATTGATGTCGCACCTCGATCTTAACGAGCGAACAGCGCTTACGCTAAATTGCTCAGAGGGGTTGAGCCATCAGGAAATCGCCCAAATTACGGGCATACCGCTTGGTACCATTAAATCGTACATCGCCCGGGCAAAATCAAAGTTAAACACCCTTTTAAGTTCACAAGAGTTGCAAGCATCATAGTGATGCGGGAGTTAGATCATGAATACCAATGATTTATTAAACAAAATTTTGAGTTACCATCAGGTGTTGGTCGATTCGCGATTTGTCGAGCAGGTCATTGGTCGAATTGAGCGCCTGCATCGTATGCGTCAATGGATTTTGAGCTTTTGCACTCTCGCAGGCGTGTTCTTTGGTTTTGCCGGTCTTTCTTATTTGATTAACTACACCTCTTTAACCTTTCTCGCCGACCTTCCCGGAACCACAACACTGTTATCGACTCTGGCCATTTCATCCGTTGTTTTGTTTTTATTTTGGGTGTTCAATGATGAGTTTGAACGTCCATAGTAGAAAATATCTCAAATATGGTATAAAAAATATGGAAATGTTAAGCCAATCAAAGTGATAATCTGAAGAAATCAACTGTAAAATTAACCTAGGTTTTTAGCTGAATAGCTATTAATTACTTTTTGTAACAATGGTAGAATTGCGTGGTTAAGTTATCTCATTGAAAATACTAAATTTATTAGTATAAAAATCAGCCGTTCGTTCCATCCCTATTATTTGAGTGACAGTACATGAGTGAAGCGCCATCTGCCGATGTGGATAGCATTAGCGAAAGCGACCTCTACGAAAAATGGAGTGACCATCCCTTTAAGGTGGGCGAATTCACAGTCGATCTGAATGAGAAACTGGTAGAAGCGCCCGATGGCGAAAAACGCAATATCACCCCCAATTCCATTAAATTACTGTTATTACTCATTCACAACGACAACACCTATGTGTCGTTAAATGACATCCACAAATTCATCTACGGCGACCAATACAAAGACGACTCCTCAATTCGAAAACAAGTCACCGTTTTAAGAAAACTGTTCGACGACACCGAAAAAGAAAAGTTTTACGTCGAGAATAAGCTTGGCCACGGCTATCGGCTCATCGCGCCAGTAAGAACCACTGAATGGCGCTTCGAAGGAGAGAATACCAAGAGTTATTCTCTGTTAATCATCATCACTCTGGCTCTGATGTTGGTTGTTGTTACGACTTATTTTTTGATGCAGAGTTCAGGGCCCGAACGACCATTTTCTGTACCTAGACCTATTCCTCTAACACATTTGGAGGGGCTTGAGTATTACCCCTCATTTTCACCAGATAACAAGTGGATGTTGTTTAATCATCTTCCTCATGGCAAAGATAAATGGGAACTTTGGGTTAGGAATATGGAGTCAGGTGATTTATTACCACTGACGGACAGTGAATTAAATTACGATTTTAGAATGCCGAGATGGACGGGTAATGACTACCAGCTTATTTTCTCCCGTTTTACTGAAGACGCTTGCTCTGTAGTTCTCGCGAATTTTGACGCTAAACATAACGTATTGGAAAATGAGAAAGACTTGGTACCGTGTAGCGTTAGCTCATTGAATGCAACCAGTGCAGTTTGGAAGGATGGAAAGGGAATCTATTATAACAAAGCAGAATCAGTAAATGCTCCATTTGTAATCTATTCACATTCATTTTCTTCAGGTGAGAGTTGGCCTATTGCCTCGCCTCCTCCGAGTGGAAAAGGGGATTATTATTTTGCGCTGTCTCCTGATAAAAATAAGATGGCTGTGCTAAGAAATAAAAACAATGGTTCACAAACTGAAGTTTGGCTCTATGATGTAAGTTCTTGGGAGACAAGTCTCGTTGATACTATCAACTCAGTGTTAATTTCAGTCTCATGGGCAAATAATGGCCGTTCAATTATTTATCGAGATGATTCGAACCAAATACTTGAGTATTCACTTGATGAAGATATCGTTCAATTAAGAGCCACGCCAGTTGTACCGATTGAGGGGCCGGAAGCGTATGGCAATGGACGAATTTCGATTTCTGTTGGAGGATATTTTCGACAAGAACTCGTAAGACATGACTTTAAAACTGGTGAAGCTAGAACAATCATTAATTCTTCATATAATGACTTTAACCCAGCGTCTTCGCCGGACGGTTCCAAATTGGCTTGGATTTCAAATCGAACAGGTATATTTCAAGTTTGGTTAATGCATGAAAATGGAAGAAAAGAGCAAATAACTCGACTTAAAAACAACCTGGACTTTCTGGATTTAAGCTTTAATTCTGAAGGTACTAAACTCGGGGGAACTGCAAGTGGTCGTTGGTTTGTGATTGATTTAACTTCCAAGAAAACCAAGTGGGGACCAAAAGATCGGTATTATAAAAATTTTCAATGGCGAAAAAATGAAAATGAGGCCTATGTTGCGATTAAACATATGGAGGAATGGGAGCAAAGAGTACTAAATATTGTCGATTGGAGCATATCAGAGATTGAGACAATAAAAGATGCTTTCATTGTATTAGAAGATAAGTCTGAGCCCATAAAATATGTATCCAACTTCAGGAGAAATGGATTTTGGCGTGTCTCGCCAGAAGGGGAAATTTATATAAATGTCAAAGAACCCATCAATCATACAAGACGTTGGACGGTCACTGCGAGAGGTCTTTATTACATTTCTGGAAATAAATTGATGTTTCTTGATAAAACGAGCTCATCCCCTTACTCACTACCTATCAAAATTGAAGGAAATGAATTGTCCTCACCTTATAATGACTCTTGGATAATCGTAACCAAAAAAATCAAAGGAGAGATAGATTTAATGTCAATCCATTAATTTGATTGACTTTGAATAGTGAGCTGGTTCACATTTTTTCTTGCTAAATCTCGACTCTTCACGGTATTTGCGCGAGATATTCACAGCATTCACAGTACTTATGGATTAATGTTTTTACCAAGCCACTTAGGTTTAGTTAATCCAATAAAGGTACTTATCATGACTCATATTAATATTTTTTTATTTTTCTTAGGTCTAATTCCACTAAACGAAACTACTCAACTGGACTCGAATTCCTTGGAGACTTATCAACAAGTTGAGGTTGTCGAGGAAAACGGAGTTGATGATTCTGCCGGTACAACACCGAGTTGTACTAACTATCCCAAATGTTAAAGATGTAATGCGAGTGCTTAGAATAGTTGGGGGCAGCTTTTATCCAGTGAAATTATTTCTCTCAACGAAGAGGATATTGGGTGAATCTTATTGAAGGTATAAAGAGCATGCAACGCGGTGACATTGTCCAATTAAACTCGGGCGGCACAAAGATGACGGTGTTCTCATTTTTGAAAGATCTGCCCAATGAGGTGCGTGAAAATTACACGCACCAAGGATTTCAAGA
>JBPEWV010000151.1:0-42371 GCA_052032335.1 Pleionea sp. | reverse complement strand
GCCATTGGAAATGGCTTTAATTCCAGTGGAAGAAGTCGAAGCGTTGATAGCATCAGCCAGATCATCGAGGTTCGCCGTATTCGTAATATTAACGCTTACAGCTTGTCCCGTGGTGTTCGCCCCATAAATGTTAAAGGAGGTGATTCCGGTATTGTCGAAACCGCTAAGTCGGGCGACCGTTCGGGCTTCAGCTGTGACGCCGGTTTGTCCTGAAACGGCATTGATTTCGCCTTTTAAAGTTTGTGCACTGGCATTGGCACTTAGAGTGACACCCGTTGCGACGCCATCGGGTCCGTTTATGGTTACTGAGTCGCCAGAATAGGCATTGGCCGCACCGGCTAAGTTGGCTCCGGTTGCAACGGCGCCAAAAACGGTACCACTGGACTCGACTCGATTCGCTCCTAGTGCATTAGCACGGAAATTCCCCAGGCTAACTTCGATGGTTTCGAACGATTCGGCGCCAACCTGAAAGCTGCGAGTACCAAAGCTTCCGTCCAACACTGTTTGACTACCAAACCGGGTGGTGTCCGCAATTCGGTTTAGCTCGGCTTGCAGTTGCGATACTTCGGCCTGTAGCGCGGCACGCTCGGAAGAACCATTTGAACCATTTGCTGATTGAATGGCGAGTTCTCGGATTCGTTGCAGAATGTTGGTGGATTCCTGTAGAGCACCTTCTGCTACCTGAGCAAGAGATATCCCATCATTGGCGTTTCTATTAGCAACGGTGAGGCCTTTTATCTGGCTGGTTAATCCGTTGGAAATTTGTAGTCCGGCAGCGTCGTCTTTTGCGCTGTTGATGCGCAATCCGGAAGACAGCCGTTGAAAAGTGGTTCTAAGACCTTCGTTTACATCTAAAAGATTTCGTTGTGCATTTAACGAGGCAACGTTTGTATTTAGTACGTTTCCCATGGTTTATCTCCTATAACCTTCGATGTGCCGAGAGCGAACTCGTGCACTCACAAAGTGATACTTAAGGGGTAAATTGGGAAAGAAATACTGAGAACATTTCTTTCGCATAGTTAAGAAGCTGTGTGAGCCTTCTTAGCAATGCGGTGGGATCCTGAGAAAATCGACCCGCAGGGTGAGGCAAAAAGCTGAGAATTTTTGCCGCTCAAAGGTCTTATCGGCGGCAAAAATTTGCACTTTAAATTTATTTTCCAATTTTTTTTCGTTGCAGATGGCAATTTGCACACTTTGTTGCCTAAAAACTGGGCTTTTAAAAGTTGGCACGTATTTCGCTATACATTACTTGCCAATAAAAATTTTTAGTGTTGTCACTACCCATGATAGATCGCTAAATTTGAACTTGGCATTTCTCTAGAGAAACTCATGAGAGTTTAATGCGTAATTTGCTGAGAACACTTTGCGCGGGCGACTCTCAATAGAGCAGAGCTGTTTAATTGCTGAGAACAGTTAAATAGTGAAACTCTTTAGGTACGCTTTCTTTTAGTTAGCTGAGAACTGACTAGAGGTAGATACCTAGACGTCGTACGGTAAGGGGTCGAACATCGACCCCTTTTCCTTTTCTAGGGGAAAAGTTTGTCAAGAAAGGGAAAATCTTTGCCGCGACTGCCAAAAGATTGACATCGTCTTTGTCTACGACTATTTGTTAACATATTATATTCTTTTCTAACAATTTTTCTCTTTTTGTTGTAGGGGCTGGTGTGTTTTCAGAATTAAAAGTATTACTCATCGATGATGATGAGCAGCGCGGCCATGATATTAAGGTAATACTTGATTTTATTGGTGAAGATTGCGTGATTTGTACTTCGGATCGATGGCAATCTGAATTGACTCGCCCATCGGAGTTTCTCACCGTCGCTGTGGGCCAACTGGATCATTACGATAACCTTTCTGAGTTAGTGAAAGAGATTCACGCCAAATCGCATGCATTACCAATTTTGATGGTCGGTGATGTCAATTACTCGGGAAAAATGTCGAACGATCTGGCCAGTCAAATTATCGGACGCATCGATACGCCGCCAAAATACAACGATTTATTAGAGGTATTGCACGCCTGTCAGGAATGCCGTGGCAATCAGCACTTTATGACTGAAGGGCATCAACAACCACTGGAGCTATTTCGAAGTATGGTAGGCGCCAGTGAACCGGTTCAACAGGTACGTCAGTTGATCGGTCAGGTGGCCAAAAGTGATGCCAATGTTTTAATTTTAGGCGAGTCGGGCACTGGAAAGGAAGTCGCAGCGAGAAACATTCACTATTTGTCCGACCGCTCTGAGAAACCATTTATACCGGTCAATTGCGGCGCAATCCCGGGCGAGCTGCTGGAATCCGAATTGTTTGGTCATGAAAAGGGCGCCTTTACTGGTGCATTGTCGGCCCGACAGGGCCGATTTGAGCTGGCACAGGGTGGAACCTTGTTTCTTGACGAAATCGGCGATATGCCTTTGTCGATGCAGGTTAAAATTTTGCGAGTGCTGCAAGAGAAATGTTTTGAGCGCGTCGGAGGTAATAAAACGATAGAGGCCGACGTTCGTATCGTAGCTGCTACCCACCGAAATTTGGAGCATGAGGTTGCCGAAGGGACTTTTCGAGAAGATCTTTATTACCGTCTAAATGTGTTTCCCATTGAAATGCCGGCTTTGCGGGAACGTGCCGACGATATTCCACTATTGGTGAACGAATTAACCACCCGTCTGGAAAAACACGGTCGAGACTCGGTGCGCTTTAGTGCCAATGCGATGGCGTCTCTGATGCGTCACGAATGGCCAGGTAATGTCCGCGAGCTGGCAAATCTGGTGGAACGACTGTGCATTCTGTTTCCATACGGCGTGGTTGACGTCAACGAATTGCCCGAAAAGTATCAATATCTTGAGGGATTAGAGCCGTATCAGGCGCCCAAATTAAAAGAGCAAATTGAGCAACGCCAAGCGGAACAGCCCGAACCCAGTGTTGAAGCGGTCGAGAGCAACCACCTGGACATTCCTGAAGAAGGCTTGAACTTAAAAGAGTTTATGGCTCGACTGGAAGTGGAGTACATTAATAAAGCTCTGGATAAAGAAGACTGGGTTGTTGCTAAGGCAGCACAAAGTCTTGGGATGCGACGAACCACTCTGGTTGAAAAGATGAAGAAATACGATATCTCACGTAAAGATGGCGTTTCCGGGTAGACGCCAATTCCAACCGGTACGGATTGCCCCGGCGTCTTAATCGACTGCTACTCGATTGGTACCGACGGTCCAACAGTCGCCATATTTTTGACTGTCTACAAAAATAAAACAACTCGACCTTCCTAAGTTTATGTAATATAAAGAAAAAATGGATTGGGCACGGTTATTGCTGAGTGTGATGGTAGAGAAATTTACTTCACAATCGGGAGTAACGAAACAATGTCGAACCCTCAGACACTGGTTCAAAATTCAGATGTATCCAATACTCCGCTGTCGGTTGAGCAAACAGGCCAACGCACCAGTGGATTAGACATCGAGCATTTGCAGGAGGCTTTCCAGCAATTTAATCGCTTGTCGGAAAATTTTGTCAGCTCGTATCAAAACTTAGAAGACAAAGTTGAGACTTTGGCCGATAAGTTAGCTCGAGAGGCAAGTAAAAAGGAACATCAGTTGCACGAGAAAGAGCGGGTTGCTTCTCGCCTTCAAAGCTTGTTGTCCATATTACCCGCAGGCGTAGTGGTTCTGGATGAAAACGGTTACGTTCAAGAATGCAATCGTGTTGCCGTCGATTTGTTGGGTCGCCCTTTATTGGCTGAAAAATGGGTTGCTATTATCCAACGTTGCTTTGCGCCTCGTGTCGATGATGGCCACGAAATCTCTTTGAAGGACGGTCGTCGTGTGCATATCGAAACGCGTTCGCTCGATTATGAGCCCGGCCAGCTTATTGTTCTGACAGACTTAACCGAAACGCGAAAACTGCAAGATAAAGTCAGTCAGGACAAACGCTTGTCGAGCATGGGTAAAATGATGGCCTCACTGGCGCATCAGATTCGAACACCTTTGTCATCGGCACTGATTTATGCGGACGGTCTTGCTAATCCGAATATTCCAGCCGACAAACAACAAAAATTCAGTAAGAACCTGGTCGACTGCCTGAGTCACCTCGAACGCCATATAAATGACATGCTGCGATTTGCCCGTAGTGGTGGTATTCCGCTGCAGAATGAATCGTGTCAGTCGGTGGCAACGCAGTTAACAGAGTTCATTCAACAAAATCATCCCAAGGTGCAGGTTTCTCAATCACTTAACGCCGAGTTTCCGGTTGCAGTGAATCAGGACTCTTTATTCAGTGCTGTTTTAAATTTGGTTGATAACGCGATTGATGCCTGTCAAAAAACGGACCAGCCGACGGTTGCGGTTTCCATTACCTGTGTTGAACAACAGATGACCATCGAAGTTAGCGACAATGGTGTGGGCATCGAAGCCAACCAGCTGGATAAGATTCTGGATCCCTTTTTTACGACCAAGTCGGGTGGAACTGGACTGGGGCTAGCAGTGGTGCACGGTGCCGTTAACGCTCATAAAGGTCAACTGAATATCAATTCGACGCCCGGTAAAGGTAGCCAGTTTTGTATTTCATTGAATCCATCGTTTGAGGACAAATAAGATGTCGAACACGCGAGTTTTAGTCCTGGAAGATGACCATTCTTTAAGAGAAGCCCTCGCCGATAGCCTGGAATTATCCGGTTATCAAGTGGAGCAGGCGGCTGACATAGAGTCGGCCATCGTATCCTGGTCGTCGTACAACCCCGATGTGGTGGTCAGCGATGTCAATCTGGGAGAGAAGAACGGCAAAGAGTTTTTAAAGTTTGTGCGCAGTAAAGATATGAACACGCCGTTCATATTTATGACCGCCTATGGAACCATCGACATGGCAGTTTCGGCCATGCAGGAAGGCGCGAACGAATTCATTCAAAAACCGTTTAAGCCGCAAACCTTGCTCGAAGTTCTGGAACGATACAAACAGGATGAAAGCGATGCTTCTGCGCCAGTCATTGTCGACGAAAAAAGTAAGCAGTTATTCAAATTGGCGGAACGGCTGGCGGCGACCGACTCGACTGTTTTGTTAAATGGACCAAGCGGTGCCGGTAAAGAAGTCATGGCGAAATTCATTCATTCTCAATCCTCGCGTTCGGATCATCCGTTTATCGCGCTTAACTGCGCGGCCATTCCTGAAAACATGTTAGAAGCGACCTTGTTTGGGTATGAAAAGGGAGCCTTCACCGGCGCTTATCAAAGTTGTCCTGGAAAATTTGAGCAAGCGCAGAAGGGCACCATTTTACTGGATGAAATATCTGAAATGGATTTATCCCTGCAAGCGAAACTGTTGCGTGTGTTGCAGGAAAAAGAAGTGGAGCGATTGGGCAGCCGAAAAATGATCCCGTTGGATGTTCGCATTATTGCTACCACCAATCGCGATTTGAAAACAGAAGTCAAAGAAAAGCGATTCCGAGAAGACTTGTATTTTCGACTCAGCGTATTTCCCTTAACTTGTTTGGCATTGGCAGAGCGTAAAGACGATATTTTGCCATTGGCCGAAGTGTTGTTAGAAAAGTACGCGAAACAGAACAAGTTATCGAAACCCGATATTTCAACGCAAGCGCGATCAAAACTTATCAGCTACCACTGGCCGGGTAATGTTCGTGAATTGGATAATGTTGTCCAGCGTTGTCTGATTTTATCCGGTGGTGCAACCGTCGAACCAGAGCATTTGATGTTCGAGTCGTCCGATGAAGTTCTTGATACGACAGTCGAAGACGATACTGAATCGGTTTCGACCCTGGGCGCTGGCGTTCGCCATCATGAATACCAAATTATTATTGATGCTCTGAAACGGTTTGATGGCAAGAAAAAGAAAGTTGCCGATGAGCTGGGTATCAGTCCTCGCACGTTGCGTTATAAGTTAGCCAAGATGCGAGAGCTCGGCTATCAAATGCCGGTATAAATTATTGAGCCGATAGAATAGGAGTTTTTTTATGACACAAATTACACCCGAACACATTCTCGCTCAAATGCGTCAGTTAACGCAGGCTGCTGGGAATCAACAGCCTAACGCTGTTGCCGAGTCAGCCAACTCATCGTTTACCAGTGCGATGAGTGACGCGTTAAAAACAGTCAACCAATACCAGATGGAAGCCAGTCAAGCGGCCAATAGTATTGAATCCGGCGATGGCGGTGTCAGCTTGGTAAAAGCCATGATCGCATCGCAAAAATCCAGTGTAGCGTTTGACGCCGCCGTTCAAGTTAGAAATCGCGTTGTCAGTGCCTACCAGGACATTATGAACATGCCAATATAAACATGCCAAAATGATTGTGTTGATCGAGGTGAAGGATAGGAGAAACAAAGGTGGCTGAATCAGCATCTACAGAAATGGCAAACGTCGGTACCGCGGGAAACTTTTTACCCGGTATGAATAACCTGGGCGTGTTTAAACAGTTAGGCTTGATGATCGGCCTGGCAGCCAGTGTGGCACTGGGTGTCTTTATTGTTCTTTGGGGGACGGAGCCGGATATGCGGCCGTTGGGTCAGTTGGACTCTGCAACTTCGATGGACGTGATCAGCTATCTTGATCAAAGTAATCTTAAATATCGACTGGATGGATCCGGAAGAATTCTGGTACCGCAAGATAAATACCAGCGTATTAAAATGGAACTTGCGGGACAAGGCGTCACACTCGACGCGCAAAGCGATGAGTATCTGAACAAGGAAACAGGTTTCGGCGTTTCGCAACGATTGGAAAAGGCGCGGTTAAAACGCAGTCAGGAATTGCAGTTGGCACAAACCATCAGTGACTTTAGTGGCGTAAGAGCTGCAAAAGTTCATTTAGCGATTCCAAAACAAACGGCATTTCTGAAACATAAACGACAGCCACGGGCATCGGTTTTGTTGAATCTTTACAGCAACCGTAAAATGGAAGACGAACAAGTCCAGGCTATCGTTGATCTGGTCACCGGCAGTGTTGCCAACCTCGATGCAGAACATGTTACTGTCACCGATCAGCTGGGGCGGCTGTTGCATTCTGGCACGCAATCGGCGCAAGAGCGTGAGACCAATCGAGCATTAAAAATCAGTCGAGAAAAACAACTCGACTATCAACAAAAAATCGAACAAATTTTATTGCCCATTGTGGGAGAGGGCAATTACACAGTACAAGTAAATGTTGATATGGATTTCACCAAAACCGAACAAACACAGCAAGTGTTTAACCCGGAAATGCCTGCGGTCAGAAGCGAGCGTGTGCTGGAAGATGAGTCGGTCGGAAGTGGATCGGCCGGCATACCCGGTGCACTGAGCAATCAGCCGCCAGCAGCTGCCAATATTCCTGAAGAATTACAGCAAGAGAATACCAATACTGCGGAACAGGCAGGACCGGTTAATCGGCGCAAAGAAGCGGAAAGAAATTTTGATCTCGACACCACCATCAGCCATATTCGCCAGCAAGTTGGCGTGGTACAGAAAGTCAGTGTCTCGGTCGGTCTTGATTATGTAGCTGACCCGAATGATCCCAACGTGACCGTGCCGATGCCAGCGGACCAAATTGCCAATATCACACGGCTAATTCGGGGGGCGATAGGCTATAATGCTAATAGAGGTGATCTTGTCGAAGTAGAAAGCTTTGAGTTTGTTCGTCCAGAAGCGCTTCCTGAGCCGGAGCCCTTGCCTTTTTATGAGCAAGAGTTATTTCAAGCGCTCTGGAAACCCGTCACCGCGTTATTACTGGGTCTGTTATTAATATTTGGTTTGCTTAAACCATTGATGACCAAGTTAACGCGACAACCCGAAGTTCCGACAGCATCGATGGCAGATGATGACCTTGGAATGGATGAGCTTGATGCTGATTCGTTGAATCTTGAAAGCGATGGGGCTCTTGAGTTGCCTGGGCCTAATTTATCAGGCTCGCCGAAAAGTGAAAAAGCCCGTGCTGTTGCCGGGCAAGACCCAACCATGGTAGCGCAATTGGTGAAAAGCTGGGTAGAAGAAGATGAGTGATGATTCAAAATTAGAAGAAAAAAAAGACGCTAAAGCAAAAGTTCAATACACCGGCACTGAGAAAGCAGCGGTGTTATTGCTGTCGTTGGGTGAAGAAAACGCAGCACAAGTGTTAAAACATATGGGGCCGAAAGAGGTGCAACGAATCGGTTCGGCGATGGCAACATTAAAAAATGTCGCCAAAGAATCGGTTGAAAGTGTACTGGATGATTTTTTAGAAAGCGTTGAAGATCAAACCGGGATCGGTATTGGTACCGAAGATTACATTAAGAAAACTTTAAAGTCGGCCTTGGGTGATGACAAAGCCGATGCGTTAATTGATCGCATATTATTGGGTGCAAACACCAAAGGTCTGGATACTCTAAAGTGGATGGACCCAAGAGCAGTGGCCGATATTATTCGTTATGAGCATCCGCAAATTCAGTCGATTGTTCTGTCTTATCTTGACCCGGATCAAAGTGCCGAAATTATGGCGCTTTTCCCTGAAAAAACACGGCTCGATTTATCGCTACGAATTTCTGCGCTCGAAGCGGTTCAGCCAAACGCCTTGCAAGAATTGAACACCATCATGGAGAAACAGTTCTCCGGGAGTACCTCGTCGAAGGCGGCACAAATTGGTGGTGTCAAGAAAGTCGCTGATATTATGAACTTTCTGGATACCAGCGTTGAAAGTATGTTGATCGAAAACATCAAGGAAGTTGACGAAGATCTGGGGCAGCAAATTCAAGACCTGATGTTTGTATTTGATAATCTGGTCGACATAGACGATCGAGGTATCCAGTCGCTGTTGCGTGAAGTGTCAACCGATACTCTGGTGATGGCACTGAAGGGCGCCGACGAAGATATTAAAGAAAAAATATTCAATAACATGTCGAAACGAGCCGCTGAACTGATGAAAGACGATCTGGACGCAATGGGACCGGTGAAAGTCAGCGAAGTGGAAAATGCACAGAAAGAAATTTTGACGGTGGCTCGACGCATGGCCGATGCAGGTGAAATCGTACTTGGCGGCGTCGGCGAAGATATGATTTAAGGCCTGACGTGACTGAAACCAAAAAAAATGAACCGCCGGTAAATCCGGATCAAGTGAAAGAGCTTGAGATTATTTCTGCGGATCAAGTTAAAAAATCAGAGCGTTGGACGTTGCCCAGCTTCGATGGTGGAGTGCCCAGAAAAACGGCGTCTGCAAAAGCCAAAGATGAACAACCGAAATTACCAACGGCCGAAGAAATCGAGGCGATACGACAGTCTGCGTTTGAAGAGGGTAAACAACAAGGGTATCAGGCCGGGCTAGAGCAAGCTCAGTCGGAGTTGAAGCAGATGAAACAAGAGTTTTCAAACATCATGCTTCAACTGGAAAAACCGTTTGAACAGGAAGAAGAAGAAATCACCAAGGAGTTGGCCGAACTTGCCATTATGGTGACGCGTAACATTATTCGGCGAGAATTGAAGATCAACCCAGAACAGATAATTGCGGTCATTCGAGAATCGATTAAGTTGTTGCCATCGTCCGGAAGAAAAATCATGGTTCAATTGCATCCTGAAGATGCCAATTTAATTCGGAAAATATTTTCGGTTGATGAAGAGAAAGACAGCAACTGGATCATTGCAGACGATCCTTCGATTACCCGTGGCGGCTGTTTTATTTCAACCGACGTTTCAAAAATTGATGCCACGGTAGAAAAACGCATCATTGATATTTTCACTCATGTATTTGGTGAACAGCGAGCGGTGAAAGATGAGTCAGAATAAAAAGTTTCACTTCTCCGATAACATTCGAACGTTTCAAGAGCGAGTCGGTTCGGCAAAGGAATTGTCTGTAGAAGGCAAGCTCACCAGAATGGTCGGTTTAACTTTAGAAGCTGTAGGTTGTCAGGTAAATATCGGTGAACGCTGCCTGGTCTCAACCAACCGGGGTGTTCAGGAGCCTGCCGAAGTAGTTGGGTTTTCCGACGATAAAATCTATTTAATGCCGACTGGTGATATTCAAGGATTAGGCCCAGGCGCGAGTGTGATCCCAACCGGACATTCGGCCCGTGTTAATGTGGGTGATGAATTGTTGGGGCGGGTGCTGGACGGATACGGACTGCCGCTCGATGGCAAACAGGATTTCCACGGCCTGACTCAATACTCATTGCACGGCAAGCCAATAAACCCGCTGACTCGACACCCCATTGATGAACCACTCGATGTTGGCGTGGCAGCGATAAATGCGTTACTGACGGTGGGAAGGGGCCAGCGTATGGGATTGTTTGCCGGCAGTGGTGTGGGTAAGTCGGTGTTACTGGGCATGATGACAAAATACACATCGGCCGATGTCATTGTGGTCGGTTTGATCGGTGAGCGTGGCCGTGAGGTTCAAGAGTTTATTCAGGAAATTTTAGGTGAGAAAGGGCGAGAACGAGCCGTAGTGGTGGCTGTTCCCGCGGATAATTCACCCTTGATGCGATTACAGGGGGCTATGGTTGCCACCAGTATCGCAGAGTACTTTCGTGACCAGGGTAAAAACGTTTTATTGTTGATGGACTCGCTCACCCGATTTTGTCAGGCACAACGTGAAATCGCTCTGGCCATCGGAGAGCCACCAGCGACCAAAGGTTATCCGCCATCGGTATTTGCCAAATTACCGCAACTGGTTGAGCGGGCGGGTAATGCCGAGAAAGGGGCGGGCTCCATTACGGCATTTTATACCGTTTTGGCCGAAGGCGACGATCAACAAGATCCGATCGCCGATGCAGCGCGGGCGATTTTAGACGGTCATGTGGTGCTCTCGCGCGAATTGGCAGACTCGGGGCATTATCCTGCCATCGATATAGAAGCGTCGGTCAGTCGTGCGATTACGCAAATTGTTCCGGGCGAACAAATTAAGCAAGTTCGTGAATTTAAACGAATTTATTCAACCTTTATGCGAAACCGCGACCTGATCAACATCGGTGCCTACGAACGAGGCAGTGATCCAGAAATTGATGAAGCAATCGCACTGATGCCCGAAATGCGCCAGTTTTTACAGCAAGGTGTCGGCGAAAGCCGCTCGTTGCAACAGAGCATTGAGCAAATGCAAGCTGTGCTACAATCTACTCCTGAGTCGCAAAATAATGGTATGGTAACTCGATGAAATCAACATCGCAGCGAATCGAACCGGTTAAACGGGTTGCCGAACAGAAGGAAAAGCAGGCAGCGCAGACCCTGAATCAGGCTCAGGCAAACTATAATCATGCGCAATCCAAGTTGGATGAGCTGGTGCAATATCGGGTCGATTATTTGGCCGAGTTTCAGGCTCGTGCCCAGCGAGGCATGAGCGGAACGCAATTGCAGCATTACAAAGGATTTTTGTCGCAACTGGATCGCGCCATCGAATCGCAACAAAAGCAAATAGAACAATTAAAGTATCAGGTCAGTCAACAACGTCAGGCATGGCAGTCGTCAAACCAACGGTCGCAAGTGGTTTCTAAATATCAGCAGAAAATGCAGCAAAAAGAGCAGGCCAAGAAAGATGCTTCTGAAGATCGGCGAGTCGAAGATGATGTCAATAACCTACGGTTTTCGAACAGAAATTCATAATGTCGGTTGTTAAATAACCAATTTCGAGAGAGATTACCTGCTAACCTACTGATTACCAGCTATTTTATTCCTTTTTCATCTTGTATTTGCTTGCGAAACCCTACTTATATTCTATTCTTAACTACAAGAAAAACATAACTACTGACCAATCCTTTCAAAATTTTATACACAAGGTCTGTCTAGGATAAATTTGGAGTATGAATATGGCTGTAACCAGCACCGATTCCGGAAATGAATTAACAATTAAGGTGGATGGGAAATTTGATTTCAGTTGCCACCAGGAATTCCGTTCAGCCTATGAAGGGAGCTCGAATAAACCCGACAAATACATCATTGACCTGGCAGATACTACCTATCTGGACTCTTCTGCGCTAGGGATGTTGTTATTGCTGCGAGATTTTGCGGGTGGTGACTCCTCCGAGATCCACATAACCAATTGCAGCCCCGAAATAAAAAAGATTTTGGCCATTTCTAATTTTGAACAATTATTCTCCGTCACCTGATCGTTGACTGAAAAGTCGTCGAATGAAAATATTAATCGCTGAAGATAATAATACGGATCGTTTAATTTTACGGAAAATTGTCGAGAACCAAGGCCATCAGGTCTTCGAGGCGACCAATGGAAAAGAAGCGGTAGAAATATTCGATCGTGAGCGTCCGGGAATTATTCTGCTTGATGTCATAATGCCCGCAATGGATGGCTTCGATGTTGCCCGCCATATCAAAGGCGAATACCCTGATTTGTACACACCGATTATTTTTATAACGTCGCTGACAGAAACCCGATTTCTGGTAAAGTGCATCGAAGTTGGCGGTGACGATTTTTTTACCAAGCCGTTTAATCAAGTAACTTTGCAAGCGAAAATCAATGCTTTTATTCGCGCCAAAAATTTATACGAGACGGTAGTCGAGCAAAAGCAGAAACTTGAGTTTCACTCTCAACATTTGTTGCAAGAGCAACGAATTGCCAAGCGTATCTTTGATAATATCGCTCATAAAGGCGCTTTGGGAGAGCCTTATATCAAGTTTTCAGTGTCACCCATGTCGATTTTTAACGGTGATATTTTGCTTGCTGCAAAACGCCCGTTAGGGGGCGTGAATATTTTTTTGGGAGACTTTACTGGGCATGGGTTAGCCGCATCAATTGGGGCTTTACCGGTCAGCGAACTGTTTTACTCAATGACGGCTCAGGGTTACGAGTTGTCCGAAATCATATCTGAAATAAACGATCGATTGTGCACCATTCTGCCGACGGGATATTTTTGCTGTGCAGTTGCCGCAGAAATTGATTTCGAGCTGAATCGTTTAAAGTTTTGGAATGGTGGGCTTCCTGAGTCCTTTGTCGTCGATCAACACAGCGACAGAATTCAAGAGCTCAATTCAAAACACTTACCTTTGGGTATATTAGCCAAAAATAAATATGAGATTAACATCGATATTCGTTCGTTTGACGAAGGTGAGAGCTTATTTGTTTACTCTGACGGTGTGATTGAGGTTGAAAACGCTGAAGGAGATTTGTTTGGAAGAGAACGTTTATTAACCGCGCTAAAAAATGGCAGTCGAGAAAACCGATCGTTCGAGTCGGTTGCCGAAGCGGTAAAACGTTTTAAATCGGACACATCGCAAGGCGACGATATAACTTATATTGAAGTTAAAAACCACAAAGATTTAGGTGTTTCGGTGATCAGTGAAGTCGATGAGGTACTTTCTGATTCGGGACCCAATGACTCTGAAATCAGCTTATGCCTTGGTCCAAAATCGTTAAAAAATTATAACCCAATGCCTTTGATTTCTCAGCACCTCATGGAAATTGGCAACTTGAGAAGTTATCGTTCTTTGGTATTTACCGTGTTATCCGAACTGTACTCTAATGCTCTGGAGCATGGCGTACTTGAACTTAGCTCATCGTTAAAACAGTCTGCAGAAGGATTCACCGAGTACTATCGGCGACGTCAGGAGAAATTGGAGCAGCTTGAGCATGGATTTATCAAGCTTAAATTAAAACACGAAAATACCGAATCTGGAGGTCGCTTGACCATTGAGTGCAGTGATAGTGGCAAAGGGTTTGATTTTCAGAGCGTCGAAGCCAGAGTCAGCTCTGACAGTTTAAGCGGACGCGGTTTCCCGATCGTTTATAGGCTTGCAGATCAGGTTACCTTTGGCAATAATGGGTCGTATGTAAAGGTCGTATTCAGCTGGAAAGCATCAAGAGATAACAAAAAATGAAAGAAACGGTAGAGCAACTGAAGCAACTATTAGGCGATGACTTTGAAAAACTGGTTACCGCCTTTGATGAAGACAATCGCAAATTGCTCGATGCCATTGACGATTTTATTCAGTCGAATGACGCAGATGCCGTCGCGCGACAACTTCATAGCCTTAAAGGCGCCAGTGCTAATATAGGTGCCTCACAGCTTTCCTCAACTTGCCAACAACTGGAGCAGGAAGCGCGTTCGGGCGATCTTTCCAATGCCAAACAGCTGCTTGCAGACGTTCGTGAACAATTCGAAGAAGCCGTAAACATTCTGAAGTCAGCTTAGCTGGCACTAAAATTGCTCCACCTTGTAAAATGGTTAAATTCAAGGTGGCAGCAGTGACCTCGCTCGTATCAGAATTACTGACTCATTCCAGTACCGCAAAGCAGGCTACAAACCCCAACGGGAGCAACAGTGCGCCCCAGCAAGATGGCTCTATCTCATTGAAATTTAAGGGTATTTTTGACGGATTTAAAGGACCATCGAATCCAGCTCAAGTTTCTAATAACGCCCTGGATTCAGAGGTTAAAACAATTGCCTCAGAATTAGAGATAAGTGCGGAAAGCGGCAATTCTTTACCACTTAATTGGCTGAACAAAATTGAACAGTGGCTTAACGATGGGGAATACTCAACAGCTGCCGGTGAAGAACCAGGGGTTGCATTAGGCCTGACTCAACAGCAAATTGTTCAGCTCGAAAGTGCCATTAAAGAAATAGCGAGTGTGAAAGGATTAGATGGTAATGAGAAAGGAGTTTTCGAAGCGATTGAGTCTTTGAAGCGATGGTTATCGCCAGCCAACACATTGGAACAGAGTCAAACTGCCAAAAATCTCGGAGTCGCACTTTCAGAGCTGCAAGCCTTTGTGGCAAAAGATGGCCTGAATATCCAGGAATCCAAGAATCTCAATCGGGAGGCTAATTTTATTCAACCGGGTGGTTTATGGAATAAACCGGAGTTTCTGGGTGATAAGGTAACCGAGCAAAAGACCAGCTTATTACCCAGCGTCAAGTTGAGCGACGGGCAAACCAACCCTACTGACAAGGCTGGAGGAGCGGGATTTTGGCTCGGGCTTAGCAAGGCCGAGGTCGATGCCGCCGAAAATAAGTTTTCGAAATTTGATCTTGATTTGAAAGTGAACAAGGTTAAACAGGGTACTGATTATGCGGCTCAGTTGCAGACTTTGAATAGCACTGTGTTAGAAGAAGACGGTTTGCCGATGACAAAAAGCAAATTCGATTGGCACAATTTCAAGTTGGATAGTTCGCAAAATCCACCCACATTCGGCTCCAGTTTTTTAACTGTGCGTCATCCGACTGCGGAAACCCGCAACGAACCTACGACGATTGCGCTGGAAGCACTGCGACCATCAACCTCTGTGGAGTCTTCCGTAGAGGCAAAAGCAACCAGAGGCAGTGAGTCGGTGATGAGCAATCCGCTTGTTATGCATTCGAAGCAGTGGCAGCAAGATTTCACTCAGAAGATTCAATGGATGACTCATGGCAAACTGGATAAGGCGGAAATTCAGATGGATCCTCAGGAGTTAGGTCCTCTTACCATTCGAGTGGCTCAGTCAAATGGAGAATTGCAGGTAACGGTGCAGGCCAGTCACAGTCAAACCCGTGAATTGTTTGAATTGAATCAAGAACGACTGCGAGAGCTGTTTCAGGAACAAGGACTCAATCTGTCACAATTTGATGTACAAAGTGAACAACGAGAAGCGACAGACGACAGCGCAGAAGCTCAGGGCGATTCGGACTTGAACAGCAGCGAATCGATCGAATCAGAGTCTGAAGTTACAGCCGTCTCGACTTTGCTGCCAAACGGACGTCTGGATTATTTTGTCTAATTAAACCAACAACTTCGCTCCCTCGGAACAAGACGCTGAGGGACATTTTCTTGCTCATTTCTCGGTAATGCCTTCTATACTGTTGCGAGTAGTGATTTATCAATCGCAGTTGCAGCGACAGAATTTTGTCACTTTTCAATGATTGAACCTAAGTAATTGATATTTAGCGTCAATCATTACACTTTGTTACTGTAACCTATTGATATCTAACAATAAATTATTTTAAATAATTGGTGGCATTATCTTTGCTTGTATAGAACCAAGACAAGCTTTGAGTCGGTAAAGCCACGCCATGAACGAATAATGAGGAGTAACCATGGCTGAAAATGAAGAATTAGAACTGGATGTTGACGGTAAACAAGGCGGCAAAAAGTGGTTGCTGATTATTATCGTGGGTGTTGTTGCGCTGGCGTTGGGTATAGGCGCTGCTTTTTTCTTTTTGGGGGGAGACGACACGGCGAATCAAGCGGAGTCGGATGAAACCGCCGAAAACGCACCTAAAGAACCCGCAATTTATGTGGGAGTCCCGGGTGCCATCATTTCGCCAATATCGGGTGATTCTCGCGATCGCATGGTTCAGATAAAAATCAGTTTTATGGTACGCGGCAATGAAGCTGAAGATAAGGTTAAAAAACACATGCCCCGTTTAAAGAATGATTTATTGACCTTGGTCAGTCAATCGAACGCTGACGTGATTTTAAAGCCAGAAGGTCGAAGCACTTTGCAGGAAAATTGTTTGAAGACTGTTCAAGAAACCATGACGGAGTTAGAGGGAAAACCTTATGTTGAAAAAGTTTTATTCGTTAGTTTTGTGATGCAGTAATTATGGTTACCGATTTACTCAGTCAAGACGAAATAGACGCGTTACTTCACGGTGTTGATGACGGCGACATAGATGTCGATGATTCGGAATCAACCCCGGGAGAAGCGGTTCCCTACGATTTTACGTCGCAAGATCGCATTGTTCGCGGTCGAATGCCAACGCTCGAAATGATCAATGAGCGATTTGCTCGTCATATGCGGATCAGTCTTTTTAATTTAATGCGGCGAAGTGCGGACATATCGATCAATGGAATCCAGATGATCAAGTTTGGTGAATACGTTCACAGCCTTTTCGTTCCGACCAGTTTAAATATGGTGCGAATACGCCCTTTAAGAGGAACCGCATTGTTCACTCTTGAAGCAAAGCTGGTGTTTATTCTGGTGGATAATTTCTTTGGCGGTGATGGTCGGTTTCACGCAAAAATTGAAGGGCGAGAATTTACGCCGACCGAACGTCGAATCATTCAAATTCTTCTAGAACAATCGTTCATTGATTTGAAAGAGGCTTGGTCGCCTGTAATGAAGGTGGACTTTGAATACATGGATTCTGAAGTTAATCCTGCACTAGCAACCATCGTTAGTCCATCCGAAGTGGTTGTGGTTTGCAGTTTTCACATTGAGCTTGACGGCGGCGGCGGAAATTTTCATGTCACCATGCCTTATTCAATGATTGAACCCATTCGCGAAAAACTGGACGCTGGCGTACAAAGTGATCGCGACGACGTCGATTCACGCTGGAGTCAGGCGTTAAAAGAAGAAGTGATGAGTGCTGAAGTCGAATTGAAATCGACTTTGCTCGAAACCGAATTGACCTTAAGAGATGTTATGAAATTCAAAGCCGGCGATATTATCCCGGTTGATTTACCCGAAAAGGTGGTTGTTGATGTTGGCGGATTACCGTCGTTTCGTGCCAAATACGGTCAGTCGCGTGATCGGGTGGCACTGCAAATTACTGAGGAAATTTCACGTGACCACATTACAAAGAGTTTGATTGAGGAGTCGGAAGATGAGCAATGATAATGACAAAACCAACGGTGAGGTGGATCAAGATGAAATGGCCGACGAATGGGCCGCAGCGATGAACGAACAAGATGAAACCGAATCGGCTCCACTGCAAGATTTGAAAGACGAAAGCGCCTCAGGCCAGGGGCTGGGTAATGACAATCTGGATGTGATCTTAGAAATCCCTGTGTCGCTTTCGATGGAAGTGGGGCGAACCAATATTGCGATACGAAACCTGCTGCAACTGAATCAGGGCTCTGTCGTTGAACTCGATCGACTGGCAGGAGAACCATTGGACGTTTTAGTTAACGGTACCTTGATCGCTCATGGTGAAGTGGTCGTGGTGAACGAAAAGTACGGTATCCGGTTGACCGACGTGATGAGTCCCAGCGAGCGAATTAAGAAACTTAAGTAATGCGATTTAATTTACAGAAATTTATCTACCTGAGCATCATCTACCTTGGATTTTCTACGCTCGCCATTCCTGCGATAGCCGCCGAAGAGAAAGCCAGGCAAGTTCCAACTCTTGCCAGTTCTGTAATTTCAGTCATTCTGGCTTTGATTTTCATTATCGCCATTATCGTTGCTTGTGCCTGGTTATTAAAACGTATGGGGGGAGGGGGATTCCACAAAAGTGCGGCGATTGAAATGAAAGCCAGTCATATGTTGGGTGCCAAAGAAAGGCTGGTGATCATCAAGGTTGATGGAAGGCACTTGTTACTGGGGGTGACGCCTCAGTCGATAAATAAACTGGATGAGTTATCAGACGACTGCATCACTGTCGAAGCGCCAACCCAAATATCGTTTCAAGATGCATTTTCTACCCAGCTAAAAAAAATGATAGGTAAGAATCATGAGAAATAAAGTCTGGCTTTTGGTACTCATGCTTTTGGTGATGATTGAGCCGGCGAGTGCTCAACCTGGTGGTATGTTACCTGCGGTAAAAGTCGTCACCGCGCCTGACGGTGGTCAGGAATATTCTGTGACCCTTCAGATTTTAATATTAATGACTATGCTGACGTTTTTGCCAGCCATTGTCATTATGATGACCAGTTTTATTCGTATCTCGGTAGTGTTCGCCATTTTACGTCAGGCACTCGGATTACAACAAACTCCCTCGAATCAGATTCTTGTGGGGTTAACTCTGTTTCTTACCTTGTTCATCATGGCGCCTGTACTGGAACAAATAAATGATGAAGCGGTTCAGCCCTATCTGAATGAGCAGCTGACTTCGACCCAGGCGTTGGAAAAAGCCAAACAACCGATGCGCAATTTTATGTTATCGCAAGTGCGCGAAAACGATCTAATGATGTTTGCCGACATGGCGGATGTTGCCTTTGAACAAGATAATTACGATGAAGTTCCATTTACTGTTCTTGTGCCAGCTTTTATTACCAGCGAGCTAAAAACCGCGTTTCAGATTGGTTTTTTAATCTTTATTCCATTTTTAGTGGTTGATCTGGTCATTGCCAGTATTTTAATGGCAATGGGTATGATGATGTTGTCGCCGATGATCGTGTCACTGCCTTTTAAGATCATGTTGTTTGTTTTAATTGACGGTTGGACGCTGATTGTTGGCACATTGGCCAACAGTTTTGGTTAGGAGATCGTTATGACGCCCGAGATAGTCGTCGATGTGTTTTCGCAAGCCTTCGCCCTGGTCATTATGTTGACCGGTGCGATCGTTCTTCCCGGGTTGATCATCGGTTTAATCATTGCCATTTTTCAGGCAGCGACCAGTATTAACGAGCAAACTCTGACGTTTCTTCCTCGTTTGTTGATGACCTTGTTAGCCATGTCATTCTTAGGTCATTGGATTGTCGGAAATCTGGTTGAGTTTACCACCAGTTTATATTTGAGTATTCCAGAGCTTATCGGCTAATGGTTGTCGAGTTTGCATTAATAAACGACTGGCTCGTGCAATACCTGTTGCCCTTTTGTCGACTCGCCGGAATGCTCATGTCGATGGCCGTCATTTCTTCACGAACCATTACTCCGAGAGTTCGGCTTCTATTGGGTCTGGCAATTACCGTTGCTGCTGCACCAATGATCCAAATCGATGTCAAGATTGAGCTGTTCAGTTTACAAACTGCGATCCAAATTGTTTTACAAACTTTTATTGGGATCGGTGTCGGTTTTGTGACACGGCTGGTGTTTGAAACCTTTGTGATCGCCGGCCAAACCATTGCGATGCAAACTGGCTTGGGGTTTGCATCCCTTATTGATCAGAACACCGGCGTCAGTGTTCCGGCGCTTGGGCAAATGTTTGTCATGATGGCGACTTTGATTTTTTTATCGATTGATGGACATTTGCGTCTGATTGAATTGGTTGTGCTGAGTTTTGAGTCGTTACCGATCCAAGATTCCGGTTTGTTTTTTGTGCAATTGGATCAATTGATTTACTGGGCAGAAATGATTTTTATAACGGCATTTATGATGGTTTTATCGGCAATTGTGGCCTTATTGGTAATGAACTTAAGTTTGGGGGTGGTGACGCGTTCGGCACCACAACTGAATATATTTGCGGTCGGTTTTCCCATTATGACAGTGGTTGGCTTAACCATCATCTGGTTGCTGTTGAAAAGTTTTCTGCCGCATTTTATTAATCAAATGGCACGTGGCAATGAAATAGTCTGTCAACTGCTTCTAATGGAGTGCACAGGTGGCTGAACAAGACAGCGGCGAACGTTCCGAAGAGGCCACGCCCAGGAAAAAACAAAAGGCCAAAACAAAAGGGCAAGTTCCCCGATCGAAAGAGTTAACCACGGCGTTCGCGCTTATTATCAGCCCACTGATGTTGATGCTGTCGTCGGGCGACATTGCTAAAAGTTTTGTCAAAATGGGTGACTTAACGTTTTCTGTAAGTCGCAATCGTTTATTTGATGATAACTATATGATGGACGCACTGGTTGCTAGTGTTGGCTCAGTATTTTCGACACTGCTGCTGTTTTTTGCCGCAATATTTGTGATTTCGTTTGCCGCGCCTTTGGCACTTGGCGGTATGACCTTCAATGTTGAATCACTGGCGCCCAAAGGAAATCGCTTGTCGCCTATGGCCGGATTCAAACGGATGTTTGGCACCAACGCGGCAATGGAATTATTTAAAGCAATCGGTAAGTTCAGTTTAGTGGCCGTGTTTGGCTGGATGGTGATTGACTCTCATTTTAAAGATTATATGCAACTCGGTATGTCGACACCGCGTGGCGAAGTGGTGGCAGCCATTGAATATATGTTGATCGGTTTATTACTGGTGTCATCGTCTTTGATCGTTATTGCTTTGATTGATATTCCATTTCAAATCTGGAATCACGCCAAGCAACTAAAAATGACCAAGCAGGAAATTCGTGACGAATACAAAGAAACCGAGGGTAAACCAGAAGTTAAAAGCCGAATACGTCAGGCGCAGCGCGAAATGACTCATCGCCGAATGATGGAGTCCGTACCAGACGCCGACGTTGTGGTGACCAATCCGGAGCATTATTCCGTCGCACTGAAATACGATCAGGTAAAAAGTGGCGCGCCCATCGTGGTGGCAAAAGGGGCGGATCAGATTGCGTTAAATATTCGGAAAGTTGCGAATGCGCACCACGTACCAATTTTGCAAGCTCCACCAGTTGCGCGAGCTTTGTATCACACGACCAAGCTCGATCAAGAGATCCCCGAAGAATTGTATTTGGCGGTTGCGCAAATATTGGCTTACGTTCTTCAGTTAAATGAATATCGTCGAGGTCGCGCAAGCAAACCCAAGCCAATCAAGAATTATCCGATTCCGGATTCGATGAAGTATTAGGAGTAAACCGTGGCCGAGTTGACCGAAAACCGATTGAAAGCATTCTCGCCAAAAGGTGCGGGTGTTCCCATTTTGGTTCTGATGATTTTGGCAATGATGACTCTGCCATTGCCACCCATCATGCTGGATATGCTGTTTACCTTTAATATTTCACTGGCATTGATTGTCGTTCTAGCAACAGTCTATACCTTGCGACCGCTGGAATTTGCCGCGTTCCCAACAGTGTTACTGGTCACCACGCTGCTTCGTCTGGCGTTAAACGTTGCGTCGACTCGTGTCGTGTTACTCAATGGCCATACCGGACCGGGAGCTGCCGGAAGTGTTATCGAATCGTTTGGCGCTGTCGTGGTTGGTGGTAATTACGCTGTGGGCCTTGTGGTCTTTGCTATTTTGGTGATCATCAACTTTGTCGTGGTAACCAAAGGTGCCGGTCGTATTTCGGAAGTGTCCGCAAGGTTTACACTTGATGCCATGCCGGGTAAGCAAATGGCGATCGATGCCGACTTGAACGCCGGATTATTGACACAGGAGCAAGCCAAAGAAAGACGGGAAGACGTCGCCAAGGAAGCCGACTTTTACGGCGCGATGGACGGTGCGTCGAAGTTTGTTCGCGGTGATGCAGTAGCCGGCTTATTAATTCTGTTCATTAATATCATTGGCGGCGTTGCTATTGGTATGGCACAACACGGGTTGGAATTTGGGACCGCCATGCAGTTTTATGCCTTGCTCACCATTGGTGATGGATTGGTCGCCCAAATTCCATCGCTCTTATTGTCCACCTCTGCGGCGATCATGGTGACGCGTCAAAACTCTTCTAATGACATGGGCACACAAGTCATTGGCGAATTGTTCACCAAGCCAAAAGCACTTTGGATCACCTCGGCCATTTTGGGCGTTATGGGATTAATACCGGGTATGCCACACCTGGCATTTCTATTACTTGCTGCAGTATGCGCTGGCATCGCTTACACACTGGAGAAAAAACAGAAACGAGTTATCGCAGAAAAAGAAGAAGAGCAACGTGAAGAAAAAGAGGTGGCCGCACGTGAGCCAGAAATCAAGGAGTTAAGTTGGGATGACGTACCTCCGGTTGATCCGATCGGACTGGAGGTCGGTTACCGGCTTATTCCATTGGTGGATCAACAGCAAGACGGCATGCTTATGGGTCGGGTTAAAGGCGTGCGTAAGAAATTGTCGCAAGAGCTGGGCTTTTTGGTGCCGTCAGTGCACATACGTGACAATCTTGAGCTGTCGCCCAACGCCTATCGAATTACCCTGATGGGTGTTGCGGTTGGTGAGGCTGAAATTCATCCGGATCGAGAAATGGCAATTAACCCTGGACAGGTGTTTGGTGAAATCCAGGGCATTGAAACCAAAGATCCAGCGTTTGGACTCGATGCCGTCTGGATCGAACCTTCACAAAAGGAACAGGCGCAATCAATGGGCTACACGGTGGTTGATGCAAGCACGGTTGTTGCGACCCATTTGAGTCAGTTGGTTCAAACTCATGCCAGTGAATTATTGGGTCACGAAGAGGTGGAGCACCTGTTACAAAAGCTTGCTAAATCAGCACCAAAGCTGGTCGAAAATCTGGTGCCCGATTCACTACCGCTGGGTGTGGTCGTCAAAGTTCTACAAAATCTATTATTAGAGCAGGTACCGATTCGAGACATGCGAACCATCGCCGAAACTTTGGCGGAGTACAGTGTGAGAAGTCAGGACCCCGCCATTTTAACGTCGGCGGTTAGAATTTCGTTGAGTCGACTAATTATCCAGAATATCAATGGGTTAGATACAGAACTTCCAGTGATTACTTTAGATCCGAATTTGGAACAGATATTGCAGCAGTCACTGCAGGCAAGCAGCGACGATGGGGTTAACATTGAACCCGGACTGGCTGAGAAACTTCAGTCGTCGTTAAAAGACGCGGCTGATAGGCAAGAGGCAGCAGGCAAACCTACGGTGTTATTAACATCGCCTGGATTACGCAGCAGTCTTGCCCACTTTGCCCGATTTGGTGTACCCGGACTGCACGTCTTAAGTTACCAGGAAATCCCTGATAATAAACAGGTCAGGGTGGTCGCCACGGTCGGGCAGTAGGGCATAAAGTATGAGTGAATGAGTCAAACTATGAAGATAAGACGATTTTTTGCAAAAGACATGCGCTCTGCGCTGAATCAGGTTTCAGCCGAGCTCGGCCCTGACGCTGCAATATTGTCCAGCAGTAATGTCAATGGCGGCGTTGAAGTTGTGGCCGCAACCGATTACGAAGAAGCCCTGATGCAAAGTCGGCAATCGGCTCGTCCAAACCGGGCAGCGACAGAACATAGTCAACCCATTCAACAAACTGACGCGCAAAAAGCAAAGCCTTCTGCCAGCGAATCGGGTCTTTTGAGTTTTCTTAAACAGCAAGAAAAAAAGCAGGATAAATCGCTTAATCACTACGAATCTTCCGTTAAAAAGAAAGCCGCGCAACAGGCCAACTCAACCAGCCGTTTTCATGCGGAAGCGAATGACACCTTTGAAACACCGGTGCCCGAAAGCCCAAAGGCAGACGATGAATTGGCACAGCCGTTTCCTAAAATCGAATGGTCGCAAGAGCCTACTTTGGTCGCCATGCGAGAAGAACTCAGCCTGTTAAGAAATTTGCTTCAAGAACAGGTTTCTAAGTTGGCCTGGGATAAGCAGTCGCAGCTGTCGCCAATCGCGGTTGCGTTAAAACGTGAGTTCACCAATCTTGGCTTGAGTCATTCGATTATTGATCCCATTGGCCAGGTTTGTGAACAGGAGCAAGATTTTGAGTGTGCCTGGCAAAAAGGTCTGGCACTTCTGGCAAAACAGATTCAGGTCGGAGAGGACGATATATTATCGCAGGGCGGCGTTGTTGCATTTGTTGGCCCGACGGGTGTTGGTAAGACCACAACTCTGGCAAAACTTGCAGCCAAGCATGTGATCAAATACGGTCCCGAAAGTATCGGGTTAATCACGACCGATAATTTTCGAATTGCGGCACATGAGCAAATTAAAACGTTCGGTCGAATTTTGAAAGTACCAGTCAGAATTGCTGGCGACGAAAAATCACTTAAAGACGCGCTGTATCATTTTGAAGACAAGCGAATGGTGCTGATTGATACAGCGGGGATGAGTCAACACGATGAGCGAATGAGCCAGTTGATGCAGTGTTTGTCGCAAGATTATCGAAAAATCAGAAATTATCTGGTGTTATCTGCGACCAGCCAGCGCTCTGTGCTCAATGGCGCGATTAAGTTATTTAAGCCTTTTGATCTGACGGGCACCATAGTCACCAAGTTGGATGAGGCAGCCAGTCTGGGTGAGATTATTTCGACTATAATAGACAATCAACTGAATGTGGTCTACACCACAGACGGGCAACGGGTTCCAGAAGATATACGAGTGGCGCGAGCGCATCATCTAGTTTCTAAAATGGTTTGGCTGACCCGACAAAGTCAGAATAACTCACAAAATAATGAAGCGACGGGAACACACTAGTGTATTTTTCATCCACCAATACCGAGCAATCATACATGAATGACCAGGCGGCGGGATTAAGGTCAATGACTTCGACAAAACCAACAAAAGTAATCGCAATAACCGGAGGGAAAGGCGGCGTTGGAAAAACCAATATTTCCGTGAACCTGGGGTTGTATCTGAGTTCTTTGGGGCGTCGGGTTATGATTTTGGACGCCGATCTGGGATTGGCGAACGTCGACGTTATGTTGGGCTTAAAGGTTCAGAGAAATTTAAAACACGTGTTATCCGGAGATTGTGATCTACGGGATATTGTGGTTACAGGGCCTTCGGGCATACAGATTGTT
This sequence comes from Pleionea sp., assembly GCA_052032335.1. GTDB lineage: Bacteria > Pseudomonadota > Gammaproteobacteria > Enterobacterales > Kangiellaceae > Pleionea. The sequence goes on along the minus strand of JBPEWV010000151.1, from coordinate 17,296 downwards.
CCGGCGTCGTCTGGCACTCAGCGGATGGCTGAGTTGGATCCTGCCGAACATGCAGGCATCATTCGTGCGTTTAGTGACTTTGGACAAAATCTGGATTACTTGCTGGTGGATACCTCCGCGGGCATCAGTGACAACGTAGTCTCTTTTACGCGGGCTGCTCAGGATGTACTGATGGTAGTGTGCGACGAACCGACGTCGATAACCGATGCTTATGCGTTGATGAAAGTTCTGAATCGCGATCATAAAATCGATCGTTTTAAGATTGTTGCCAATATGGTGAGAACGCCTCAAGAAGGTCGCGATATTTTTGCTAAATTAAGTATGGTGACGGATAAGTTTCTGGATGTTATGTTGGAATACGTAGGCTCAGTTCCATTTGATGAGAATGTACGTAAAGCAATAAAGAAACAAAAGCCGGTATTGGAGTTATTTCCTCGCACACCAGCATCCGTTGCGATAAAGTCACTGGGTAAGAAAGTCGAGGCCTGGCCAATACCGATGAATGCCAGTGGTCATATTGAGTTCTTCATGGAGCGACTGGTGCAACAAGGAGCTTACTGACGAACACTTTAGAGGATTGATTTGTGTCGCGTATAGATGCATACAAAAAAGTAGGCGCCGATCCACAAGACATTACCACGCGTTACGCGCCACTCGTTAAACGGATTGCTCATCATTTGATGTCGCGACTGCCTTCGAGTGTGCAAATCGAAGATTTAATGCAAGCAGGCATGATCGGACTGCTCGAAGCTTCGAAAAACTTTGATGCCGCGAAGGGCGCCAGTTTCGAAACTTTCGCTGGTATTCGTATTCGTGGAGCAATGATCGATGAAATCCGTCGCGGCGACTGGGTACCGCGCTCGGTGCATAAAAACGCCCGATTGATTGCCGAAAAAATATCCGAAATTGAGCAACGTACCGGTCGTGATGCCCGAGATACCGAAGTCGCTGCTGCGATTGGCGTCGAAGTTGAAGAGTACCGAATCATGCTCATGGAGTCGTCAACGGGCCACATGCTCGACTTTGATGATCTGGGTGTACCCGAAGACCACTTTAGCGAGGGCTTGTCGGGTTCGAGTCAACCGCGCAATCCATACGAGGGCCTGCAAACCGAAGATTTTCGAGACTGTTTGGCGACTGCGATTGGCGGCTTACCCGAGCGAGAACGACTGGTTTTGGCGCTGTATTACGATGAAGAGCTTAATTTAAAAGAAATTGGCGAAGTCATGGGGGTCAGTGAGTCCCGAATTAGCCAGATTAATAGCCAAGCCATGATCCGCTTACAAAGTCGTTTAAGAGATTGGCGTAAATAGATAATTTTGACTAACTTTATCTATATCTGGCTGTGCGAGATTGAATACTATTGCGAGGGGGAGGTTTTTCTTGAACAAAGACATGAAGATTCTCATTGTGGATGACTTTTCCACCATGAGACGAATAGTTAAAAACTTGCTAAAAGACCTGGGGTTCAACAATACCCAGGAAGCCGACGATGGTCAGACAGCACTGCCCATGTTGCAACAAGGTGACTTTGATTTTTTAGTCACTGATTGGAACATGCCGGGTATGCAGGGCATCGATTTGCTGAAAAACGTTCGTGCCGATCCCGACTTAAAAGATCTCCCCGTGTTGATGGTAACCGCAGAAGCCAAACGTGACCAAATAGTTGAGGCGGCACAAGCCGGTGTTAACGGTTATATCGTCAAACCCTTTACCGCAGGTACCTTGAAAGAGAAAATTGATAAGATTTTTGAACGCATCGAAGGCAATTAACGGAGCATCAGAATGGATAACCATGACAAGCTGATGGCCGAAGATACGCTGGTACATGCACGCCATCTTATAGAGTATCTCGAGAAAGGTGACCTAGAGAAAGCACGAGAAGAAATCGACAGCCTTTCACAAATTCGGGAAGCTACTTTGTTTGTCGAAGTTGGTAAACTCACCCGTCAGCTGCACGAAGCGCTGACCAACTTTCAACTCGACAGTAAACTAATGGGCATTGCGGCTCAAGAAATTCCCGACGCCAAAGAACGACTCAATTACGTTATTCAGACCACTGAAAATGCCGCCAATACGACCATGGATTTGGTTGAAAAAAGCATTCCGATCTCAGCACACATTAAAGATTCCGCCGACCAATTGTCCGCTGATTGGGAGCGTTTGTATCGTCGTGAGTTAAAACCGGGAGAGTTTCGTGATCTTGCCGGAAGAATCGAGACCTTTTTGAAAAGCGTATCGTCCGACTCGACAGAGTTAAACACAATTTTAAATGATGTGATGGTGGCACAAAACTATCAAGATCTCACCGGACAAGTGATACGAAAAGTGATAACGCTGGTTCACGATGTAGAAGAGAATCTGGTAGAGCTGATTAAAATGTTCGGTAATACTGATGAATACGAACAAGCGCAAAAAGAAGAAGTTAAACCCGAAGGTGCCGAAGGCCCCATCGTTGATAAAAAACGAGAGGATGTTCTGACCAATCAAGACGATGTCGACGATCTTCTTTCCAGCTTAGGATTTTAGAGGAGCTGTTAAATGGCAATTGATGCCGATGAAGAAATCCTACAAGATTTTATTATAGAAGCGGGCGAAATATTAGAAACGCTTTCTGAGCAATTAGTGGCTCTGGAAAATGATCCAGAAGACATGGATCTGTTGAATGCAATTTTTCGTGGGTTTCATACTGTAAAGGGCGGTGCCGGATTTTTGAATCTCACGGCGATGGTAGAAGTGTGCCACATTACAGAGAACATTTTCGATATATTGCGCAACGGCGGTCGTTCTGCCGACTCTGATTTAATGGACTGTGTGTTGCAGGCTCTAGACTCGGTTAACGAAATGTTCGATGAGGTTAAGCAGGGTGAGCAACCTTCGTCTGCGCCTCAAGAATTACTCGACCAGTTGGAGGTATTTGCATCGCCTGGTGAGGATGGAGCGGCTACGAGTGCACCAACTGAAGCGGAAGCAACGACTGAACCTGAGGAGTCATCGGTCGCAGAAACTGAATCTGCACAATCGGACGCTGCTGACGAAATGTCGGACGATGAATTTGAAGCATTGCTCGACGAAATCCATGGTGGAGCGGGAGCAGCCAAGCCTACTGACCCACCGAAACCCGCTGCCAGTACTGCGAAATCATCGAGCGATGAAATTTCAGACGATGAGTTTGAGGCTTTGCTTGATGAGTTACACGCCAACAAAGACAAACCTGCCGAGCCTAAAAAGCCAGAGCCCGCTCAGCCAAAGCCTTCTCCTGTCGCAAAAAGTTCAGGTGTTGGAAATGATGACTCTATATCCGACGATGAATTTGAAGCCCTGTTAGATCAAATCCATGGCAGTGGCAACGCTCCCAAAGCGACGGGCGCTGAGCCAGCGCCGAGCAAGAAAGAACCAGCCAAGAAAGAACCCGTCAAAAAGAAAGAGCCTGCCAAGCCAGCAGCAAAACAGGAAAAGCCAAAGGCAGTCGCAAAACCTGCGGCAAAACCTGAACCAAAAGCGCCGGAACCGCAAAAGCCTGCTGCTAGTGACAATAAAGCGGCAGCAAAACCCGCCAAAACAGGCGTGACCGCTGAGTCGACGGTTCGTGTCGATACGGCGCGACTTGATGACATTATGAATATGGTTGGCGAACTCGTGCTGGCCCGAAACCGACTTAAAATGTTGGGGCAAAATTATCAGGATGAAGAACTCAACAAAGCTGTGGCCACCCTGGATATGGTGACATCAGATTTGCAAGGTTCGGTGATGAAAACGCGCATGCAGCCAATCAAGAAAGTATTTGGCCGCTTTCCTCGTGTGGTGCGTGATTTGGCAAGAAACCTTAAAAAAGAAGTTTCACTGCAACTTATTGGAGAAGACACCGATCTGGACAAAAACCTGGTCGAAGCCCTGGCTGACCCACTGGTGCATCTGGTTCGCAATTCGGTGGATCATGGTGTCGAAAGTCCGGAAGAGCGGGTTGCGTCCGATAAGCCTCGAACTGGTAAAATCGTGTTGTCGGCAGCTCAAGAAGGCGATCATATTTTGCTGTCGATAGAAGACGATGGTAAAGGTATGGATCCCGATGCGCTGCGAAAAAAGGCGGTGCAAAAAGGATTGATGGATTCCGATCAGGCCGATCGGTTGAGCGATACCGAATGCTTCAATCTTATTTTTATGGCGGGTTTTTCGACCAAAGAAGAAATTTCCGATGTCTCTGGACGAGGTGTCGGAATGGATGTGGTTAAGACGAAAATTACTCAGTTAAACGGCAGTCTTACCATCGACTCCAAATTGGGCAGCGGCACAAAAATTCTTATTAAAGTGCCGTTAACTCTGGCCATATTACCCACTCTCATGGTGACTGTTGGCAAGCAAGTGTTTGCGCTTCCACTTGCCAGTGTTAACGAGATATTCCATCTCGATTTGACCAAAACCAACGTCGTCGATGGTCAAGAAACGGTGATAGTCCGTGATAAGGCATTGCCCTTATTTTATTTAGAACAATGGCTGTTAAGTTTTGATCAACGTGGTAACCGTAAACCCGAAGAAGGTCACGTGGTTATTGTTCAGGTCGGTACCCATAAAATCGGTTTCGTTGTCGATGCATTAATTGGTCAAGAGGAAGTGGTTATCAAGCCTCTGGGTAAGTCATTACAGGGTACGCCCGGAATGGCAGGTGCAACCATTACCAGTGACGGTGGAATTGCTCTTATTCTGGATGTTCCAAGCTTGCTCAAAAACTACGCCAAGCGTGGCTAGTTGTTCACGTTAGGGGTTCGCTTGTGACGATTAAAGTTCTTGTAGTTGATGATTCAAACTTCTTTTGCCGTCGTGTGGCGCAAATTCTTAGTGCCGATCCTGAGATAAAAGTGGTTGGTATTGCCAACAATGGTCAGGAAGCCATCGAGAAAGTAAAACAGCTAAAACCCGATGTGATCACACTCGACGTCGAAATGCCGGTGATGGATGGAATTACCGCGCTTCGGCAAATCATGAAAGTTCAACCCACCAAAGCGTTGATGCTGTCGTCGTTAACTTATGAGGGCGCAAAATTAACGCTCGATGCACTCGATGCCGGTGCAGTCGATTTCATGTTGAAGAGCTACGAGGGCATATCTCAAGCGTCCGGCGAGCTGGCGAATTTACTGCGCAAAAAAGTTCGCAGTATTGGTAAATCAACACATTCAACGAGCAAAGTCCCGAAATCTGTCCCCCAGACAAAACCCGAAGTAGCTCTGAAACGCGGACAGACTCGATTGATTGCTATAGGAGCATCGACCGGTGGTCCGGTTGCTTTGCAAAAAGTACTCACTGGCTTGCCGGCTAATTTTCCGGTACCCATCACGATCACACAGCATATGCCGGGAACCTTTACCGGAGCGTTTGCACAACGAATGAACAGTCTGTGTCAGCTGTCGGTCGTTGAAGCAGAAAATAATATGCCTTTGAAGCCTGCGACGGTTTATGTCGCACCCGGTGGAAAGCAAATGTTTATTGAAGGTACCGCAACAAGCGCCCGCGTTCGAATAAAAGACACCGACGCTCGACTCCAATACGCGCCTTGTGTCGATGTCACATACGCTTCTGCGGCAAAAGTTTATGGCGACCAGGTGCTTGCCATTGTGTTGACCGGTATGGGGGCCGATGGTCGTGAAGGTGCTCGCATATTAAAGCAAGCGGGATCAACGGTATGGACGCAAGATGAAGCAAGTTGCGTGGTGTATGGAATGCCCATGTCGGTTAAAAAAGCAGGTTTTTCTGATCTTGAACTCGGTATCGAAGCCTTTTCTGAACAAATCAGGCAGGTGGTGTAAGTGGACAGTTTAACCTTTCTGGGGCTTTTGTTCGCTTTTTTTGCGATTTTCGGGGGGCAGTTTCTCGAAGGTGGATCGATTGAATCGTTACTGAACTTTCCTGCCTTTGTCATTGTCATCGGTGGGACCTTTGGAGCCGTACTGGTGCAAACCAACCTCCCGACATTAAAGCGCGCTGGAAAAATGTTTGGTTGGAGCTTTAGAAACCCGAAGCAGGAGCCGCGGCAAGCGATTAAAAAAATTGTTAACTGGAGTATGACGGCGCGCAAATCAGGCTTGCTCGGACTGGAAAACGAAATCGATCAAGAAACCAACCTGTTTGAAAAGAAAGGTCTTATTTTACTGGTCGACGGCAGTGAGCCCGAAAGTATTCGTGACACCATGGTTGTCGATCTTGAAGTGGGAGAACGGGAAGCCTTAAAAGCTGTAAAGTTCTATGAAGCATTGGGGGGTTATGCTCCAACGATGGGCATTGTCGGGGCGGTACTCGGACTGATCCAGGTTATGGGTAACTTGTCTGATCCATCGGCTCTGGGCAGTGGTATCGCAACGGCATTTGTGGCAACCATTTATGGTGTCGGTTCAGCAAACCTGCTGTTTTTACCGATTGCTGGTAAGCTGAAAGGCATTGTACAAAGCCAAAGTTTGTATCGAGAAATGTTTATTGAAGGGATTTCACTGATTGCCGAAGGTGAAAACCCAAAAGTCATTGAAAATCGCCTTGCTGGCTTCGTCCCCCAAAGCTAGTTAACCGGAATCGTCATGTTACGGAAACAACCGCTTGAAGATAATGAAAAGCTGGATCGCTGGTTAGTTTCTTACGCCGATTTTATCACTTTATTGTTTGCTTTCTTTGTTGTCATGTATTCGATTTCTCAGGTCAATGAAGGCAAATATCGAATATTGTCGCAATCGTTGCTGTCGGCTTTCGATTCGCCAGAGAAAAGCCTCGAGCCGATCCAGCAAGGTGAGTTAAACCTGACCGAACCACCAAAAACGCAAGAAATCCTCGATATCACCGAACAACCAGCCAGTGGCGAAGCCGAGTTGGATAATTACGCCTCAAAACAACAGTTTGATGAAATTCAGCAAACACTGGAAAAACAACTGGATAACTTAATTCAGAGTGAGCTTGTCGACGTGAAACGCAGCAAAGACTGGATTGAGATTGATCTACGAAGTGCCTTGTTGTTCGAAAGTGGCAGCGACCGCCTGGAAACGAACGCACTGGTGGTATTGCGGGAAATCGCAAATACACTGCAAGGCAACCAACAACTGATTAAAATTCGCGGTCACTCCGATAATATTCCAATAGAGACCGAGCGATTCAGCTCAAACTGGGCTCTGTCTGCGGGTCGGGCAGTTGCAGTGGTACGCTTGTTGCAACAAATAGGAATAACACCACAGCGAATGGCGGCAGAGGCGTTTGGTGAGCATCGACCGATTGCTACAAACTCAACGGCAGAAGGGCGGTCTAAAAATCGTCGAGTAACCGTAGCGATTTCACGGTATCAATTGCCAGATGCTGCCCAGGAAGCGAGTTCAACGCGATTGATACCAGAAGGTGAAGCCGAAAATACAAGTTCTGAAAGCGTCGGTACTTCGCAGGCAAGCACCACCAATACAGAGGCCACATCAGCTTTAAAAGATGAAGAATCGAATGAGAAAAAGTATGAAATTATCCGATTACCTGACGGCGGACTGGTTATACGCGGCAAGAAATTGCCTGAAGAAAATAAAGAGTCGGGTGATGGTAATGATCAACAGTGAACCGGGTAGACGAAGCTTTGAAAGTCTGGACTGTCGCTAATCAAAAGGGAGGCGTTGGTAAAACCACCAGTGTCGCAACGTTAGGTGGGCTTCTGACCGAGTCGGGTCATCGAGTTTTGATGGTCGATTGTGATCCCCATGCGTCGTTGACCAGTTATTTTGGTTACGATGCTGACGATCTCAAAAGCTCCTTGTTTGATGCTTTTGACATTATGCCGCACAACAAAAGCGAACTTCCTGAAGATTTTGTGTTAACGACTGCACATACGGGGTTGGATTTAATTCCTTCATCCATCGGACTGGCCACCTTGGATCGCAAGTTCAGTCAGAAGCCGGGAATGGGCTTAGTTATCAAACGCCTTAAATCGATTTTTGATAACGATTACGATTATATGTTGCTGGATTGTCCGCCGGTGCTCGGCATATTACTGGTGAATGCCATGGCTGCTTGCGAGCAATTAGTGATACCCGTGCAAACCGAGTTTCTTGCACTTAAAGGACTCGAGCGCATGATGCAAACCATCAATATGGTGACCAAAGCGCAAAAACACACGATTCATTATGTTATCGTTCCAACTATGTTCGACCGCAGAACACGAGCATCAATTGCAACCTTACGGAATATGCGGGACGAATTCGGTATGCACTTATGGAGTAAAGTGATTCCTATTGATACCAAGTTTCGTGACGCCAGCAAAGTTCACCAGTCGGCCAACTATCTATTCCCAAACGCTCGTGGTGTTTATGCTTATCGCAAGCTGTTAGAAACCATGAAGAAAAACGAAAGTAAGTCTGAGGTGGCTTAGAGCGATGCGTAAAGGTCCCTCTAAAAAAGACTTTCCGAAAGAGAAAGATCGAGAATTGCTGGAAGACTTTATCGAAGACCTATTGTTCGAACAGCAACCCGGCGACGAACCCCGCGCAAACGTCGCTTCGAACGATTTAGATCAAATAAAAAAAATTGATATTCAAAATGAGCCGACTGTGTCGCTAAAGCCTCAGCCACCCGAATTAGCGCCTTCAGAACCCTACGCTGATGCAGAACACGATGAACGGTTGGAAAAAGTCAAAGAGCTGTTATCGAGAATGCCGGGAGGGGCTCAGGCGCTGAAAGTCGTTGAACAAACCCAGGAAGTGAAAATTGAACCACGTACCCGGGTACTGGAACAAGAACGCGCCAAACTTGAAACACCGCCAACCGATGAACTGCTCACGCCTTCCGAGCCTGGCACAACTACCACAGTTCCAACATCCAAGCCGGTTAAATCAGCCGAACAAATAGCAACGGCAGAAACTGTTTCCGGCGACCAATTACAGTTAGACGCGTTGAAGCGCGATGTCACTCGAGCGCGCGAGATGCTGGGTGAAAGTTTTCAAACTCTGATTTTCGAAGTTGGTAAATTACCCTTGGCCGTGCCGCTGGTAAAACTCGGCGGAATTCATGTTTATTCCGAAGAAGATGTGACCCCGATTTTCGGCACACCTGACTGGTTTAAAGGACTGATACCCTCCGAAGAAGGGAATATCATGTTGGTCGACACGGCCAGACTGATCATGCCTGAAAAATACGACGCTATCGAAAGCGATCTCAACTACAAGTACGCCATTTTGTTAGACGATACCCGTTGGGCACTGGCATGCAGCCAGGTCAAAGAAGCCAAAACGTTGCAGTTGGACGATATTCGCTGGGCCCAGAAAGGCAGCCGCAGAGAATGGTTTGCCGGTATGGTTGTTCAGTTTATGTGTGCGTTATTAGAAGTGGACTCTTTGATTAACCTACTGTATCGAGAAGGAAAAAAGGGAAAAAAACAGGAATGAAACGCTGGAAGAGTTAAAACCGTCTATTATTTAAGTTGATCTATCGCTTTTACGCGTCGTTTATCAAGTCTATAAAACTTGGAACGATTTATGCTTGTAAATAAATAAAACAGAAAGTCGATACAAAGCGTCGATTTTTTGACATTCGTAGAGCAGGAGAATTATGAGCAACGAGGACTTTAAGTCAAAGTCAGTCAGCGCTGCTGGTGATGATGAAATATTGCAATGGGTGACCTTTCGTTTAAGTGGGGAAACCTACGGTATCAACGTCATGCAAGTTCAGGAAGTGTTGCGCTATACCGAAATAGCTCCGGTACCCGGCGCGCCTCACTATGTTATCGGTATTATCAATTTAAGGGGTAAAGTTGTCACCGTAATTGATACCTGCAAACGTTTTGGATTGCCCGCAATGGAGGTCTCTGATTCTACGCGAATTGTTATCATTGAAGCCAACCAACAGGTGATTGGAATATTGGTCGATAGCGTGGCAGAAGTTGTTTATCTGAAAGCTTCGGAAATTGAAATCGCACCCAATGTGGGTAATGAAGAAAGTGCAAAATTTATTCAAGGCGTTACGCATCGAGAGGGCGAGCTATTAATATTAGTCGATCTCAATAAGCTGCTCGAAGAGGAAGAGTGGCAAGAGCTGGATTTTCTCGACTATTAGCAAGGTGAAAGAGACTGACTATGCCGACTGACTGGATCTTATACATGATGATTGCCCTGCTTGTTGTGATACAAGCGGCGTCTCTGTATGTGATCTGGCGTCAGCACCAACGCTTGTCGAAACAGTCCAGTCGGCTCGACGAACTGAAACGTGAACAACACGCCATAGTCAGCGGAAATCTCGGGCTCGGAAGAAAGCTGTTCCAGTTCAAAAACAATTTACAACACCTGGAGCAGTCTCAGGTTGAGATAGAGCAGTCAGGAACCAACAGCGGTGCGTTTGAGCAGGCTGCAAAAATGCTACGTCAGGGTATTTCTATTGACGACGTTGTTGAGAGTTGTCACATCTCACGCGGTGAAGCCGAGCTATTGAATCAAATGTTAACCACCACTTCTTTCCATTAGTTATTTCGTAATTTCGAAAACCTCCGTTACACTGTGCGCCATTGAAAAATGCTCGTGAGGAACTGTCGTGTCGAAAAAGCTTTTTAATATCGCCATTGTTGGGGCTACCGGTGCCGTCGGTGAAGTCATGCGTGAAATTTTAGAAGAACGTGATTTTCCGGTGAAACAATTGTTTTTACTGGCCAGCGAACGTTCGGCCGGTGAAACTCTGGGCTTTCGCGAGAAGAATGTCGTGGTTTCCGACTTGGCCCATTTCGATTTTTCACAGGTCGATATTGCTTTGTTTTCCGCTGGGGGAGCCATCAGCAAAGAGTACGCGCCGAAAGCAGCAGAGCAGGGCTGTGTGGTCATCGATAATACTTCTGAGTTCCGGTATGACGAAGATGTGCCTTTGGTCGTTCCTGAGGTTAACCCACAAGCCATTGCCGACTATAAGACGCGCGGCATAATTGCTAATCCAAACTGCTCAACGATACAGATGCTGGTTGCTTTGAAGCCAATTCACGATGCGGTTGGTATTGATAGGGTCAACGTTGCAACTTATCAGGCTGTGTCAGGGTCTGGTAAAGAAGCGGTTAACGAATTGGCCCGGCAAACCACGGAACTATTAAGTGGCAAAGAGCCGACAGTCAAAGTTTATCCGCATCAAATTGCGTTCAACGTCTTGCCGCATATCGACAGCTTCCAGGACAACGGTTACACACGGGAAGAAATGAAAATGGTCTGGGAAACACACAAGATTATGGGGGATGACAGCATTCGTGTGAATCCCACGGCAGTAAGAGTCCCGGTTTTCTTTGGTCACTCCGAGGCCATTCATCTTGAATTGAAAGATTCGTTAAACGCCAGTGATGCTCGAGAACTGCTCGCCAAATCGCCGGGGGTGACTGTTTGCGACGATACTTCCGCCAATGATTACGCGATGCCAGCCACCCATGGCGCGGGTAACGATCAGGTCTGGGTCAGTCGAATTCGAAACGACATCAGTTTTGAACGAGGTTTAAACCTTTGGGTGGTGTCGGACAATGTGCGCAAAGGTGCGGCCTTGAACAGTGTTCAAATCGCAGAGCTTTTAATCGATCAATATTTGTAACTGACTGATTTTTATTTGGATTATTCGACTGTTTAAAGCATTTCATGAAGCAGTGCGTGTAACTTATTGTTTTTATTGGTTCTGAGATGCTTTCTTCAGTTTTGACTCAATTTGAGACATTAATCAAGAAAGTGTTGATAACTTTGAAAAATTTATTCCAAAAAATATAAAGTATTTGCTATAGTTACTGCGATATCATAAAGAATAATCTTAAGATAATACTCTAACTAGTTAACGTTTAAACGGGTTTCTGTGAAGAGCCAGTAACTAAAGGGAACTTTATATGTTTCGCAAACTTAGCCTGGTTTTGGTTTTTGTCCTCGGTACATTTTCGGTGGGTGTCAGTGCACTGGGACTGGGTGAGATAAAACTAAATTCTGGATTAAATCAGCCATTGAAGGCTGAAATTGAATTGTTTTCTCCAGAAGGGATGTCGGAATTTGAAGTGGCGGCATCGCTGGCCAGTCGTGCCGAGTTTGAGAAAGCTGGTATCGATTATTTAAGCTTTTTACGCGACATCCGTTTTAAAACGGTAAAGCAAGGCGAAAAGTTATTCATAGAAGTCACAACCCGGCAACCCATTAAAGAACCGTTTTTGAATATCCTGGTTGAGCTGAACTGGCCGAAAGGGCGCATGTTACGTGAATACACCATGCTTCTCGATCCTCCTGTTTTTTCGCAGTCCAAGTCTTCGACAGTCAATCAGGCAACCAGTCAACCCTCTGCCACTCAACAACCCACAACGACTCGTTCGGTAGCACAGCCTCGCCAATCCACGGCAGTAGAAAGAAAAGCCGTTTTTTCAGGTGAGTCTTATGGCCCGGTTGGAAATGCTGAAACACTTTGGGGAATTGCCACCCAGGTTAAACCCGGAAATGCCACCATTCATCAAACTCTTGTCGCATTGTACCGTGCCAATCCAGAAGCATTTTTAAATGGCGATATCAACTTACTCAAGCAAGGTGCGGTATTAGACATTCCAAGTGCCGAGCAAATCGCATCAACGCCGCAACGAGCGGCTCTGCAAGATATGGTAGCCCGATTGCGTGGCGGCTCAAGAGACAGTGTTTTGGACACCTCAGGTCGTCAATCCAGCTCGCAACAAGCGACACGCAGCGGCGATCGTTTGCGTTTAGCGACACCGTCATCGTCTTCGTCAGGTGAACAATCGGGTTCGTCGGTGAATGGTGAGCAAGTTTCCAATTTACGATCGGAACTGGCCCAGACCAAAGAAGCGGCAGCGACGCTCGAAGCCGAAAACGAAGAATTACGCCGTAAGCTTCAAGATGCCTTGAGCAAACTTGAACAGCAAGATAGCTCTGCGGTTAATCTTGATTCGACCACCGGTGCGGCTTTGGCGAATCAGGATGATGTGTTTGCCAATGAAGAACCTGACTTATCAGAAGATGAAACTGCGACGTCCGAGCAAAGCAGTATGGAAAGCGCTCAAGATGCGTCACAAGGTTCAGATGACGCTATGCTTCCACCAACTGAATCGGATGACAGCGCACTCGACTCAAGCGTACAAACCGATGAATCAATGGCGGCAAGATCGGACGATGAGCCTAAACCCGATATGGAAAACCAAACCAAAAGTGAGAGCAAACCAGCTTCTACCAAGCCAAGCTCCAGTTTAAGTCGTCCGCCGAAATCCACCTCATGGTACGACGAGCCGCTGTATCTTTATGGTTCGATTGCTCTGATAGTAGTTTTGTTAGGTGCGTTTGCCGTGTTCTGGAAAATGCGTCAGCGAATGTCAGAAGAAGAGTTCCAGGATGATCTGGTTGGTTCAACCAAAGGTTCAGGCTTTGACACTGAAGAAAGTATGGACATGCCGGACGTTGGCGATGACCTGCTTGGTGATCTGGATTCCGATGACGTATTTGATGAAGACTCGTCGTCTGATGCTGATCCTCTGGGTGAAGCCGACATTTATATTGCTTACGGCAAATACGATCAAGCCGAAAAATTACTGAAAGAAGCCATCGAGCAGCACCCAGAACGAACCGATTTAAAACTTAAGTTACTGGAGTGCTTTGGCGAAACTAAAGATAAAACCAGCTTCGAAGAGTTTGAATCGATTCATAATGATGTTTGGGCCGCTGACAGTGATGCTGCGCGGCAGGTCAGTGAAATTAAATCGCAAGCCTGGCCTGGTGAAACCTCAGTTGATGATGAGTTTGAATTGCCTTCGACGGAAGAGATTTTTGGTGACGATGAACCTTCATCAGACGTTGAGCTGGATGACGACTTCTCTTTGGATGATTTGGACACCGAGTCTGAAGTGTCGTTGGACGAAACATTAGAGCAATCTGAAATTGGTGGTGAAGAACAAGATTTTGACACAGATGATCTGGATTTTGACATTAATGAATCTGCATCCGACACCGATACGTCGGCGGACAAAGACGAATTTTCACTCGACGATGAGTCATTCGATTTGGACACAGAAGGCGACGATCTGAATCTTGATTTAGACGATGACTTGGGTTCCGACAGCGATTTGGCTGATGCATCAGCTGATGAGATTTCGCTCGATTTGGACGATGACTCGTTGGATACCTCATTGGATATTGAGTCTGAAGATTCGAGTGCAACCGCATCGCTAGAAGACGATCTTGACGCCGATTTAGATTTAAGTGGCGATATGGATCTAGACGGTGACTTTGATCTGGACGACGACGACAGTTTGGACGATGACTTGATGGACGGTACCGACGAAGCATCAACCAAACTGGATTTAGCGCGAGCGTACATCGACATGGGCGATACCGACGGTGCTAAAGAAATCCTTAACGAAGTTGTCGAAGAGGGCAGCGAAGCCCATAAAAACGAAGCATTAGGCTTACTCGAAAAAATTTAATGGTCTTAAACCCGTACCAAGTTGTTTAAATGATAATTGCTGTTGGTGTTGAATATCTTGGTACGGCCTACAGCGGTTGGCAACGTCAATCGCACTCGCCGTCTGTTCAGTCGCACGTCGAACACGCCCTCTCTAAGGTCGCCAATCATTCGGTTTCCGTTTATTGCGCCGGTCGCACCGACTCAGGTGTGCATGCTCTGGGCCAAGTGATTCATTTTGAGACACATGTTGAACGTCCCGAGAAAGCCTGGGTTTTAGGTGGTAATGCGCATTTGCCGGATGACATTGCTATTTTATGGGCGAAACCAATGGCGGATGACTTTCATGCCCGGTTTTCTGCAATTTCTCGGCGTTACCGTTACGTTATCGCCAATCAGAAAGTTCGACCGGCGGTACTGGCTGGCCAAGTCACCTGGGTCAGGGAGCCATTGGATGAGCATCTTATGCATCAGGCTGCGCAACAGATGCTGGGTGAACAAGACTTTAGCGCGTTTCAGGCGGCCAGTTGCCAGTCGCCTACGCCGTTTCGAAACGTGTTTCAGGTGAAAGTTTTTCGCAAACAACGATTTGTCATTATCGACATAACCGCCAATGCATTTTTGCATCATATGGTGCGAAATATTGCCGGTTCGCTAATCGCGGTTGGAAAACAACAACATCCGGTTGAGTGGATCGCACAATTATTAAACGGTAAAGATCGCACTCAAGCCGCTGCAACAGCGAGTCCTGCCGGTCTCTATTTTATTCAGGCCAATTATGGTCAAGGTATCCAATTGCCCAAAAACGAACCGGGCTTGTGGCTACTCGACTGATACGACCAGATTGAGACAAAATCTACTACTCTAATGAGCTGGGCATGGTAAAATTCGCCGCAATTTTAGAGAACAACGCGACATTGAGGAAACTATGAGCTGGTTAGAAAGACTGCTTCCAAAAAGAAATACGTCTGTAGACAGTCGTAAAAAGTCGATTCCAGAGGGTGTTTGGTCGAAGTGCGATCAATGTGCATCGGTTTTATATCGATCCGAACTTGAGCGTAATTTAGAAGTTTGCCCCAAGTGTGGCAATCATATGCGAATCAGTGCCCGTAAGCGTTTGGAAAAGTTTCTGGATCCAGACAACCGTAAAGAGTTAGCAGCCTCGTTGAAGCCGGTTGATGCTTTGAAATTCAAAGACTCCAAAAAATACAAAGACCGCATGAGTAGCGCGCAAAAGCAAACGGGTGAGAATGATGCGCTGGTTGTTATGGCTGGCGAGTTACTGGAAATCCCTGTGGTGTGTGCGGCGTTCGAATTCAGCTTTATGGGTGGCTCCATGGCCTCGGTTGTAGGTGAAAAGTTTGTTCGAGCGGCAAATTACGCCATCGAAAATAACTGCCCATTGATTTGTTTCTCGACCAGTGGTGGAGCGCGAATGCAAGAAGCACTACTGTCGTTGTTTCAAATGGCAAAAACCAGCGCCGCATTAGCTCGTATGTCGGAGAAAGGCATTCCGTTTATTTCGGTGCTTACTGACCCAACAATGGGCGGTGTTTCAGCAAGTTTAGCGATGTTGGGCGATGTCAATGTGGGCGAGCCGAATGCGTTAATTGGCTTTGCTGGACCGCGAGTCATTGAGCAAACCGTTCGCGAAAAATTGCCCGAAGGTTTTCAGCGCAGTGAATTCCTTTTGGAAAAAGGCGCCATCGATATGATCGTCGATCGTCGTGAACTTCGTTCTCGTCTGGCTTCCATTTTGTCGAAGCTGACGCACAAAAGCGAACCATTACGCCAGGTCGAAGAAGACTGATCGAGTTGGTTCTTTGAAATCCTTATCTCGGTGGCTCGATTATATCGAGTCCACCCATCCTTCTCATATTGAACTGGGGCTGGAACGCGTAACCAACGTTGGTGAACGCTTGGGATTATTAACTTTTAATGCCCCTGTTATTTCAGTTGCAGGCACCAATGGCAAAGGATCTGCGGTTGCCGCTTTAGAGGCCATTTTAAGTCAGCAAGGTAAGCGCGTTGCTGTTTACACATCACCGCATTTGCTGCGTTTCACTGAACGTTTAAGAATTGCCGGGCAGGAGCAAAGCGAAGCACAATGGGTTGAAGCGTTTCAGGCGATTGATGACAGTCGTGACGACATCAAACTGACCTATTTTGAATTCACAACACTGGCGGCCTTGTATCAAATAGCAGCAGCATCTCCCGATGTAATTGTTCTGGAAGTTGGACTGGGTGGTCGGCTTGATGCGGTGAATATCGTCGAAAATGATTGCAGTTTGATCACCAGTATCGATTACGATCACGAAGACTGGCTGGGTTCCGAATTGACGCAAATTGCGCGTGAAAAATCGGGTATTACCCGACCGGGAAAACCTGTGGTGGTGGGCGGTTCGACTGTGGCGAATTTGACAGAACCTTATGTAGCTCATTGCAACCAGGTTTTGAATACCGATCGAATCAACGACTTTTTCCCGGAATGGGACTTGCCGCTAGAGAAACGCTATTCCCATCAGATATTTCCCACCAGTCTACGATGTGCTGCACTGGCGTGTCATTGCCTGGGGTTTGAGGTTTCTGAACTGCCTCAAGCTTTAACAAAGATTGTCTTACCCGGACGCTGGCAGTCGGTCGAAGGGTACCCAAATGTCTGGCTGGATGTTGCGCATAATCCACAGGCCATAGCTAATCTTTCAGAAAAAATGAATCAACAGCCACAGGTTAAACGTTGGATTGCGGTTTGTGGCTTGTTAAACGATAAGCGCGCAGAGGTGGCTTTAAAGAGTCTTTCTGGACGTGTTGACTTTTGGCATTTACTGCCAACGTCAGGTCCTCGGGGGCAAACAGCTGAAAGTCTGGCTAGCAAGTTGTCGTTTATCGACGATACCAACAG